>JAKLLS010000077.1 GCA_022014155.1 Marinobacter sp. | reverse complement strand
CACGCAATACAAGCTGCTCGCGCCAGAGGTACTGCCCCTCGGCTACCGGCAGGGCAGTGTTGAAGGTGTTGGGGGCAGACTGCACCGCAGACACACTCGCCAGCAGCAGGGCACCCACCAGCAACGCCACGCTGACGGAATACCGGTTACTGTCCATTGCCTGTTCCGCCCTCGGCTGCCGAAAAGGATCTAAGCGTAAAGCCCGCTTCATCAACCGCCTGACGTGCCCGATCCTCGGTGAGCACTTTACCTTCCTGTAGGGTTACATGGACCACGCTTTCGCCCACATCGACCTGCACGTCAGTAACACCGTCCACCTTGTTCAGACGTTTTTCTATGCCGTAGGCACAGAACGGGCAGGCCAGGCCGTCTACGCCCAGAACGTACTGATTATCGGCCGCCAGCACAGCACCACTGACAATCAGAGCTGCCAGCAGCAGGGTAAGTTTTCTAACCATGGCAATGCCCTCATAGGTATAAAAACAGTGTAGAACCCTTTACCTGCTCCAAGGTCAAACTGCGCTTCCTTCTTCTAGGCGGCACAACAGGACAGCTTGCTGACATCCTTGCTGAACGTCTGGGCACAGAGCTTCAAACCTTCCACCATGGTGAGGTACGGAAACAGCTCGTCACCAATGTCCTGCACCGACATGCCTGCCCGTATTGCCATCACTGCCGTCTGGATCAGCTCACCGGCCTCGCCGGTGACTGCCTGTACGCCCAGTAATCGCCCCGAATCCTGCTCCGCTACCATCTTGATAAAGCCATTGGTTTCGAAGTTCACCAGAGCACGAGGCACATTTTCCAGATCGAGTGAGCGAGTATCGACGTTAAAGCCCTCGTTTGTAGCATCGGCTGCGGTCAGGCCAACCGTGGCCACCTGGGGGTCAGTAAAGACCACCGCCGGCATGGCGCTGAGGTCGAGGGTGACGTCACCGCCGGTCATATTCACGGCAGCCCGGCTGCCTCCTGCTGCCGCAACGTAGACAAACTGGGGCTGATCAGTGCAGTCGCCTGCGGCATAGATGCCGGGCACAGTGGTCTGCATGTGATCGTCCGTGACAATGCTACCGCCCCGGGTTTCCACACCGATCGTTTCCAGGTTCAGGCTGTCAGTATTCGGGGTGCGCCCGGTGGCAACCAGCAATTGATCCGCCCGCAAAATGCCAGCGCCGGTGGCCACCACAAATTCATTGTCGAGGTAGTCGACGCGGCTTGCCTCAGTCTGCTTGATCACCTCGATGCCCTCGCGGCGGAACGCCGCTTCCACGGCTTCCCCGACCGCCGGATCTTCCCGCGATAGCAGACGGCTTCGGGCCAGCACAGTAACCTGGCTGCCCAGCCGGGCAAAGGCCTGGGCCAGTTCTACCGCTACTACCGAGGCACCGATAACAATCATCCTCCGGGGAATCTCATCCAGAACCAACGCACTGGTCGATGTCAGGTAGGGCGTATCAGCAAGGCCGGGCACCGGCGGTATCGCAGGACGTGCGCCGGTGCCGATCAGGGCCCGGTCGAAGTGAACGGTTTGCTCACCGCCGTCATTCAATCTGACGGACAGGCTATTAGCATCGATGAACCGGACTTCGCCATTCAATACTGTGATGCCTGGATGGTCACGCAGAATGTCCTCATACTTGGCATTGCGCAGTTCCTCCACCCGGCCCTGCTGCTGTGCGAGCAAGGCAGTTCGGTCTATTTTCGGCGATCGGGCGCTCAGGCCAGCATCAAACGGGCTTTCATTGCGTAAGTGCGCGATATAGGCCGCACGAATCAGAATCTTCGAGGGCACACAGCCGCTATTCACACAGGTGCCGCCAATGGTTCCCCGCTCAATCAGGGTAATACTGGCACCACGCTCGGTGGCTTTCAGGGCTGCTGCCATGGCTGTGCCACCACTTCCGATAATGGCAATATGTGGGCTTTTTTCACTCATGAGTGTGGCTCCCTGAAAGGGGATTTGCCGTTACCGTCGTTGGAAAGCGCGTCGTATTGTTTCTTGCGCCACAAAGCGTAGAAGGTCAGGCCAGTGAACATAGCCAGAGCCGGCAGTAGCACATAGTCCAGATAGCCAATCAGGGCCGCCAGACCCAGGGCACCCAACAGAATCACCAGGATCGGCGTGAAGCAGCACAGTGCAACGATGACAGTGCCGATTACGCTGACACGCAATAGCGTACTCGGGTTCTTCATGAGGGCACTCCGTATCACTGTGTGGGTCTATGATCTAAGCTTACTTCCGTACCTGACTACGGAGTCAAAGACCATGACCACGTCACAAACATCCATGACCATTGGCACCCTGGCGAAGATGGCAGACACCCATGTGGAAACCATCCGTTATTACCAACGCCGGGGCTTGGTGGAGGTCCCGGAGAAAGCCTATGGTGGGATCCGGCGTTATGATGAGAAGGCGGTGGCCCGCCTGCACTTTATTCGCTCGGCCCAGTGGCTGGGCTTCAGTCTGGAGCAGGTCGGCGAACTGCTGAAGCTGGAGGACGGCACCCATTGCGATGAAGCTCGGGTCCTGGCCGAACACAAGCTAGGCGATGTGCGTCGCAGGATCGCCGGCCTGAGGCAGATGGAGGCCACCCTGGATGACCTGGTGGAACGTTGCCGCTGCAGCCGGGACCCTCAGCGGTGTCCGATGATTCACTCGCTCTACACCGACCTCAGCGACGCTCCCGAAAACTCTGATACGTAGGGCTTAACAACACCCTCCCTGACCGGCACCTTCATCATCGCCCTGATCATCACCCTTCCCAAAGGGCACATCGGTACCGCAATCCTTGAAAATGCCAAAGTGAGTGTCACCGTCACCAATAAACTCGAAATGCTCCGCAAAACGGGTGTCTTTCAACATACGGTGAGTGTTACCACACACCGGGAATACCTTCCCCGCCGGAATGGCGTGGTGCTTGTCGAGATCGAACTGATGAGGGTGGTGCGCGATGGTGCCGCGATAGATAACCGCTTGGCCGTAATCCTCACAGGCTGGCTCCAGCCCTTCCAGCTTGAACAGTCGGTAGGTGGCCGAGAAGAAGCGGATAGAGCCGGTTTTCTCCTTTTGGGCGCTGTTATTGATGGTGATCGGGCTGTCTGTCACCAGGCGCGGGTCGGCAAAGCCGGCGGCTTTTGCCAGGTTCTCGAAGTCGTTCCAGTAGAGCGCGCCACTGAGACATTCGCCATAAAGCACCGGGTCGTTGACCAGTGATTCCGGGATTCGGCGATCCGAGTAGACGTCCGAGAAATACATTTCGCCACCGGGTTTCAGCAAACGATAGGCTTCTCGCAATACCGCCGGCTTGTCCGGAGAGAGGTTGATCACACAGTTGGAGACGATGATGTCGAAGCTGCCCGGCTCCAGATCCAGCTCGTCCAGTTTCTCGATATAGCCCTTGAGGAAGCGAACATTGGGTTTAGAAAATCCGAACACATCAGCATGGTAATCCACATGGCGACGGGCCACCTCCAGCTGTTCATCGGTCATGTCAACGCCGACCACTTCCCCTGATTCCCCGACCAGGGCCGCCAGCGCATAAACGTCCCGGCCCGAGCCGCTGCCCAGGTCAAGAATCCGCATACCTTCCAACTGTTCCGGTGCGACCAGACCACAGCCGTAATACTTCATAAGCACTTCATCGTGGATCTTGCCAATAATCGGCTTGAGGTGGCTGGGCATGGCATCGTCAGTGCAACAGGCATTGGTTTGCAGGTCATCGGATTTTTGCAGTACTTTCCCGTAATAGTCCTTCACCTGATCATGGACCATGGTATTCCTCGCTTTGTCGTCAAGTTATGAAAACATCTTCAAGGGGCCTTGCCTCTGCACAACTCCTTAGTGTCATTGCCCAATTTTAACCCCAGTCTATGCTTTAGATACGATACACGTCGGAAGGAGGCATTATGAAAACGTTCTTGGCCACAATGCTAATGATCATCTCCCTGTCCGCAAGCACAGCTTTGCTCGCGCAGGATAACCCGTTAAGAGTCGGGATGTCTGGCCAGTATTTCCCGTTTACGTTTGTCGAGCAGGACCAACTCAAGGGCTTTGATGTCGATATCATGAATGCCCTGGGCGAGGAAATGGGACGTGACATCAAGTACGAAACCGCCAATTTCTCGGGCCTGTTTGGCATGCTGGAATCGGGGCGCATCGATACTGTCGCCAACCAGATCACCATCACCGAAGAACGCCAGAAAGCGTATATTTTCAGTGATCCCTACGTCTATGACGGCGCCCAGGTGGTCGTCAAGAAAGGCAACACCGAGATTCAGGGTGTGGAAGATCTGAAGGGTAAAACCGTTGCGGTGAACCTGGGCTCAAATTTCGAGGCCCTGCTGCGGGAGCTGCCCTACGCCGATGAAATCAACATCAAGACCTATGACAGCAACCTGGAGCGGGATACGGCGCTCGGTCGTGTTGACGCCTTCGTGATGGACCGGGTCAGTGCCAGTCAGATCATCAAGGAGAAACCCCTGCCACTGGCACTCGCGGGCCCGACGTTTTCCCAGATCACCAACGCCTATCCGTTCCGCGATACCGAGGCCGGACGGGCCCTGCGGGATGAGGTCAACCAGGCCCTGGCGACCCTGCGGGAAAACGGAACCCTGACGTCCATTTCAGAGAAGTGGTTCGGCACGGACATCACTCAGCCCTGAGGGGCACACCGAGGGCTGATTTCCTATGGACGTGTTGAACGTCGACTACATGCTCGGGCTGGTACCTGTCTTGCTCAGGTACCTGCCCCTTACCCTGCAACTGGCGACTATCGGGATGGTACTGGCACTGATCCTCGCCTGCCTGTTTGCCGTCGTCCGGGTACTGGCTATCCCGGTGCTCAATCAACTGACCATCGTATTCATTTCCTTCTTCAGGGGCACACCGCTACTGGTTCAGTTGTTCCTGTTCTATTACGGGCTGCCACAGCTGGTCAGTGCACTGACGGTCATCGACGGCATTACCGCGACCATCATGGGACTGACCATGCACTTTTCCGCCTACATGGCCGAATCCATCCGCGCCGCCATTGTCGGTGTTGATCGCAGCCAGACCGAGGCCGCGCTGTCGATCGGCATGACCAATGGCCAGCTGATGCGACGTATCGTGCTGCCCCAGGCCACCCGGGTCGCGTTGCCCACGCTGATGAACTACTTCATCGACATGATCAAGGCCACCTCCCTGGCATTCACCCTGGGGGTCACCGAACTGATGGGCGCCACCCAGAAAGAAGCTTCCGGCAGCTTCCTGTACTTCGAGGCGTTCATTGTCGCCGCCATTATGTACTGGATCGTGGTGGAGCTGCTGTCCAAGCTTCAGCACTACCTGGAAATCCGCCTCAACAAGGCCTACAGCCGATGATCAAACTGCAGTCGCTGAGCAAGCATTTTGGCAAGGCCGTGGTCCTCGACGGCATTGACCTCACCATTGAGAAGGGCGAAATCGTGGTGATCATCGGCCCTTCGGGCACCGGCAAGTCCACCCTGCTGCGTTGCATCAACTTCCTGGAGCAACCGACCGCTGGCACGATCACCGTCGGCGACCTGACCGTAGATGCAGACAAGGCCAGCCGGGGAGAGATCCTCGCTATGCGCCGGCAGACAGCGTTTGTGTTCCAGAACTACGCATTGTTTGCCAATAAGACTGCGCTACAGAACATCGCCGAACGTCTGCTGGTGGTGGACCGCTGGCCAAAGGAAAAGGCGTATAAGCGGGCCCGGGAAATACTGGAACAGATCGGCCTGGCCGACAAGGCGGATGCCTATCCCGCCTCCATGTCCGGGGGCCAGCAGCAGCGGGTCGGTATTGGCCGCGCGATGGCCGCCGGCGCCGAAGTCATCCTATTTGATGAGCCCACTTCGTCCCTGGACCCAGAGTGGGTAGAAGAAGTGTTGGGGCTGATGAAACAGCTGGCGTCAGAGCGCCAGACCATGATGGTGGTCACCCATGAAATGTCCTTCGCCCGGGACGTGGCCGACCGGGTGATCTTTATCGACGGCGGTCGTATTGTGGAACAGGGGCCACCCAGCGCGATCTTCTACCACCCGCAGGATCCCCGAACGAAGGATTTTCTGAAAAAAATTCTGGCCACTAATCCGGTCTGACGGCCAGCCACTGAATCTGGAGGCTCTTCCATGATCAACCATGTCCCAGCCAGCCAAGTCCCTCGCATTATCAATGCAATTGCCGGGGGATGGGTTGCTGATGCCGCAATTCACGGCGTGGGGGGAGAGCGAGGTATTCCCCTGAGCTGGCTGGCGCGGGTAACCGACGCCTCTGCAATTCTCAGGAATATCGAGTCACTGGTAAACCGCACATGCGCACCAAAGGCGCACGACGTTGTCACCCGATGAGGGACCTGATGTCGTTCGCAACCCAACAACGGGAAGGCGTGGGGCCCGCATCAAAGTCGGCGCAGGTATCCACCCGCATCACCTCGATGACCCTGCATTCCACGATCAGCGTTCCTGATGTGTGAGCCGCCGTCCAGTCCACCCGCACAGAGGCTTCATCATTGCCGGACATCGACTCGGCTCCGACCGAGAGACTTGTAGTCACCTGATGCTCCGACAACCACTCCAATGCTGCGATTTCTGCACACTGTTGGGGCTGGCTTAGCAGTGAATTGCCGCGATAACAGGGCAAATAGGGCACCCCCTCAACCTCATGCTCAAGGAGGGGCAATACGTGTTCCGGCGCAACGCGACCGTACTTACGCATGGTGGGGAAGACCATGACGCTGGCTGAAAACCGGCAACCACCCAGATGGGAGCTCTCCCAGACGTCAAAAGGTAAACGGCGATCCTTTACGGTGGCTGCAAGCTCGCGATAGGCAGCGTAGCCGAATTTCGCGCAGCATTTGTCTTTCTTTCCATGAGTACAGCAAAGCAAAAGCGCTTCGCTCATCGGTTCACCCGACCAGTTGGCCAGATCACTGCCGGATTCCACCGCTGCCAGGAAATCAGCAAGCTCGCTTCGCTCCACATCAAAATATCGACCTTCCGGCAGCAGATAGATTCTGTGGTTACAAGCGGACCGGCCGCGCTGGTCAATCATGTTCACCCGCCGACCACTGGCAGCGAGACGCTCTATCCGCTGGGTCAGATCCTCACCCATATTATGAGCCAGGCGCAGGCTGCGGGACCATTTCGGACGAGGCCAGCTGATTAACAGATTGCTGACGGCATGGGTTCCGGTACCGGCCAGCGGGTCACCAGCCCGCTGGCCTTCAACAGAACAAAATCGTTGGCTGGCGGAATGTCGATTGGAAGGCATATTGGCGTCGCTTTGGGAGATGGCCTGATAGTATTACCTCTCATTCTCATGATCAAACCAATACACCTCAAGCAATCAGTTCATCACCCGGTTCACCTGCTCCACGAACGCCGCGGGCAATACATCAATCACCGGACGCTGGTCGCCGCTCATTTCCGGGGTCGGAGTTTCCGGTTCAGAGGCAATGATGGACGGATTTTCCGACCAGTGCAGCAGTTGCAACTGGCCATCCGCCTGTTCCACCAGCGCGGTGCAGTGCTCCACCCAGTCCCCGTCGTTACAGTAAAGGCCTTCGGTACTTCTGAGGAAGCCGGCGGAGTGGATGTGACCACAGATGAAGCCGTCATAGTGGCCTCGCTCGGCAGCGGTCAGGGCGGCCAGTTCGAAACGACGAATGAAGGTGCGCGCTTTGCCGATCCGGCTTTTGACCCAGGCCGCCAGCGACCAGTAGGGCTTGCCGTTGAGCCGCCGCCAGGCGTTAAACCAGCGATTGAGGCGCAGCAGGAGTCCGTGGGCACGGTCCCCCACCAGCAACATCAGCGGACTACAGCGCACCACCTGATCAAACTGATCACCGTGGCAGACCAGGAATCGCCGGCCATCGGCGGTGGTGTGGATTGCCTTATAGCGGATGTCGATACCGGCGATAGTCTGGCCACAGAAGCGACGGACAATTTCATCATGATTGCCCGGCACATACACCACCCGGGTACCGGTTGCGGCCAACTCCATGAATTTGTGAATAACCGCCTGATGGGAATCGGGGAAATGCACCCGCCGCTGCATCGCAATCAGGTCAACGATATCCCCCACCAGGTAGAGAGTCTCGCAACGGACGTTGTTGAGGAAATCCAGCAGATAGTCTGCCTGACAATCCGCCGTCCCCAGGTGCACATCGGAAATGAACACGCTCCGGTAGTTCCGCATTTCGTCTCCCACCCTTCAGCCATGCTGGATAGGGCCACTGTCACAAAGGTGGGTGACAGAAACATGACAGTGAGACGACGTTTTCAAGACGCGTGCCCCATGACAAACCAGGGCACGCAATGAGTCCATATCAGATCAACGCAGATCCGGATTCAGGGTGTAGGTCCCGGTGACCCTGGCACTGGCCAGTACATGGCCGGCCATGGCTTCACGCACATCGTTGCCATCGAATTCGCCATCCAGACCCAGACTTTCGACATCCAGGGCATGCACCTCATAGTGATAACGATGAATGATTTCATCGTTCCAGGGTGGGCAGGGGCCGTCGTAGCCCGCGTAGGTGCCAGCCATGTCCGGATTGCCGGCCAGGAACTGGGTGTAGTTGTTGACGCCGCGAATGCCGATCGGTCCCGGGCCTGGTTCCTTGCCCTTGGGGATAACGCCATCACTGTCCTCACCTTCGGGAATCCGGCTGGTATGGGCGGGTACATCCACCAGTAGCCAGTGGAAGAAATCCACCCTCGGGATGTCCTTGGAAACCGTCTTGCCTTCCTGGTTTACATTATCAGCCACGCTGGGAACATCTGGATCAAACATCATGATCACGAAGCTGCAGGTGCCTTCCGGCGCCCCCTCCCAGCTCATTTCCGGGTTGCGGTTAGGGCCGAAACTCATGTGGTCTTCCGGGCTGTAAACCCCAAACGCAAACTTTTCCGGGATGGGTTTCCCTTCGTCGATGCCTCGAACCTCTAGTTTCACGGTGCTGCCTCCTGTTGTTGGTTGGCCTTTATCTCGGTAACTGTATCCGGATACTGTCCGTTCTGTGATAAAAAGGTTTTAACAATGGTGGTGTCCTTATGTCCAGATTAGCAGACACCACCGTAACCACCCGAGAGCCAGTCATCCCGCATGTTCAACAAAGGCGATATCATCCACCACACCCGTGATGCCCTGGGGAGTATCCTGGTGATCGACTACCGCAAGCACCGGGTCCTGACCTTCAACTCAGTGTTTGAGCAAAGCAAGATCGACCGCCGTTTTCCTCATCTCCCGGTACACGAATACAACCGCGCGATGATGTTGCCCGCGGCCTTTGCCAGGCCCAGGCATGTCACCGTTCTGGGCCTGGGCGGCGGTGTCATGGTGAATGCATTCCACCACCTGTACCCGGACTGCCGTATTCACGCGGTAGAACTGAGGCAGGCCGTGCTGGATGTGGCCCTGGAGTTTTTCGACCTGCCGGACAGCGATCGCCTGGCCGTCACCATCGCAGACGCGCGCAATGCCCTGGCAGCTGTGCCAGATGCCAGTACCGACATGATCCTTGCGGATCTCTATAACGCCGACCGTATGAGCCCTGCCCAGGCCCAGCGTCAGTTTGTGGATGAGTGCAGCCGGGCGCTGAGCGACCGTGGCTGGCTGGTGCTCAACTATCACCGCACACCGGATCCTGAAGGCCCCTACTTTCGACAGCTCAGGAAGCACTTTGCGGTGCTGATGATGTTCAGAAGCAAGAGCAACAACACCGTGATTTACGCCAGCAAACACCCTTTCGATGCCCTGCATTCAAAAGACCCGCTACTGGCGGAACTGGAAGAACGTCTGCCCATCGATTGGCGCAAGCTGATGACCAAGGTTACCCGGTTGTAGTCAAGCTGATCAGGTCCACTTTTCCCGCGGAGGGTGGTACTGCCGCATCTGGTCCAGCAGGGTTTCGGGGTCCTCCGACTTGATGAGCATGTCGATGTATTCCTGCTTCAGGAAGCCCGCACGTTCCATCGCAGACACCATCGTCAGTAATGGATCATAAAAGCCATTGACGTTATAGAGCCCGCAGGGCTTTTGATGGAAACCCAGTTGGCCCCAGGTCCAGGCTTCGAAAATTTCTTCCAGGGTGCCAATACCACCCGGCAGGGCAACAAAGCCATCGGCCAACTCCGCCATTTTGGCCTTGCGTTCGTGCATGTCCCTGACCACGTGCAATTCCGTCAATCCGCCGTGGGCCAACTCCCGGTCACGCAGGTGTTCCGGGATCACACCGTAGACTTTCCCCCCGGAGGCCAGCACGGAATCCGCGACAATCCCCATCAACCCGACATGACCGCCACCAAATACGATATCGGCACCGTGGCTTCCGAAGAACGCGCCCAGTTCCCTGACCCTGTCAGCATAGACCGGATCATTTCCGCTCCTGGAACCGCAATAAACAGCGATTTTCATCAAATCTCCTCACAAAGTAGCAGGCAGGTGGCTCCGAGGTCGCATTGAGCCAACCGCCGAAAACTCTAGCATGGAAGTTTCAATAACAAGAACTGCAGGAGTCCCCTATGGCCGGGCGCATCTTGCTCCTTCTTGCCTGTCTGTTCTGGTTGATCACGGCCCACGCGGAGCTTTCCGGGGAGAGACGGGCATTGATCCAGGAGCTGTTCCCTTCAGCAACCGTCATCAAGGACAAGTTGCCGGACTTCCCGGTGTACCCGGTGTACCAGTTACAGGAACTGCTGGGCTATGCCTACGTGTCTACCGACTTCACCCGTCTCCAGGGTTTTGCCGGTAAACCGATCAAACTGCTGATCGGACTCGATACCCGTGGCCGGTTCGCCGGCGTGAAAGTCCTGAATCACCATGAACCTGTGTTTCTGCATGGCCTGGGTGAAGAGCCCCTGTTTCAGTTTACCGACCAGTACGAGAACCGCTCACTGCGGGAGCAGATCATTGTTGGCACCTCAAATTCCAGTCGGTCCGGTCGGGATGCCGGGGGCAACGTGGTGTATTTTGACGGTGTGAGTAAGGCCACGGTATCGGTCCTGATCCTGAACGACACCGTCCTGTCCTCCGCTTTGCAGGTCGCGCGGCAGAAGCTGGAGGGCTTTGCCCAGGCCGCGCCAACGCGGGCAAAACCGGATTTCTATGAACCCCTGGCCTGGCATCAGTTGATCGACCGGGGCTACATCGGCCATTGGCGGGTGGATGCGAAAACGGTTGAAGACGCCATCGGTCGCCCTCTGTCCGATTACCCCACGGCTATCGAGCCGCCTGGGGGGGAGCCCTTCAGTGAGCTGTTCTTTGGTTATATCAATGCGCCCATTGTCGGTCGCAATCTGCTGGGTGACGAAGGCTACCGGCAACTCATGGCGAGGTATGAAGACGGCGCCCAGGTACTGGCGGTTTTGTCCCGTGGCAGTTTCCATCATGTTGCAGAAGACTTCGTACCGGGCAGCGCCCCTGATCGCATAGTGCTGACCCAGAACAACCTCGCGGTGGAAATGCGGGATCTCAACCTGTTGGGCCCGACCCTCCAGCTGCAGGCGAAGGGTATGCCGGCCTTCGACGCCAGCCACCTGTTCCGTGTCGGCGGCAGCCTCGGTTTCAATCCGGGGGAAGAGGCCACCCTGAAGCTGAACGTCGCGCTCGCGCGTAACCACCTGATGGTGGATCGCACCACCTTCGACATCCCCGTCCACTTCAACAACGACCTGTTTGAAGCCGTTGAAATCGCCGCTTCCCCGGAAGATTCGCGGGAGCCAGTGTGGGTCGGCCTGTGGAAGGAACGTTGGTGGCAGATTGCACTGCTGGTGACCGGCCTGGCGATTCTCACCGTGTTTTTTGCCAAACAGAGATCCCTTAGCCGCCACACCGGGCTGGTACACCGTTTCCGCTGGGGCTTTTTGTTCTTCACCCTGTTCTTCATTGGCTTCTATGCCCAGGGCCAGCTCTCGGTGGTCAACATCTACACCCTCTTCCTGGCCGTCTGGGACGGCTTCTCACTGGATGTTTTCCTGTTGGACCCGGTGATTTTCATCCTCTGGATTTACACCTTCATCACCCTGTTCATTTGGGGCCGGGGGCTGTTCTGTGGCTGGCTGTGTCCGTTCGGTGTGCTGCAGGAAATGGCCGCCTGGCTGGGCGAAAAACTGAAGTTCAGGCAAGTCAGGGTGCCGGAACGCTGGCACCGCCGACTCATCCTCCTCAAGTATCCGATTCTCCTGGGTCTGGTGGGCACCGCGTTCTATTCGCTGACCCTGGCGGAACAACTGGCGGAGGTGGAGCCGTTCAAGACCAGCATTACCCTGCTGTTTGTACGCTACTGGCCGTTTGTTGTTTATGCAGTGGGACTGCTGGTGATCGGTATGTTTATCCACAAGTTCTACTGTCGGTACCTGTGCCCATTGGGCGCCGGGCTGGCGGTGCTGGGCCGCTTCCGGCTTTTCAGTTGGCTGGATCGGGTCGAGCTGTGCGGCAATCCCTGCCAGCATTGCAAGAACGAATGCGGGATTAACGCTATCCGCAAGGATGGGCGGGTGGATTACGATGAATGCATCCAGTGTCTGGAGTGTGTGGTAATTTTACGGGACGAGGATCAATGCGTGGACAAGCGGATTCAAAACAAGAAACGGGAAAGGCAAGCCAATATACTGGCCACGGACGCGGGCTAGGCCCTCAGCGCAATCTGTTGTTGAGTATGCATTTCAGATATCGTTGAATGGTCATTCAAACCAAGGCAACGGTGGATCGCTGATATGGCCAGACATGCACGTTATGATAGAGAAACCGCTCTGGAAAAGGCCGTTGGCCTGTTCTGGGAGAAGGGCTATCACGGCAGCTCCATGAAGCAGATTGAGCATGCCCTGGATATGCGCCCCGGCAGTATTTACGCCACCTTCGGCAGCAAGGACGGGCTGTTTTCGGAAGCTCTGGCCTCCTACGCCGAACGTGGTGGCCGGGAAATGGCAGCCCATCTTGAGCAGTACGACTCCATCGTGGACGGCCTTCAGGATTACCTGCGCACCATTGCCGCCAGCTGCGGCCCCGATACAGAGGCGCCATCGCGGGCCTGCATGATTGTCAAAACCCTGTTGGAATCCAGTAACACACACGGTGCATTGGCCGCCCAAGCCAACAGCATTCTGTCTGCCATTGAACACGCCCTGAGAGCCGCCCTGGAGCACGCAAAGGGCCGGGGAGAGCTGGTTTCAACAGCGGATTGCAGCCGTCTGGCCCGATTGCTTCAGGCCCAGATCATGGCGCTGCGAGCCATGGCCGAAAGGGGCCTGACTGCTGAACAGTTGCAGGCGCTGGGGGACGACATGGCCGCCATACTGGACGGATACCGCCCCCACCACTGACCCGATCCCTGAGGTATAAAGGAGAGCGGGACCTAGGTCCAATTGTACCTGCTGCCCTCTCCGCGTTAGTATTAATCCGCCGGCGTTAGCACCCTACCTTTCGTTTGACCCCAGTGAGGACAGCCAAGCATTTTTGTGTAAAGAGTGCTTGGCTCTCTTCACTTAAAGGTCTGATTACATGGACAAACTTCATCACATCGTGGTGGTCGGCGGTGGTGCCGGCGGACTGGAACTCGTCACCAGCCTGGGCAACAAGCTTGGCAAGAAACGTCGGGCGCGCATTACTCTGGTGGATGCCGGCCTGACCCATGTCTGGAAACCCCTGCTCCATGAAGTGGCTTCCGGGTCACTCGACGCCAGCGCCAACGAAATCAACTACCGCGCCCACGCCCAAAAGCACCATTACGAGTTCCAGCTTGGCAGCATGAGCGGGCTGGATCGTGACGCCAAACAGCTGGTGATCGCACCCTTTCACGATGAAGCAGGCGTGGAAGTGGTTCCCGAGCGTCACATCAGTTATGACACCCTGGTGGTGGCTGTTGGCAGTACCGCCAACGATTTTGGCACCCCTGGCGCTCAGGAGCATTGCCTGTTCCTGGACAGCCTGACGCAGGCACGGCGTTTCCATAATCTGTTGCTCAATGCCTTCCTGCGCAAGAACCACGACGCCACTCAGGGCCAGAGCCACGAACTGCCGATTACCATCATCGGGGCCGGGGCCACCGGTGTGGAACTGGCGGCGGAACTGCGCCTGGCCTCGCGGGAGTTGCCAGTTTTTGGCATGAACCACCTGCAGGCATCGGATGTATCAATCAGCGTCATCGAAGCTGCTGACCGTATCCTGCCGGCACTGCCCGAACGCCTGTCCGCCGCTGCAACCCGGGAGCTGGGGCGCCAAAGCGTCAAGGTCATGACCGGACAACCGGTGAGCGAAGTGCGTGAACAAAGCATTGTGATGAAAGACGGCACCGTATTGCCTTCGGAAATGACCATCTGGGCTGCCGGCATCAAGGCACCGGGCTTCCTCGCGGAGCTCGACGGGCTGGAAGTGAACCGGGGCAATCAGCTGGTGGTGGAGCAGACCCTGAAAACCACCCGTGACAACAGTATTTTCGCCATGGGTGACTGCGCCGCCTGTCCCCAGCCGGATTCCGACAGACCGGTTCCCCCCAGGGCCCAGTCGGCCCACCAGCAGGCGGACGCACTGTTCAAGACGCTCTGTAACCGTCTTGAAGGCAAAGAGCCGATACCCTTTGTCTACAACGATCACGGTTCGCTGATTAATTTCAGCCGCTACACCACCGTCGGCAACCTGATGGGTAACCTGTCCGGTCGCAGCATGTATATTGAGGGCAAGGTGGCACGCCTGTTCTACCTCTCCCTGTACCGCATGCACCAGGTGGCACTGCATGGCTTCCTGCGCACCGGGGTGATCTGGCTGATGGACAGGATCAACCGGGCCATGCACCCGAGACTGAAACTGCACTAGGGAGGTTGGGGCACGCAGCACCTGGATGTGGAGATCCGGAAAGAGAGAGTGGAGCGGGTGAAGGGAATCGAACCCTCGTATGCAGCTTGGGAAGCTGCCGTTCTACCATTGAACTACACCCGCAAAATACCTTCCGCTACGGCAATATAAGCGGACTTGCCACAGCTCGGCAAGTCCCCGCGACGGTAATTTCCCGTCGCCGCCCATGGGGCGGTCCTGCTATGCTCACACATTGACGGACGGAGATTTGATGGACCCCACCTTTACCCTGATTGGCGCCCTGATGCTGGTTATCAGCATCGTACTGAGCCCGCTTTCAAGCCGGGTCGGTATGCCTGTACTGCTGATTTTCCTGATTGTCGGCATGATGATGGGAGAAGACGGGCCCGGTGGCATCAGCTTCGACAATTTCGAGCTCGCCTTTGTAATTGCCAACCTGGCCCTCGGGGTGATCCTGCTGGATGGTGGTATGCGCACCCGGGCGGAAACCTTTCGGGTGGGTCTTCGACCGGCGCTGATGCTGGCCACCGCTGGTGTGTTCCTGACCGCCGGCGGAGCGGGACTGGTGGCCTGGTGGGTTTTTGAGCTGCACTGGTTAACCGCCCTGCTGATTGGCGCCATCATTTCTTCCACCGATGCGGCCGCCGTGTTTTCGTTGCTTCAGGGCCGGGGGCTGCACCTCAATGAACGAGTCAGTGCCACCCTGGAAATCGAATCCGGCAGTAACGACCCGATGGCGATTTTCCTGACCCTGATGCTGGTCACCATGATTGCTAATCAGGGACAGGACAGTGCCTGGACCGGACTGGTCATGCTGATCAAGCAGTTCGGCATCGGCGCCGCCGCCGGGTTGATTGGCGGCCATGCGGTGGTGCAACTGGCCAATCGTATCCGTCTGACCCCGTCCCTGTATCCTCTGCTGGTGGCAGCAGCAGGCATCGCCGTGTTTTCCGGCACCAACGCCATTGGCGGCAGCGGTTTCCTGGCCATCTATCTGACCGGCGTGGTGATCGGTAATCGGCCAGTGCGGATGATGCCGATGATACTCCAGGTCCACGACGGCCTGGCCTGGCTGTCGCAGATCAGCCTGTTCCTGATTCTCGGCTTGCTGGTCACGCCGTCCGATCTCTGGCAGCTCGCCGGGGCCGGATTAATCCTGGCACTGGCGCTCATACTCCTGATCCGCCCGCTCACGGTGCTGATTACGCTCTGGCCTTTCGGCTTTAACCGCCGGGAACTGGGCTTTATCAGTTGGGTCGGCCTGCGCGGAGCGGTTCCAATCGTGCTGGCGCTGTTTCCAATTATTGCTGGTCTGCCCGATGCCCAGCTGATCTTCCACGCGGCCTTCTTCATCGTTCTGGTGTCACTGGTCGTGCAGGGCACCACCATGGCGCCGCTGGCGCGCAAACTTGGCCTGGAAGTCCCCGCCGGCGAGGATCCGTACCGTCGCCTGCCCCTGGACGTACCTGCCACCGGTGACCATGAACTCATGCTGTTTCCGTTACGGGGTGATAGCTGGCAAACACCCCGCCCCCTGGGTCAGCTCCGTCTGCCGTCCAATACGGCGATTGCCGGCGTGTTCCGCAAGCGCGAGTGTTACCAGCCAAGTCCGGAAATGGAGATTTTCAGCGGCGATGTCATCGCCATGTTTGCGACACCATCGGACCTTCCGGAACTCGGCAAGGCTCTCAGTGGCCGCCAGGCACCCAAGCACCTGGCCGAACGTGCCTTCTTTGGTGACTTTGTCCTCAATGGCGACGCGTTGTTGGGGGACGTGGAGCAAGTGTACGGTATTGAGTTCGATGAGCTGCCGCCAGAACTGTCACTGGCCGAGTGTTTCGCACGGCGCACCAAGGGGCACCCGGTGGTCGGTGACAAAGTGATTCTCGGGCCGGTCACCCTGGTGGCCCGCGCAACCCAAGCCGACCGTGTGACCAAGGTAGGCCTGAAGATGGACAGCTCCGAAAACCGGCGGCTCGGTTAAGAGAACACCAAAAAAGTTAACAAAACCCATTAACCTTGTTGCGGTCGGCTATGCTATAAACTGTGCCAAGCCAATATTAATCATTAGTAACATATGCCCATGAATGTCCGGTTGTTCCTTATTTTGTTCATTGTTGCCGCCAGCCTTCTGGCACCGTTTTCCGGTGCATCGGCGACCGAAATGCTGGCACGTGCGGAAACACGGATGCCCGAAGATAAGCCATTACTGGATCAGGCCCTGGTCATCAACAAGGTGCTCGTTCGCAAGAGTGAGCGCCGTCTGTACCTGATGGATGACCAGGAGGTCGTCCGCAGCTACCGAATTTCGCTGGGAGAAAATCCCGAGGGCCACAAGCTGTACGAGGGGGACGAGCGCACTCCCGAAGGGGAATATCAGCTGGACTGGCGCAATGCCGACAGCGACTTCTACAAATCGATTCATATTTCGTACCCCAATGAGCGGGACCAGGAACTGGCGGAAGCCTGGGGACTCGATCCCGGTGGCAGCATCATGATCCACGGCCTGCCAAACGAGGCTGGCGATATGGCGTTTGCATACACCGGCCTGGACTGGACCAATGGGTGCATTGCCGTCACCAACGAGGAAATGGACGAGATCTGGAACCTGGTGTCCGATGGCACCCCGATCAGTATACTTCCGTGACACACCCGGAATGCCCGTAATGAGGGCATTCAGCTTTCCTTATTATTAAGTTGTTGTCATAAGGGCAGAACTTTTACGTATCCTTAGTTAACATTTCCCCGTAGAGTGTTTTACACTGTTTAACGACTCCGGTAGTCAAAGCCTATCGGGCCTGGTT
>JAKLLS010000220.1 GCA_022014155.1 Marinobacter sp. | reverse complement strand
GCGTCTACAAGATCAACGTCCAGCAAGGCAACATCCTGACCGACGAGGAGCTGACTTCACTGACCGAGGGCATGTCCCGCAGCCAGGTGCATTCCGTCCTCGGCAACCCCTTGATGGTCAACCCGGTTGACCCCTCCCGGGAATACTACATCTACACCTTCCAGCGCCGGGGTGGTGATATCGAAGAGCAACGGGTCATCGTCTATTACAACAACGACCAGTACAGCCACTTCGAAGCACAACTGCTTGAAGAAACACCGGCCTATTAAGGCCGGATCAGGATTTCTTCTTCGCCCGGTTGAGCCTCGCCTGCTTGGGATCAATCTTTAGCGGCCGGTATAGCTCAACCCGATCACCCTCTCGCAGCTCATGCCCGGCGGGCGATTTTATGGCCTTACCGAAAATCCCCATGTCAGTATTATCGGGATCGACTTCAGGAAAGACCGCCACGATGCCGGACTGTTTGACAGCTTCCAGGGCGGTAGTTCCCATCGGCACCTTGAGGCTGATGATTTCCTGCCTGTCCGGACGGGCATAGGCCACTTCCACTCGAATCATTCCACAACTCCTGCATACACCATGTCCGCGCGCCGACAAAACGCATCCACCATCGTGTTGGCGGCCTGACTGAACACCGGGCCGAAGGTCATGCGGGATAACGACCCGGAGAACTCAAACTCCAGGGTCAGGATAACCTTGCAGGCATTGTCATCCAGCGCCCGGAAGTGCCAGCGACCGGTGAGGTCGCGAAACGGCCCGTCCACCAGGCTCATTTCAATGCTCTCGGGGTGACTCAGTTGATTGCGGGTGGTCAGACGGTGACGGATCCCGCCCTTGGCCACATCCAGGGACGCGGTGATCTGCTCCTCGTCCCGGTTATGGATTTCCGCGCCCGCACACCAAGGCAAAAACTCGGGATATCGGGCAATATCATTGACCAGATGGAACATGCGCTCAGCGGAGTGCATAACCAGGGCTGTCTTGTCGATCTGATGGGGCATTCTTCATCCGGCGGTCGGCTGTATTCAGACACTATGATAAAGGATATCGTCCCGTTTTGGGCCTTTTTCGGGGGTTGGATCGTTACCCGATCCATCGTCGTGTCTCGCTGGGCGCGCGCCCCCTTCAGCCGGCGCCGATGGCGCAGGCTTAGTCACTTGCTCATCCTCACTTCGCTTACTATTGGCAGGCGGAGCCTCCGTGGGTGCTGCAACCACCGGGCTAATCTGACGACACCACTTCGACTGCTCACCGCCACCACACAGATTGTCCAGCGAGAACAGCGTGTAGGAAATCCCGATAACTGCCACCACAACCGGCAACACCAGTCGCATCACCCAAAACCAGATACGACTGAATAGCCAGGGTGTATTACCGAGAATACTGAAAGACAGCGAGCGAGTCAGACGCCATCCGGTGAACAAAGCAATCAGGATCGCCACCAGGGGTATCAGCAACCCACCGGTGACCAGCTCCAGCCATCGGAATATCGTCCCGCCCGCCAGCTGGGCATCGGCCCAGATATTAAATGACAACAACGTGCCCAGCCCGGCAAACCAGACCAGCGCCCCCATAATGAAAGCCGACCAGCCCCGGGGCGACCCGGTCCACTCCTGAAACCAGCCAACCACCGGTTCCAACAGGGCCAGTGAGGTTGTCCACACAATCAGAACAACCAGCAGGAACGCCGCAGCAATAATGAACTGACTACCCGGCAAGGGCGCCAGGGCCACTGGCAGCGAAACAAACAACAGACTGAAACCACGCGCTCCGTCAAAACTGCCATCAGTGGTCGCGGTGGCAAAAATCAACACTCCGGCCAAAATGGCGATCAGGGTGTCCATCAACACCACCGCGAGCACCGAGCGTTTCAGTTTAACCCCGACCGGGGTGTAGGCACCGAAGATGGCCCACACCCCCATCCCCAGCCCCAGAGTGAAAAAGGCGTGAAAAAGTGCGGCCTTGAGACTGCCTAGTCCCACGTCCTCCGGCCGGAATTGCAGAATCGCACCCACGGCCCCCTCAAGGCGACCGTGCCATCCAGCCAGGGCAAACAACCCCAGCAGCAGCAACAGCGAAGCCGGCACCAGTGACCGGAAAACGCGCTCCAGCCCCTTGACCACCCCCTGAATGGACACCCAGATCACCAGCACGACAAAGAACAGGTGCCATGCCATGAACATCCGGTAGTCACGGGTATCCGACACCAGGTCCGCCAAAACGGCGGTGGCTTCTGCCTCTCCGGCGTTATTGAATACACCCAGAGCGCCAAAGAACACATAAGCCAGTGCGATAGACCCGAACACCGCGGTGTAGGACAGCACCAGAAAAGCCGCAATAATGCTGAGCCTGCCTGCAAACATCCACCAACGGGAGCAGCGGGCACTACGAATATAACCGTCCATCGCCAGCACAATGCCGTGACGGGCGTGCCGGCCCATCGCGGACTCCGTCACCATCAATGGCAGCGTGACCAGCAACAGGCAGGCCAGATACAGCAGGACAAACCACCCACCGCCGTGCTGCCCCGCCAGATAGGGAAACTGCCACAGGTTGGCAAGGCCCACTGTGGCACCAACGGCCGCCCAGAAAAAGGTCGACTTTCGGGTCCAGGACCCGATATGTGTTTGATAAGGTGCAGGCATTCAACATTCCGACAGGGCTGAACCGTCCATTGTAGCGGATGAATCTCCCTCGCTACGACCACCAATGGGGTCTGTCACGCTGATTTCGTGACCGGTCTGGCACTCCTGGGCTACAATGCGCGCTTTCCCGGCGTGTACTATGCCCGGCAAATTTTTTTATCCGAACCCGGATTATCGATTCATGAGCAAAAAGAAACCCGGACCTCAGAGCAACACCATTGCTCTGAACAAGAAGGCAAAACACGAATACCATATCGAGGAGCGTTTCGAGGCAGGCCTTGCCCTTTTGGGCTGGGAAGTAAAATCCCTGCGCGCCGGCAAGGCGCAGCTTACGGATGCCTACGTGCTGCTCAAAGATGGCGAGGCGTGGCTGCTGGGCTCACACTTTACCCCGCTGATCACCGCATCCACCCACGTCATTGCGGATCCTACGCGCACCCGCAAGCTACTGCTGCACGCCAAGGAAATCGCCAAAATCGTAGGCAAGGTTAACCAGAGCGGTTACACCTGCATTCCCCTGGCCCTGTACTGGAAACAGAATAAGGTCAAATGCGAAATTGCCCTGGTGAAAGGCAAAAAACTGTTCGACAAGCGCGCTACCGAGAAAGAACGGGACTGGAACCGCCAGAAACAGCGCATCCTCCGCGACGCTAGTGCCTGACGTTTGATGCGGCAAATCTATGTCGCATCTGCAATCACTTTTACTCTCCCCATGATAGGCCTATACTCTGTGATCTGATCGCCGATGCGCCACGACTCCGTGGCGATGATGTCCGTTCGGCAACTGGATTGCACACAGAACGGAGGCCCCATGTCCCTAAGTAAAACCGCCATGTCAGCCGTGGATCGGTCCTGGCTACGCATGGACAGTCCCACAAACCCGATGATGATTTCAGCGGTCCTGATCTTTGACCAGCCAATCTCCCTCAAGCGCCTGAAACGCACCCTGAACGAACGCTTTCTGTGCTTTCGTCGCTTTCGCCAACGCGTTATCCAGGAGGGCGAGCGGGTATACTGGCAGGATGACCCGCTGTTCGACATCGACAACCACATTCATCGCATCGCCCTGCCCGGCGAAGGCGATAAAGCCGAACTACAGGCGCTGACCAGCGATTTGGGCAGCACAGCGCTCGATGCTCGTCGTCCCCTCTGGCACATCCATTATATCGATAACTACGATGGCGGCTGTGCCCTGCTGATTCGCATTCACCACTGCATTGCCGATGGCATCTCGCTGGTGCGGGTTTTGTTGTCCCTGACCGACAAGACACCGGAGACCAAACTCAGCCACATCGTCAGCACCACGCCGCCAAGGCAACTGAAGGCAGGCGGCAGTCTTCGTCGCTTTACCCAACGCGTGCTGGACAGCGGCCAAACTGCCCTCGAACAAGGCCGACTGTTCCTTGACTCACTGCGCAGGGAGCCGGATTACCCAATCAAGATGGCTACGACAGCTGGCAACATCGCCATGGACCTGATAAAGCTTGGCGCTGCGCGATTTGAACCCAAAACCGGATTACGCTCGCCCCTCAGCGGCCGCAAACAGGTGGCCTGGGCCGCCCCCCTGAGCCTGGCGGAAGTCAAACTCTGCGCCCGGGCATTGAAAGGCACCGCCAACGA
>JAKLLS010000076.1 GCA_022014155.1 Marinobacter sp. | reverse complement strand
CTGATCGTCTGCACCGCTGCCGGAGCGTTCTTTGGTTACCCGATATACGGATTAACCGCCGGCCTGATCAGCTATCTGTGGTGGACGCTGGTTCAGGCCAAGAGGCTTTTACACTGGCTGGGCAATCCCGGAGGCACCAGCGAGGCACCCCAGAGCGTGGGTTTGTGGGGCGATATTTTTGACAGCCTCCACAAGCTGCACCAGAACCACCTGAGCCTGCAGGACCGCCTTAGAGCCCGGATCAACCGAGTGCAGGAGTCCACCAACGCCATGCGTGATGGCGTCATCATGACTGACGCCAATGGCACCATGGAATGGTGGAACGGTTCGGCGGAATTCCTGCTGGGCTTTCGGCGCATTACCGACCGCGGCCAGTATATTCATAACCTTATACGCACACCGGCGTTCAAGGCCTATTTTGATGCCCGGGATTACCGGGAGTCCCTGGAGATTCATTCACCAGCCAAACCGCACATCCGCCTGCAGATACAGATCAGTCTGTTCGGGGACGATGACCGCCTGATCGTCGCCAAGGACGTCACCCGGCTCTACCAGCTGGAACAGATGCGGCGTGATTTCGTGGGCAATGTATCCCATGAAATGCGAACGCCCCTGACGGTGATCAGCGGGTACCTCGAAACCCTGGTGGACAATGCCGACGACCTTCCCCCCAAGTGGCGGCGGGCCGTCAACACCATGGCACAGCAGTCCTCCCGCATGGAGGCCCTGATTACCGACCTGATACTGCTGTCCAAGATTGAAACCGGAGAACAAACGGTCAACGATACCGTGACCGATGTCGAAGCCCTACTTCGACAAATCTGTCACGACGCCAGTGCCCTGAGTGGGGACAAACAACATGAATTCTGCGTCAACATCACCGATCACCGACTACTGAAAGGGGATGAAAGCCAGCTCCGCAGCGCATTCTCCAACCTGGTGTTCAATGCGGTGAAGTACACGCCGGCGAAAGGCCAGATCACCGTCACCTGGAGCGCAAACCGCGAAGGCGCGCACCTGTCGGTCCGGGATACCGGCATCGGTATCGACCCGGTGCACATTCCCCGCCTGACAGAACGTTTTTATCGCGCCGACCCGAGCCGTCACAAGGAAACTGGCGGTACTGGCCTCGGCCTGGCCATCGTCAAACATGTATTGCTAAACCACGACGGCAACCTGGAAATCCGCAGCCGGATTGGCGACGGCAGCGAGTTCATTTGCCATTTCCCCAGGGAGAGGCTGGTGGAGCGGGCGCCTGATAAGGTGTCCTGATCAGCGAGCACCGGCACGGAAACGGGCGATAAAGCGAGACAGCTCTTCCATCTTTTTCGGATCCTCATCAACGAAGCGGATGGTTACGCTGACAAAGTCGGTGTCCCGCCGCTTGTCGACAGCCTGCAACTGCTGGACATAGCCATTCAGCCTGGCCATCTGGTCTTCCGCAATCTCGATATCAACCACCGCCTGGTCAAGAATTCCGGGGAACTGCTGGTCACGCCTGGCTATGACCCTGACCTCGGTCAGGTTAATGTCCTTGACCACCGATTTCAGGGTGTGGTCGGCGAACCGGACCGACGCCACACTCATAGGGCCACGCGAAGCCGGTGGTTTCTCGCTACCTCCGCCCCCTTTCCTCAGCAATGGCGAGGCCGCCGGTCGCACATCCGGCGCCGCGGGCTCCGGTGCCGACTCCCGTTTCTGGGTCAGCAGAGCAGCAGATTCCTTGAAGGCATCCGCCGGCCCCTCCATGGACTTGCCACTATGGTCCATCACGTCCTTCAGCTTGCGCCCCATCACCTTGATAATCTTCTTACTGAGCCCATCGGGGCTGAACGGCTTGCCCAGGTACTCAGACACGCCTTCCCTGACCGCTTCAACCACGTGGTCCTTGTCGCCACGACTGGTGATCATGATAAAGGGTACTTTCTCGTACTGGGGTTGCTGCCGCATCCACTGCAGGAGCTCCAGCCCCGACATTTCCGGCATTTCCCAATCGCAGAGTATCAGGTCAAACACAGTACGGGACATCAGTGACTGCGCCCGGCGACCGTTCTGGGCATCGGTTGTTTCAATAACGGGGAAACGCTGGCGTACTGTTCGTTTCACCAGATCCCGCACAAAGCTGGCATCATCAACGACCAGCGCCTTCAGCGTTGCCATGTTTCCCGACCTTCTTCGTGACCAACCACAGGAAATGTACGACCAAACTATAGAACAAAGCAGGCAGCGAGGAACCTCCGTGCTACAAAAACACCACAATTCACCTGCAAAGGAACTGGCGAGTTAAAGAATTGTCACCCTTAGAGGCCCAAACCGGTATTTCCGTTAGTAGAAAAAAAGCTAACATGGGTCAGCCTATACTTATCGGGCACCTCACCAACCGCTATCCACACCGAGGTTTTGCGTGCTTAAGAAACAATCAGGGACTACCCCCGGCAAAAGGATTCTCCGTTGCCTTTCCGTGACTGGTATTCTTGCCGTTTTTTCACTACCGGCATCTTCCAATACCGACTCCACCGACGATTTTCAGGCATGCCTTGGCCGCCTCAAGGCCCATGCCATCGACGCCGGTGTTGCGGAAGCAACCGCAAGCAAAGTGCTCGCACAGGTAGAATACCTGGACCGGGTGATCGAGCTGGACCGCCGGCAACCGGAGTTCACCACCACCTTTGCCGATTACCTGAACCGCCGGGTCAATGACGACCGGATCAGTAATGGACGCTCGCTGTTGCTGGAACACCGGGAACTGTTGGCCGATGTCACCCGGGAAACCGGAGTGCCGGCCCCCTACCTGCTGGCCTTCTGGGGTCTGGAAACCAACTTCGGCACCTACTTCGGAAAAATGTCCGTCCCCAGCTCCCTGGCAACCCTCGCCTGCGATCCGCGCCGCAGCGGCTTCTTCACCGAACAGTTAACGGCTGCGCTACAGATTATTGACGAAGGCGCCATTTCCGTCGAACAGATGGAAGGCTCCTGGGCCGGCGCCATGGGCCACGTCCAATTCATGCCAACGGTGTTCCTGAAGCATGCCGTGGATGCCGATGGGGATGGCAAGCGTGACCTGTGGAACAGCCTGCCGGATGCGATGATGTCCGCCGGTCATTTTCTTCAGGATCTGGGCTGGGACGGTGACTATCGCTGGGGACGGGAAGTGATCCTGCCGGACGGTTTTGACTATGAACTGGCCGATGGCCGCCGACTGACACTGGACGAATGGAATGAACTCGGGGTTACCGACGCCTTTGGCGACCCTCTGGCCAGCGAACCGATCAAGGCCGCGCTGGTGGTGCCATCCGGCCACCGGGGGCCGGCCTTCCTTGCCTACAAGAACTTCCGCGTGATCATGGGCTGGAACCGCTCGGAGTTCTACGCTATCTCCGTGGGCCACCTTGCCGACCGGATCGCCGGCGCCGGCGCCTTGCAGAACCCGCCACCGGAAGACCAGCCCAACCTGTCCCGGGCGGACATACTGGCCCTGCAACAGGCGCTGAATGACAACGGCTTCGACAGCGGCGAACCTGACGGCATCCTGGGGCCCGCCACGCGTTCAGCTATCCGCCAGTTTCAGGCCAGCGAGGGCATGGTTGCCGATGGCTATCCGGGAGAACCGGTCTTTTCCCGACTCGACCTTGATCTCTGATGATGTGGATATGAGCTCATGGATTCGATAACGCAAGCTGCCCTCGGGGCCACCATCGCCGGTGCCGTTGCCGGCAGGGCTCTGGGGCGGTCAGTACTGGTGACGGGTGCCGTTCTGGGCACCCTGCCAGACCTGGACGTGGTTATCGATTACGGTACCGCCGTGGCCAATTTCACCCAGCATCGAGGTTTCACTCACTCGCTGTTTGTTCTGATACCACTCGCGCTCCTGCTGGCATGGGGGCTCTGGCGCTGGAAACCGGTGATCAGTTACCGACACTGGCTGCTACTGACCGGATTGATACTGGTTACCCACCCCCTGCTGGATGTGTTCACTACCTACGGTACCCAGCTGTTCTGGCCACTGGGGCCGCCCATCGCCCTGCACAGCATTTTCATTATTGACCCGCTGTATACCCTGCCGCTGTTGGTAGCCATTGGGTACTTCCTGGTGAGACCGGCGATGCCCCGAAGTCTGGTCGTGGGCCTTGGCGTCTCCACCATGTATCTCGGGTGGACTCTGGTGGCACAACAGATGATCTCCAACCGGGTCGAGCCGACGCTGGCGCAGGCAGGACTGGGCGATGCCCCGCGTATGGTCCAGCCAATACCGTTCAACACCATCCTCTGGCGCGTCACTGCCATCAGTGATGATCGCCGGGTGGAGATAGTCACCGGCTTCCTCGATGGCGACGCCCCGCTGACCCTTGAGGAGTTCCCCCGGGACCCGGCCCTGGCTGAACAGGCGCTGGCCCTGGAGGAAGGCCGGCGACTGGCATGGTTTACCGAAGGGTTTCTGCATTACGAGCAGGTCGACGGCTTACTGCTGGCCACCGATGTCCGGCTGGGCGTACCCGGCGCCCATCCGTTTACCTTTGTACTGGCGGTAGACAACGGCAACGGACTGGAACCCTACGCCAGTTATCGCCAGGACCGCGCTGCGCTACGCCCGGAGTTGCTGGGTGCCCTGTGGGCCAGGTTGACCGGCGCGGCACCGGTTCTGTGCCTGGCCAGCCTGGAACTGCCGCCTCCAGGAGAAGGGTGCTCCTGACCATGCGACTGGACCAGTTCATTGCCAGCACCACGCCACTGTCCCGCAAGGAAGCCAAACGGGCCATTGGTCAGGGACGTGTGATCGTGGATGACCAGGCGTGTCGTCAGGCTTCCACTCATATCAGCGCGAACGCCAGGATCACCCTGGACGACGATTTGCTGGCCCTGCCTGGCGAACGTTACCTGATGCTCAACAAACCCCAAGGTGTGGTGAGTGCGACCACCGACAGCGACCATCCCACGGCCCTGGATCTGTTACCCGCCAACCTACGGCATAACCTGCATATCGCCGGTCGCCTGGACGCTGACACCACCGGATTGCTGTTGCTGACCTCCGATGGCCAATGGTCTCACCGTGTAACCTCGCCCCGGGTAAAATGCCCCAAGACGTATCGGGTTACCCTCAGTGACCCGATTACCGAAGCCGCCCTGCAACAATTGCGGGCAGGCATGGAACTCAGGAATGATCCCAGGCCTACCAAGCCGGCCAAAGCCATACGCGTCGGTGAGTACGAGCTTGAACTGACCATCTCAGAGGGGCGTTACCATCAAGTGAAGCGCATGCTGGCCGCGACGGGGAACCGGGTGGAGGCTTTACACCGGGTCAGTATCGGCGCCATTGAGCTGGACCGTAATCTGACGCCTGGCGCGTTCCGGGAACTGACCGAGGCGGAAATCAACAGCATACCCTGAAACTGTTCAGGTACGTTCGAATCGCTGGGCTTTCAGATTCTTGCGCACGGCGCCGGCCGCAAATACCTCACCGTTCATTGCGATATACACACCCGCAGGCAGCAGCTGGACCGCCGCCCACGCAAACCCGAGGTTGAACACGGCATCACTGCGACGCATCCTGGCTGGCTGCATAGCCCCCATGAGGACAATGGTTTTATCATTAATCGCCGTCAGGGCCTGGGCGGTTTCCGCCATGGTATCGGTACCATGGGTAATCAGAATCTTGTCGCACTGTGACGACGCCACCGTCTGACGTACCCGTTCCCGGTCAGCATCGTTCATTTCCAGGCTGTCCTTCCGCATCAACCCGGTGATCTGGTAGCCGTCGTGAATATTGGACTCGCTCAGCAATTCCGGTAACAGGGAGTCACCCACCTCAAACTCACTGTTGGCATCGAAATACACCTTGTCGATGGTTCCACCGGTTGTCACTATTTGAATCACTGGCTGAATCCTCGCTTATCCCGGTTTATCCGGTATCAATTCACATCCATTTTCGCTTGCTCACCTGACACTGTGCCATGCTTCCGGGCCGTGGTATAAGCCGCGTTTTTTTCCTGCTCGTACGCCTTCGCCGCCGCAGCCACCTGCCCCGGGGCTCCGGTATCCAGCCAGCTTCGAATGCGGCCCGCATCTCCCATCGGGGAGCGGGTGCCCAGCGAATCGAGCAACACGGTTACCACCTGCTCACCATTCATATTGGACAACATGACCAGGCAGCGCCCAGCCTCCGACAGGTAACCGGTTTTGCTCAGCCCAACGCCCCAGCTGTCCCGATGAACCAGAACATTGGTGTTGCCAAACGACAGGCTGTAACGAGGCTGGCGAAACTGACCGGTATAATAGCGGGTGGTGGAGTAATCCCCGATCTGTGGATGCTTCGAGGCTGCATTCACCAGCCTGATCAGGTCCGCTGCGGTAGACGTATTTTCAACCGATAACCCGGTTGGATCCACAAACGTCGTGCGGGTCATGCCCAGCTCCAGGGATTTTTCATTCATCTCCTGGACAAACGCGTCATAGCCACCGGGATGGTGGCGCGCCAATGTGTAGGCCGCAAAGTTCTCCGATGACA
Source organism: Marinobacter sp. (assembly GCA_022014155.1). Taxonomy (GTDB): domain Bacteria; phylum Pseudomonadota; class Gammaproteobacteria; order Pseudomonadales; family Oleiphilaceae; genus Marinobacter. The sequence goes on along the minus strand of JAKLLS010000076.1, from coordinate 11,210 downwards.
TCAGGGCAATCCGCAACATGTCGGCACGACGCATCTCGGACCCCACCCGGATACGAGTGTACGCATTGGCCGCCGCAGGTAGGTGGCGCTTCCTGAACTCCAGCCATTCGTTCAGGGGTTCTCCGGACTCCATGACCACCAGTGCTGTCATCAGCTTGGTGATGGACGCAATTGGTACGATCCTGTCGGCATGCTTGTCGACCACCAGTTCATTACTGCCGGCATAGGCCGCCGCCGCGTTAACGGAAGCCAGTTGCAGCGTTTCCGCCCGTTGTTCATGAGCATGGGCTTTGGACATGGCGGAAATGAACATCAGGCACATCAGGCCAGACAGGACGCGTCGATACATTAATCTACCTCGGGTGAATCTGTTCGATGGTGAATAAAGTGCCGCCTACTATACCAGCCAATCCCGGGCAGGAACTCCCCTCCCCCCCTTGCCAGGATTAACAGTCCTCCACAATCGCAACATCAGCTTTTTGCGTGCCCACCGTCACACTTTTCGCTCATCCGTTTTAAACGTAAAATGCAAAACATTATAAAATGAAGTAAAATTTCTTTTAATTCATAATGTTACACAATATTAACATTTGTTATCGCTGTGTAACAGCCACCTTGGCACTTTAAACTGACCAGCAGGATCATTCCCTGAATGGACTCATCGGCGAACCCGCAAACCGACCCAGGCGCCCTCCCTGTCCATAGTTGGCGGCATATACCAAGACTGCTCCGGCGCTGGTTGCCCCTCAGCCTTCTTGTTTCTGGTCTGGTTTACGGGCTGACCGTTACCTCAATCCTGTCTACCCGTGACAGCATCAAAGCAGGTCACGCTCTCCCCGAATTGGGGGCAGCCAATCATGCTGATCACGTCCCGACGGAATTCACTCTGCAATCACTGGACGCGATTCTGGCGACACCAGGGACATCGACCATCACTTGGACCCCGACACCGGAAAACCATACCGGCATTGGCTACCCGACCCAGCCCGCCACTTTCCGCTTCACACTGAACAACCCGGAACAACAGGCCACGCGCAAGCTTCTTGTGGTGACAGCGCCATCGCTGGACAGTATCACTCCGGCCATGATTACCCCGGACGGTACACTGGAGCGACTAGCGCACATGGGCGATATCCACCCATTCAGCAACCGTCTGTATGATCTGCCACAATGGATCTGGCCCGTTACCCTGTACCCCGGCACGACCACCTTCTATTTTGAAGTTGAAAACTCTGGCCCAACCCTGCTACCAATATCCATCCACAAACCGGAAACCATCCTCGGGCACACGGCCTTCACCCTGGCCTGGAAGGCCTTTATTGGCGGCCTGTTGACCTTTGCCCTGTTATTCAACATCAGCATCGTCATCATGCTTCGTCGCCCCGGACTCGCCTGGTTAAGCGTGTTAATGGTCGGGGTCATGCACAGCCAGCTGGTTATGGACGGTTTCGGGCTCTGGTTCCTGTGGTCCGACTGGCCCCAGTTCAACGCCCTGCTCAGCGTGTCCCTGCCCCTGTGTCTGATTGCCCTGTGCCAGTTTACGCCCCACTTCCTGTCCATCTCCAGACCCGTCTCATCGATACTCAATGGCATCAGCCTGGCTGCTCTCGCCCTGGCAATTGTGACGCCCCTGGGTTTGCCCTTGCCGGGACAAGGCTCGCTGCTGGTGCTGGCGACCCTGACCGGCCTGTTTATCCTTGCCGTGGTGGCGCGCCAGATCCGCCACCATGTCTACGCCCGCTATTACGGGTTGTCCATTCTGGCAATTCTCAGTGGCGCCCTCGTGTCATCACTGCGCACTATTGGATGGCTACCGGTCACCAGCCTTTCCGATTCCGCCTTTTTCCTTGGCGCCGCCATTGCCTCCCTCGTACTGACCAGCGGCGTAGGACGATTATTACTCGAGGAGCGAAAAAAGCGGCTCAGCGCCGACGTACGCGCTCGCCAGGAGGGGCAGCTCAGGGCCAAAATCGAGAAGGATTACGACCACCTGATGAAGACCCACCGGGTGACCGGCAAACCCAACCGCGCGATACTGGAAGAGTCCCTTGAGACACTCAACAGCAATAAAGTCCCCTACACCCTGTGCCTGGTACGCCTGCAACGGTTCAACGAGATAGAACAGACACTGGGCTATCGCACGGCCGAAGAACTGCTGAAAACCTACCTGCGGCGCATGAGCCGCTTCCTCGAACGTACCTTCGAGACCCGGCTGATCAGAATCAACGGACACGCCCTGGCCAGTATCGACACCATCAACCATGCCTTCGCCTTCTACCGCCATGATGAGAGTAAAACCGATCAGCACATCATGGACGAACTGACAGCATGGCTCGGGACGCATTTCCGCGAAGGGCGCTTTGCCTTCTCGTGGAGTCCGTCGGTGGGCGTTGCCCATGCCCCGGAACACGGCCCTGATGCGGTGGGCGTCTTGTCTTCAGCGGGGTTTGCCTCACTCAGCGGTGATCAGCCCCTGTGCGAGTATGACCCGTCCATCGCGGAATGGCAGTACCGTCAGCAAATGCTGATGCTGGATGTTGAGGATGCCTTGACCAATGGCAGCATGTGGCTGGAGTACCAGCCCAAGGTGGGTGTTCGTGATGCGCGAATCAGTTCCGTGGAAGCGCTGATCCGGTGGCAGCATCCCGAGTTTGGCAAGGTGCCTCCGGACCACTGGGTACCGCTGGCCGAGCAGGTGGGCATGATTCACCCGGTGACGCTGTGGGTCATCAACCACGCTTGCGGTGACTACAAGCGCCTGATGCTGAAATACGGCAGCAACATAGCGGTCGCCGTGAACATCTCGGCCAAAGACCTGGCCCACCCTCGATTTGATCAGGAGGCAATGGAGATCCTCGCACGCCACGAGATGAAGCCCGGGGACCTGATCCTGGAAATTACCGAAACCGCCATGATGGCGGATCCCGAAGCTGCACAGGCAATGATCCACACCCTCAGCCAATGGGGCTTTCGCATCGCCCTGGATGACTTCGGCACCGGCCACTCCTCCCTGGGCACGCTGGCCAACTTTGACCTGGACGAACTCAAGATCGATCGCAGTTTTCTGGAAGATATTCTGGATCACCCGGCCCGCCAACGGATCTTTCGCGCAGCCCTGGAACTGGGCGAAGCTCTGGACCTGGACGTTGTTGTGGAAGGTGTGGAAGACGAAGCCATCGCACTCTGGCTTCAGCAGTTCCCCGGCCTCCATGGCCAGGGATACTACTGGGGGCGTCCGGAACGGCTCAGGGCAGATCCGTAACCGCGCCGAGGGAGGCGGAACTGACGGTGCGGGCGTACTTCGCCAGCACACCACGGGTAAAGCGGGGTTCCGGTGCTTTCCAGGCTTTACGCCTTTTCTCCAGCTCCGCCTCCGATATATCCAGTTCAATGCGGTTGGTTACCGCATCGATGGTAATGGTGTCACCATCTTCCACCAGGGCAATCGGACCGCCCTCTGCCGCTTCCGGGGTGATATGACCGACCACGAAGCCGTGGCTGCCACCTGAGAAGCGGCCATCGGTAATCAGTGCCACATCGCTGCCCAGGCCCTTGCCCATGATCGCCGAGGTAGGGCTGAGCATCTCCCGCATACCGGGACCACCTTTCGGCCCCTCGTAACGGATCACCAGCACATCTCCAGCCACCACCGTGCCATCGAGAATCCGCTCCTGGGCCTCTTCCTCAGAGTGAAACACCCGCGCCCGACCGGTAAAGTGGGTGCCTTCCTTGCCGGTAATCTTGGCTACCGCACCGGTCGGTGCCAGGTTGCCGAACAGAATCCGCAGGTGGCTGTCGGCCTTGATGGGATTATCGAAGGCATGAATGATGTCCTGGCCGTCCGGGTACGGCGCCACGTCCGCCAGGTTTTCCGTCAGCGTCTGACCGGTCACCGTCAGACAGTCACCGTGCAGTAACCCACGCTCCAGCAGCATTTTCATCAACGGCTGGATACCGCCGATGGCCACCAGCTCGGACATCATGTAATGGCCACTGGGGCGCAGGTCCGCCAGCACCGGCACCCGTTTGCCAATCTCGACAAAATCGTCCAGCGACAGCTCAACTCCCACGGTGCTGGCCATGGCCAGCAGGTGCAGAACCGCGTTGGTGGAGCCGCCCAGGGCAATCACCACGGTGATGGCGTTCTCGAACGCCTCCCGGGTCATGACGTCCGAGGGTTTGATGTCCTTTTCCAGCAGATTCAGCACTGCTGCCCCGGCAGCACGACAATCCTCTGCCTTGGAATCGGACACCGCGTTCTGCGCGGAACTGCCCGGCAGGCTCATGCCCATGGCTTCAATGGCCGATGCCATGGTGTTGGCGGTGTACATGCCACCGCAGGAGCCTGGGCCGGGAATCGCGGTTTCCTCGATCTGCTTCACTTCGATCAGATCCAGATCGCCGCGGGCATGGGCGCCCACCGCCTCAAACACCGAGATAATGTCGGTGTGGTTTTCCCCGGGCATGATCGTGCCGCCATAGACAAAGACCGACGGGCGGTTCAGCCGCGCCAGGCCCATGATGCAGCCCGGCATGTTCTTGTCACAGCCCCCGATGGCCACCAGACCGTCAAAGCCCTCACAACCGGCGGCGGTTTCGATGGAATCGGCGATAACCTCGCGGGAGACCAGCGAGTACTTCATGCCCTCGGTGCCATTGGCAATGCCATCGGACACGGTGATGGTGTTGAAGATCAGGGCCTTGCCACCGGCATCGTCAGCACCGGCCGCCGACTCTTCCGCCAGGCGGTTGATGTGCATATTGCACGGAGTCAGATTGCTCCAGGTAGACGCAATACCCACCTGGGGTTTGCGAAAGTCTTCATCGGTAAAGCCCACGGCCCGCAACATGGCACGGCTGGCAGACTTGCCGAGCCCATCCACCACCGGGGCGGAGTAACGACGGCGCTTGTCCTCGGTCATCGACGTCTCCTTGCTGGTATCCAAACAAACGAAAACGCCCTGTCCGACCACTTAGTGTCCCGTCTGGCTAATTCGTTAACCTACTGCGTGACGCTGAGGCTTCTGGCCAAGGCGACTGTCCGCAGGTGTGGTGGCTCCACATCAAGGGCAGGCAACACCGGCCAGAAGCCTCAGCGTCGCGCCCTTCGGGAGCCACTGAGGGCTTTGATAGCCGCGTTGCGCTGTCTCGATTTGGAGCCACCAAACCTTCACCATCGCGCCTAGCTCTCAAAGCCCTCAGTGGCTCAGTAGGTTAACGAATTAGCCAGATGGGACACCAGGTCCGCCGACAGGGCTCAATTCATTCAGATTGTCAGAAAAACCGGCTCACAACAACGCTATCAGGCCGGGATCAGCTCATAGTCCTTCAGCTCGAGAGACGCCATCTGCCGCGCATACTGGGTAGCAAACCCCGGGTACATGGTCGCATTCACGCCATCTTCAGTGAGGTACCAGCTCTTGCAACCGGAGTTCCAGTTGGTCTTCGCCAGCCGCTTCTGAATCCTCGAGTTGTACTCGTCCTGGGCCCCACCGCGCACGGACAACGCCTTCAGATTCTTGTCCAGAATCGTCTTCACGCCTTTGACGATGTAGTCAATCTGGGACTCCATATACACCAGCGCCGAGTTGTGGCCCGGACCCGAGTTGGGTCCGAAGGTCAGGAACAGGTTCGGATAGCCCGCCACGTTGATGCTCTTATAGGCCTGGGCACCACGCTTCCAGTCCTCGTCCAGTTTACGGCCACCCGTGCCACGGACCGGGAACGGCGTACCGGAGTGGCCAACGTCAAAGCCGGTGGCAAAGACGATACAGTCAAACTGGTGCTCAATTCCTTCCGCAGTCAGGATGCCGTTCTCGGACATCCGCGAGATCGGCCAGGTGATCAGTTTGCAGTTAGACTGCTGCAGGGCCGGGTAATAGTCGTTCGACACCAGGATGCGCTTGCAGCCAATGCGATAATCCGGGGTCAGCTGACGACGTAACCAGCGGTCCTTGACCTGGCGCTTCAGGTGCCAGCGACCCAGGCGCTCCGCCAATCGGGTCATCGGCGAATTCCAGATCACTGCCAGGGCCATGGATTCGTGCGCCAGGTACAGCCCTTTGCGCAAAGCGGACTGACTCGCTGGCACCTTGCGGAACAGCGTCTTTTGCCAGTCTGGTGTGTCGAAATCCGGACGCGGCACCACCCACGCCGGCGTACGCTGGAAGACGGTCAGCTTGCTGGCGTCTTTGACCAGTTCCGGAATGATCTGGATGGCGCTGGCACCCGTACCAATCACCCCGACCTTCTTACCGCGGAAATCGTAGTCGTGATCCCAGGCGGCACTGTGCACCTTGTGGCCCTGATACTTTTCGATGCCCGAAATATCCGGGAAGCTGGCGTTGGACAGTGGCCCCTGGGCCATAACGGCTGCTCGTCCGCTGAAGATCTCACCGCTGTCGGTTGTCGCGTGCCAAAGCCCCGGCTCCTCATCAAAGGCCAGATCGCTCACATTCTGGTTAAAGCGAATGTACTTCTCCAGACCGAAGCGTTTCACCATCGCCTTGATGTAGCCCAGAATCTCCCCACTGCCGGAGAAGCTGCGGGACCAATCCGGGTTCTGATCGAAGGAATAGGAGTAAAGATTGGACGGGATATCACAGGCCGCACCGGGATAGTTGTTATCGCGCCAGGTCCCGCCTACTTCCCCGGCCCGCTCCAGAATCACCATGTCCTTGATTCCGGCCTGCTGCAATCGGATGGCAGTACCCAGACCAGCAAATCCGGCGCCAACAATAAGCACGGTCGCCGGTTTATGCTTTTTCACGCTTTTTGCCGGCGTCTTTTTCGCTGCGGTCTTGGGCTTTCGGGAAGGGGGCGCATTGGTCATATCATGTTCTCACAAACAAATAGGGCACGCGGCGCTCCATCAAGCAGGCGCCACGCGTCTTCATCCAGGCTGATTCAGGCAGTCGGTTCGTAGGTCAGCTCTCTGACCCAGGACGGTACCGCCGGCAATAGCTTGCGGGGGATGTAACTGGTGGCCTTCACCAACGCGTCAACTGGCACGTGGTAAAATTTATTGCTCCGATCCACCATCCATCGGCTGTGGAACTTGATGATCTGGAACCAGGGATTGCTGCGGCCTTCCTTGGTGCGACCGCCGATTTTTTCGAACTTCTCCATACAGGCGTACAGCTTCTCTTCCGACAATCCCATAGCCACCACGTTGTCACGCATCTTGTTGAGCAACGGGAAGTAGGATGCGATCCCCAGGATCACCCGCGGGTTCGCGATTTGCGCCGCCATTTCGACCGTTTTGATATAAGTGGCGCCGTGCCCCTGCATTTCCATCACTGAAAAGCCAACACCGAGGTGGCGGGACTCGTCATCGTTGATCTTTTCAAAGGCCTGGTGACAGACCGGATCGTCCACGGTATCGAGCAGGAATTTGCAGAGCGCGCCATCAAGGGCAATTTCCAGCATTGGCACCACGGTACCCAGCACGTACACCGGCACCTCATCGCTGTGGCGATCCAGCCACTCGATGATCAGTCGCAGGTTGATGTTCGGCTCTGGCAACTCGTCACCATCGAGCATGCCCCAACGCTTCATCAGCGCCATTTCGACATTGGCGTGGCGCTGCTCTTCGGCGTGGAAGTAGGTGTAGATTTCACGCAGGGTATCCGTCGGGGCTTTCTTCGCCATGGCCGCGAATGCCCGGGCACCGACATGCTCGATCCACATCAGATCGGTCATGAACTCCTTGAGTTTTGGCCACTGTTCTTCCGTGATCAGATCGGCTCCCGGTGCATCCCAGTCGATATCCGACAGGGCCCACTGGGTGCTCTTCACTTTCACGAGCATTTTATCCAGGTCAATCATCGCCATGGTCTATGAACTCCTTGCGCCCAGTGTGTTTAGTGCAGCCGACTAACGCCGAAACGGTTAATCAGCCCGACACCCAACGCATAGCTGCGCGGAATCAGACGCTTGGTACGCCAGATCATGCGGGCATCGAACTGCGGCATAACGTAGAGATCGCCCCGATCCAGGGCGTTCAGGGTATCGTTTACCACACGCTCTGGCGGCATGCCGAAACGGTCCATCAGGCGGTCAAACAGCTTCGACGACTCTCCGACAATACGACCATTGGCCTTGATGTTGGTTTTCACCAGAGTCGGACAAAGTGCCGTCACCGAAACGCCGGAGCCGGCCAGTTCAGCCGCCATGGTTTCGGTCAGCGCCAATGCTCCAGCTTTAGTGACGTTGTATGCTCCCATCAGCGGAGCCGCGGAGAAGCTGGCGGTGGACGCGACGTTGATGATGCCGCCGTGCCCCAGTTGCTTCAGCTTGGGAGTAAACACATGGCAGCCGTGAATGACGCCCCACAGGTTGATCCCCAAGGTCCACTTCCAGTCCGCCATGGGTGCCTCGCCCACGGGTTTGCCACCGACACCGACACCGGCATTATTGATTACCAGACTCACCGGCCCGGGCAGAACCCGCTCGGCCTCCTCGGCCAGCTCTTCAACCTGCTTGAGCTTGCTGACGTCGCATTTGAACGCCCACGCCTGGCCACCCAGCTCTTCGACCAGTGCCACGGTTTCCTCGGCAGTTGCCAGGTTGATGTCCGAACACAGCACTGAGCCGCCCCGGCGGGCAATTTCCAGCGCGAATGCACGGCCAATACCACTACCGGCGCCGGTTACGACCGCAGCGGCGCCACGGCTGGGTTTATTGGGCAAACGACTTCCAAACATGGAATACCTACACTTTGACTGTCAGTGAATGATTCACCTACAATAAAGCGAACGCTTGTTCGGATTCAATTCGGAAAATTTATGGCCAGAAAACCTGTTCAGCAACGCGCCAAAGCCACCGTGGACGCCATTGTCGAAGCCGGATTCATCGCCATGGCGGAGCGTGGGCCAGCCGCCACAACAACCCGGCAAATTGCTGATATTGCTGGGGTTGGCGTGGGCTCTCTGTATGAGTACTTCGAGAACAAGGAAGAGATCTTCCAGGTGATGAGCGAACGGTTCGTGGCCGATACCATTGCCATGATCCAGCCACTGATCCCGACCATTGTTCGGAAACCGATTAAGGAAGCGGTGCTGGATTTACTCGGACATTTTCGGGATTTCCTCCAGGCCAACAACGAGCGCTATCTCAAGTGCGCGCGCTACGCCATGGCACTGGACTTCGAACAACACGTGGAACCGCTGCAAAAGACCCTGTCGGAACTGGTCACCCAGTACCTGATGCACCACCCGGAGACCCTGAAGATCCGCAACATCCCGACCATGAGCTACATCATGATCAATGGCGGCATCTATTCCGTGGTGAGGCACCTGTGTGATCCCGCACCGCCCATCACTTTTGATGAACTGGCCGGGGGACTGGCGGATATGGTAAGCCATTACACCGAGCGTGAGATGGCGCTGGTCTCACCTTAGCGACCAAGTCTCATTCCCAGCCGGATTCACCTCCGGATGATCTGGATCAAAAGCCACTCGGTGGGCATCTTCTAGAATTCCTCCATACATTCGCGCCATGGAGGCCCGTCATGTCATCGCCCAGCCACCCGGAATCTGCTGTTCCAACGCTCGGATGCCCTGATTTTGAACGCTGGTGGCACGGTTACGGTGTCATAAAGCATTCCCCCGCGACCCGCGCCAGGGCCAAAGCAATGGCCGACGGACTGGTCGCCGAGGGACGACAACCTGACACTGCGACCGTTTTCCGCAAGCTGTGCGCGCTGGACCGCCTGACCAGTGCAGGGTTATGGCTGGTCGCCCACATGACCTACGCGAATCGGGTGGATATTACCGGTCAGCCACTGAAAGCACGGGATTTCAAGAGTCATCCGGAAGGCCACACCGGCGGAGCCCTGAACATGGTACCGGCCTATGCCGCCTATCTGACACTGAACAATCTGACCGGGAACACCCGCAGCTGGCTCATGGGCCAGGGGCATTGCGTTGCTGCCATTGACGCCCTGAACGTGCTGACGGGCAACCTGCATCCGGAACAGCTGGACCGATATCAGAGCCCCGAAGGGTTATCCGCGCTGGCATCGGATTTTTACAGCTACCGCCAGCGGCCGGATGGCGGTATGGCGGCTCCGCTGGGCAGCCACGTGAACCCCCATACCGCCGGCGGCATTATCGAAGGCGGATACCTCGGCTTCGCTGAACTTCTGTACGCGCACATGCCGCTGCCCGGGGAGTCCCTGGTGGCGTTCCTGTCGGATGGGGCCGCGGAGGAACAGAGGGGCAGTGACTGGGTTCCTCGATGGTGGCGAGCTGAAGACTGCGGTCCGGTGATGCCCGTCATGATCGCCAACGGACGCAGGATCGAACAGCGTACCGAACTGGGCACACAGGCGGGCCTGGAGAGATTTGAAGAGCACCTGGCTGACCGGGGCTTTGCACCGGTGCGTTTTGACGGCCGCGACCCCGCCGCCTTCGTCTGCGTGCTGTATGAAATGGAAAAGAACCTGAACGAAAACGGTCGGCGGGCGGCCCAGGGCGAGCACCCCTACCCCGTTCAGGTTCCCTATGGCATTGCCGAGACCATTAAGGGGTTCGGTTTCTACGGCGCCGGCAATAACGCCGCTCACAACCTGCCCCTGCCCGGCAATCCACGAGTGGACACCCGGGCCCGGGAACTTTTCCAGACCCACGTTGACCGGTTGTGGGTGGCGCAAGATGAGCTGGCCGGGTGTATACGCCAGCTTAATCAGCATGAAGACCAGCAACGTCCTCTGGAAAGGGATCATGCCCTCGCGATGCGCAATCCACCGGAACCGGTCATGCCCGAGCTCCCCCAGGCCAGTAGCCATTGCCCTCCCATGCAGGCCGTCGACGATTTCTTTACCGCGCTGGTGGCCGCCAATCCCGATATGCGAGCAAGGGTTGGCAATCCCGATGAACTCGCCAGCAATCGACTCAGTGGCATCCTGAAGCAACTCAAACATCGGGTGAACGATCCCGAGAGCGATCAGGAATCGGTACAGGGCAAGATAATTACCGCGCTTAATGAAGAGGCAGTGGTGTCCGCCTGCCTGGGCAACAAAGCGGGGCTGAACCTGGTGGCCAGCTATGAAGCCTTCTGCGTAAAAATGCTGGGTGCCATCCGCCAGGAACTGATATTTTCCCGTCACCAGCGCGAAGTGGGCCGCCCCGCCCGCTGGCTGGGCTTTCCGGTTATTGCCACGTCGCACACCTGGGAAAACGGCAAGAACGAGCAGTCCCATCAGGACA
>JAKLLS010000219.1 GCA_022014155.1 Marinobacter sp. | reverse complement strand
CCGGGGGCCGCCACCATTTCAATGTACCGAACGCTGATTACTGACCGAGATAGCTGCGGTACATCCAGACCGTTTTTTCCTGTTGCGAGATGTAATCGCTCATCAGCGCAACAGTACCTTCGTCGTCCGCATCACCGGCGAGGCTCAGCAGTTCACGCTGCTTGCCGATCAGCTTGGCGAAGCTTTCTACAATATTCTCCATGGCAACCTTGCCATCGGAGACGTCCTTGCGCTCAGGCACTTCGGATTTCTCAATGTAGGTGCTGTAGGCGTGTGCCGGACGATGTCCGAGTGTCAGTACGCGCTCGGCAATCTCGTCGATCTTCAACAGCAGATCGTTGTACAGCTCCTCAAACTTCACGTGAAGCTCAAAGAAGTTGTCGCCCTTGATGTTCCAGTGATAACCACGAACGTTCATATAGAAAATCTGGTAGTTGGACAACAGATCATTCAGGGCATTGGCCAGCTGCTCAGCCTTTGCAGCGTCCAGACCGATGAAGTTCTTTCCCATAACGTGCCTCCTTGACAGTTAACGAAATAAATCTGGTTTCCAATATAAGCCAGGAGACTGAAATTAGTGAAGTTTAGTGTCCCAATCCACCAGATAGCTAAAACCTATCTAAGTGATGATCTTAAAACCCAATAACTATTTATAGGTGTAAGCTATCAAAAATCCACAAACAATTTATTTAACAATGATTATCACTTCCCTTTAAATGGACACATAAACATCATCTACGCGGAGTTGATACATGAGCGCGCTCAAACTGTTTATCCACGACCACGGAGCAATGGGCGACAATTCGCTGATGAAGACGATCACCTTTGCAATCACCCATTTCATCGTGGCGTTCAGCGTTGCCTTTCTGCTGACCGGTGACATCATCATTGGCAGTCTGATTGCCATGGTGGAACCGGCCATCAACACCGTTGCCTACTTCTTCCACGAGAAGATCTGGGCACGCCACACTCAGTTTGCACAACAAGTGGACACTAGCCTCCAGGGCCACAATCCATACAGCGTGTAATGACCTCCGGGCCGATATTGAGGTTGCGGTTGAGAGCCCTTAATGCGGTTCTCACCCCCTCCTCGATAACCGGGTGATAGAACGGCATGTCCAGCATCTCACTCACCGTCATCCGCCGTTGGGCGGACCACGCCAGCAGGTGACCGATGTGCTCCGCCGCCGGGCCAAACATTTCCGCGCCAAGGAACTGACCACTGCCCTGCTCACCATAAACCCGCAACAACCCCTTGTTTCTGGCAATCACCCGGCTGCGCCCCTGGTCCTCAAAGGAAACCTCGCCAACGGCAAAGCAGCCCTTGCAACGCTCGTCCACCTGATCAATGGTCAGCCCCACCGTTGCAATCTGCGGGTCGGTAAAGACCACAGCCAGCGGTGTGCGACGCAGCCCTGCGCGAACATCCGGATAACGCCCGGCATTGTTACCTGCAATACGACCCTCATCCGCCGCTTCATGGAGCAGCGGGGTGTCGTTATTGGCGTCACCGGCAATAAAGATATGACTGTCACCACACCTCATGGTGTACTGATTGAACAGCGGCGCACCGCGCTCATCCAGCTCCAGCCCGGCATTCTGGATATCCAGGTGGTCCAGATTCGGTTTCCGCCCGGTGGTTGCCAGTATGTAATCAAAGGTTTCAGTCGCCTCGTCTTTGTGCTGATCCGCGAAGGTGATAGCGACCCCGTCGTCGGTGCGGACCACGGCTTTAACGTCTGCATCCGGGTCCAGCGGAAATTCCCGGTTGAAGGTTGTCAGGGCATAATCGCGGATTCGCTTCTCGCGAATCGGGCCCACGGCGCCGCCAACACCGAACATGCGCACACGAACACCCAGCCGGCTCAGCGCCTGCCCCAGCTCAAGACCAATAACTCCCGGCCCGAACACCGCAACCGACGCCGGCAACTCCTCCCACTCAAAGATGTCATCGTTGACGATCAGGCGGTCCTTGGCCTCTTCCAGGAAGCCCGGAATATTGGGGCGGGATCCCGTCGCCAGAACGACCCGGTCCGCGACAACTTCAACCTTTTCATCAACGACCAGGAGATGAGCATCCACAAACCGGGCATGCCCCCAAAGCCGGTGGGCTTCCGGCATCTCGTCGATGGTTTCCTGGACAAACCCGACAAAACGGTCACGCTCGCGGCGCACCCGCTCCATGACGGCCTTGCCATCAATACGTACTTCTCCGGGATAAACACCAAAAACCGGTCCCTGAGTCATACCGTAGGCGCTGTCCGCTGCGGCAATCAGCAGCTTGCTGGGCATGCAGCCGACGCGGGCGCACGTAGTGCCGTACTGACTGCCCTCAATCAGCACCACGCTGTCGGTGTGACCACGCGCCGCGCGGTAGGCCCCCATGCCGGCAGTTCCGGCCCCGATAATCGCAACGTCTACCCTGCACTTCTCCATGACCGCCTCTCCCGCTGATTGTCCGTTCACTGTGTTCTTGGTGAGTATAGCCGGAAGAATTAGTTGCGTTTGACACAGGATATTTTCCACAATCACTTATATCCTGGTGTCCCGTATGGCTAATTCATCAACCTACTGCGCTGGAAAGGAGAACAAAATGCAGACCTACTGGGCCGAATTCCTGACCGTTGCAGTGGTTCACCTGCTGGCGGTTGCCAGCCCGGGGCCCGACTTCGCGGTCACGCTTCGTCAGGCTCTGTGCCAGAGTCGGCGTAACGCCCTGCTCAGCGCTTCCGGCATCGGCATTGGCATCCTTGTCCACGTGACCTATTCGCTGCTGGGGATTGGCATCCTCATTCAACAGTCGTTGCTGTTGTTTACTATTCTCAAGGTGATCGGGGCGTTGTATCTGACATGGTTAGCGGTGCAATGCCTGAGATCCCGGGCAGGGGGCATTCATGTTGAAACGGGCAGCGCATCGCCACAGAGCGGATTTGCCGCATTCAGACTGGGATTCCTGACCAACACGCTGAACCCCAAGGCCACCCTGTTCTTCGTCTCGCTGTTTTCCGTGGTGATCAGCCCCAGCACACCCATCGAACTGCAAACCGCCTACGGCCTTTATATGGCCGTGGCCACCGGCCTGTGGTTCGCGCTGGTTGCCAGTTTCTTTACCCTGCCCAGGGTACGACGTGGTTTTAACCGGTTCGGCCACTGGCTCGACCGGATGATGGGTGGCGTGTTGTTATTGCTGGCCGGGCAACTGCTGTTTTCTACAGTGAGCGGATCAGAGCCTCCGTCTGGGCCCAGCCAATACACGGATCGGTAATGGAGCAGCCGTATTTCAGGTCGACGCCGTCATCCTGGCGGCCCGGCTCCAGGAAACTTTCCAACATCAGACCCCGGATGCAGGTATTGCCAGCGGCCCTCTGAGCCATGACCTCCCGGGCAATATCCAGCTGACGCTCTGCCTGCTTGCAGGCATTATCGTGACTGCAGTCCACCATGACAGCAGTGGATACACCGGCACCAGACAGAGCTTCAATGGCCTGGCCAACGCTATCTGCGTCGTAGTTGGTGATGCCCCTCCCCCCTCTCAGCACCAGATGAGTATCCGGGTTGCCCTCGGTGGTGATCATTGCCGGGGCTCCCGTGCTGGCAATCCCCATATGGTGGTGCGGATGGGCGGCGGACTTCATCGCATTGATAGCCACAGCCACACCTCCGTCCGTACCGTTCTTGAAGCCTACCGGCATGGGCAGACCACTGACCAGTTCGCGGTGAACCTGGGATTCCGTGGTACGGGCGCCAATAGCACTCCAGCTGATCAGGTCACCCAGGTAATCCATCGCGAACGGGCTTAGCGCCTCGGTCGCCAGCGGCAGGCCGGATTCCGCCAGATTCAGCAGCAGCCGGCGTGACCGCACCAGCCCCTCGTTCAGGTTACCGGCTCCTGTTCGGTCAGGGTCGTACAACAATCCTTTCCAACCCACAGTGGTTCTGGGCTTTTCCAGGTAGGCACGCATCACGATCAGGAAACGGTCGCTGACAGCCGCCGCCAGCTCCCTGAGCTTGTCCGCATACTCCAGCGCGGCCACCTCGTCGTGAATCGAGCACGGCCCGATCACAATCAACGTGCGCGGGTCGTCACCGTTAAGCACCCGGCGGATATCACCACGATGACGCAGGATCTGGTGCTCAATGGCGGGTGCCAGTGGCAGGCGTGCCCTCAGCTCTGATGCTGTCGGAAGAATCTCTTCCCTGCGTTTGGGGGCTGTGGCACTCCCGGCGTTGGCACGGTCACCCAGGGTGTCGATATTCAGAGGCATGTTCATGTCAGTTTTCCGTTTCCCTGTGTCA
>JAKLLS010000218.1 GCA_022014155.1 Marinobacter sp. | reverse complement strand
GTGGGACCGGTCACCAGCAGGATCCCGTAAGGGCGGTAAATCAGCTTACGAAGAACCTTGAGATCCCGCCCGGCCATACCAAGGGATTCCAGGCGAATATTCCCGGCCTGCTTGTCCAGCAAACGGAGCACCACACGTTCGCCGCTCGAAGATGGCATGGTGGATACCCGGATATCCACTTCCCGGCCGGCCACCCGCAAGGCAATACGGCCATCCTGAGGCACACGCTTCTCAGCGATATCCAGCTTGGCCATGACCTTGATACGGGAGACCAGCAGTGGTGCCAACGCCCGTTTGGGCTGGACCACTTCCCGCAACACACCATCAACACGGAACCGGACCACCAGACGTTTTTCGTAGGTTTCAATGTGTACGTCCGAAGCGTTGCTTTTGACCGCTTCAGTCAGGATGGCATTGATCAGGCGGATAATCGGCGCGTCGTCTTCCTGTTCCAGCAGATCTTCCGTCTCGGGCACCGAGTCCGCCAGGGAGGCCAGATCCATGTCATCGCCGATGCCTTCTACCATCTGCATGGCTTCGGCAGAGTCATTCTGGTAGGCGGCATTCAGGGCTGCATCAAAGCGCTCCGGATCGATCGTGGAAAACCGTGCCCGGCCCCCACTGATGCGATTGGCTTCGGCCAGGGCCGAATGACTGGCTCCGGGACGCACCAGAATAACCGGCTCACCGTCTTCCTCGCGGGTAAGTATCACGCCATTGCGTTTGGCGAAAGCGAAAGGAAGACGGCCCAGCGGAGCATCCTGCGGCTGAAATTCGTGTTCTGTATCCAAGGTCGTCCTCGTTTTGTTGCCAGGCGCGGATGAATTATCCGGAAACCCTTTTTATTCAATTAATTCAGAAAGGCTACCATAGGATATGGAACCGCTGAATAACTCTATACACTATACTGCCATTTAACCGTTGCAGTCTGATAACCTGTGATCTTTTTACAGGGTCGTAAATTCATTATCGGGATATCCAATGTCTTTTAATAACACCCGGTTACCTATGCTTCTGGCCGTTGCCGCTGTCGTGGCCATGATTGCTCTGACATCATGGCAGGCCTACCGCTTCTGGCAACAGGAATCCCAGCGGGGCAACCAGCAATTGCAAGCCGCCGCTAAGCTCAAATCGGTCTCGGAAGAGCAGAAAGTACCGGAAGTGACCCTGGCCTCCCTGGACCTGTTTGGCGAAGCCGGAGAATCCGCGACAGACCAGAAAATCGACACCGAGAACCTTCCCGAAACCAACTTGCGGCTCTTCCTGCGCGGTGTGCTCGCTGCAGACGGCGATTTCCCGGGCAGCGCACTGATAGAAGACGACAAGAGTCAGACCGAAGCGTATCTGGTTGGAGATGAACTCCCTGGCAACGCCAAGCTACGCTCTGTTCATGCCAACCGGGTCATCATCCAGCGCGGCGGAAAACTCGAGAACCTGTACTTCCCGGAATCTGAAGACCGCACCGGGCTTGAGTTTGCCGCGGATAGCTCCGTCACTCCAGAAGCGCAAAGCGCCGAACCCGACAACGCTCCAAACAGAGCAAGCCCTTCCCCGGCTGCCGACGATCAGCGCAGAGAAGAAATCCGCCGCCGTCTTGAACAACTCCGCGAACGCCTGCGGAACAACAACAGCTGAGGCTAATATGGAAACGGCAGCCCGGAGGTTTTGTCGCCGAAGCTTGCTGTTTCCCGTGTTGTTAATCGTGGCCACTGTCGCAGCCTTTGAACTCAGCGACCGCCTGCTGAACTACGTACGGGAGGAGTTTGGCCAGGAGGCTCACGCTCGCCTTGAAAACTGGCAGAATCTCAATCGCATGGCCGCAAACGCCCCGAGGGAACGGCAACTTGCTCTGGTGAATTCATTCTTCAACCGCGCCCGCTTTATTTCCGACATGGAACATTGGGGCGAAGAAGATTATTGGGCAACCCCGGTGGAACTGCTGACCACCAACGGCGGTGACTGTGAAGATTTCTCCATCGCCAAGTACCTGACACTGAAATCCATGGGCGTTCCTGACGAAGAGCTCCGAATCGTCTACGTTAAGGCCCTGGATCTGAACCAGGCACACATGGTCCTGGCCTGGTACCCGACGCCGGACGCAGACCCGCTCATCCTCGACAACCTGATCAACCAGATCAAGCCCGCATCACAACGCAACGACCTCGAGCCAGTCTATAGTTTTAATGGCGAAGGCCTGTGGCTGAATCAATCCGGCGGACGACAACAGCGGATAGGAGAAGCCGGCAAGCTGGACCACTGGCAGGACATGAACAAACGGCTGACTGAATCACTGCGCTAACCCGCCCTGTGCTTTTTTCACACAATTCCGCTATAATGTGAAAAACAGACATTAATGGCGGAGGACCTATGACCACCGTTTCAGGCATCAAACCGCAAACCACCGACCGCGCACTACTGGGCAAAGCCGCAGTCAATGCCGGAAAGGCCATGGGCCTGACCCAGGCAGACGTGGCCGAAATCGTGGGCCGCAACCGCTCCGGCCTGATTCGGGACGGAATCGATCCTTCCAGCAAGGCTGGCGAACTTGCCCTGCTTCTCATCCGCCTGTATCGCAGCGTGTATGCGCTAGTGGGAGGTGACGAGGACGCCATGCAGCATTGGCTCAACACCGAAAACCGGTACTTTTCAGATGTTCCGAGGGAGCTGGTACGCAGTGCCGAGGGGCTGGTGCGGGTGCTTTATTACCTTGACGCCATGCGAGGCAAGATTTGAGTCTCCACAATCGCATTGAATCCAGCATCACAGTGGTTCAGGGCACCACTTACCGGGTTGTTGAATCCCAGGAAGAAATAGCCACGACGGAACTGGTGGACAACATCCAGGAACAGATGAGGCTCGAGGAACTATTGGAGCAGAGCAAACCGCCACGCCCGGAAGGCACCGAAGGCCTTCACTATTTGTTGGCAACACCCTTTCGCTACCCGCCCCTGAAATACGGCTCCCGCTTCGGCCGACCATTCGAGAAAAGCCTGTTTTACGGCGCCATGACGGTAAATACCGCCCTGGCGGAAGCCGCGTTCTACCGCTTTGTATTTATCAACGATATGGTTGTGCCCTACCCCAAGCCCCTGAAAACCCTGCACACCCTGTTCGCCACCCGAGTGCGCACAAGTCGCGGTATTCGCCTGCAAGATACGGCCTGGGAAGATCTCCACGACACGCTGACCGATCCCACCAGCTACGACACCTGCCAAAGTCTCGGGACGGCCATGAGGGAAACCGGCATTGAGGGGTTTCAGTTTCTGTCGGCCCGGGCGCGCCAGGCTGACCTATACCAGTTGCCATACTCACCCCAAGATGGCATGGAAGGCGTTAATGCAGCACTGTTTTCGCCGCGGGCTCTGAAAGACAGGAAACCCAGAAGTCGCTACCGCCTGATCATGATGGCAGATCCGAGCACCGTGACCATGAGCCTGACTAACGAAGAGGGTAAGAAAACGGCCTCAGCTTTCAGCCGGGACACCTTTCTGGTTGATGGCAGGTTGCCGTGCCCGGCAAGCTAGGAACCCAGTCCGCCCTCGCATTGTGACAGTATCTGCAAGCCAAACGTGGTATATATGCTGCGACGTTATCATTCCATTGCCCAGCCCACTCCAGGCCTTGCTCCAGATCAACTGACGGTTAACCAGAAAGGTTTTATGAAAGTACCGAAGAGATTACAGCCCCTTGTCGATGACGGCATGGTGGACGAAGTGATGTACCAGCTTATGAGCGGTAAGGAAGCGCAGGTTTATGTAGTGCGCTGCGGCGACGATCTGCGCTGCGCCAAAGTGTTCAAGGAAGCTCAGAAGCGTAGCTTCAAGCAAGCCGTGGAATACCAGGAAGGCCGCAAAGTTCGGAACAGCCGACGCGCCAGAGCCATGAGCAAGAAAACACGCTATGGCCAGAAAGAGCAGGAAGATGCCTGGCTCAATGCTGAGGTCGATGCCTTGTACCGATTGGAATCAGCCGGCGTGCGGGTGCCCCAGCCTTTGGGATTTGTGGATGGCGTGTTGTTGATGGAAATGATTGCCGATGAAGACGGCAAAGCCGCGCCACGACTCGATGACGTCACGCTTACCCCGGACCTGGCTCGACATTATCACGACCGGGTCATGACCGAGATCGTCCGCATGCTCGCCGCTGGCCTTATCCATGGTGACCTGTCCGAGTTCAATGTGCTTGTGGATGCCCAGGGCCCGGTTATCATTGACCTGCCCCAGGCCGTTAACGCCGCAGGCAATAACAATGCCCAGCGCATGCTGCTGCGGGATGTCGACAACATGCGCCGCCATTTTGGCAAATACGCACCGGACCTGCTGGCAACGGATTAC
>JAKLLS010000075.1 GCA_022014155.1 Marinobacter sp. | reverse complement strand
CACTTCCTCCGGATACTCAAGGTTTTCCGTGAAAAGAAAGTCATCACAGGCACTGCGGAACGAAACCGGAGTTTTCTTCTCGCCGAACCGCCCCGGCCTCAAGGCCGCTAAAGCAGCATAATAACCAATTCGCCATTCCAACTCAGTAACACCAACGTAATAAGAGTCGCCAACAAGAACGGTAGCAGCGCCCGAAAAATAGCCATCGGTTTGGCCCCGGTCATGGTTGAGGCAATAAAGAGCCCCGCTCCAACCGGAGGTGTCAACAGGCCCAGTACCAATGTTAAACAGACTACTACACCAAACTGATACGGACTGATGCCAAACTGACTCTGGGCAATGGGTAGCAGAATAGGCACTACCAGAATCAACGCAGCAATGCCGTCAATAACCATACCAACCAACAGTAGGATACCAACGACCATCAACAAGAAAATGAATGGATCAGCGGTCTGGTTAGCGATCCAGACTGCGGCACTTTGTGGGATTTCTTCAAATATGATCACCCAGCCGAAAACACCCGCTGCAGCAATCAACATAATTACCATGCCGGAGTTGAAGGCCGTACGCTTGAGAATCTCGAAGAGATGTGAAAACCGAAGATCCTTGTAAACGTATCTGCCAATCAGTAACGCCCCAAGCGAAGCCAGTGCTGCCGATTCGGTGGGGGTTGCCAGCCCGGTGAGTATCCCACCAATAATAATCAACGGAATCAGGCCTGCCGGCAGGCCCATCAGGATATATTCCTTTGCCTGCTGACGGCTCGGCCATTCTCCCTTCGGATACTGATAAACCAATCCCATCAGGCTGATCGCAAGAAAGAACAGGAAAGCCATGATTAGCCCCGGAATGATACCTGCGATAAACATCTCGGCAATCGGTACCTGGGCCAGCACCCCAAATAGCACAAACAGCATCGATGGCGGAATAATCGGTGAAAGTAGCCCCCCCGCCGCCGTGATCGCCGCAGAGTAGGGTTTGTCATATCCCTCTTTTTCCATTGCCGGCACCATCGCGCGCGACATGATAGCAATCTGCGATGCGGCAGATCCCATTATTGCCGCCATCATCATGTTGGCGACCAGGTTGATGTAGGCCAGACCGCCCCGGAACCCACCAACCATAATACGAGCCAGGTTTATTAACCGGGAAGTTAATCCGCCCTCGTTCATCAACTCCCCGGCCAACATGAACAAGGGAATGGCGAGCAGGCCGTAACTCTCGATAGCGCCAAACAGTTGTTGGGGATAGGAATCCAGCAATACCGCATTGCCGGAGTCATAGATATACCAGAGTGCGGTCAGTGCCAATACCAATGATATCGGCACTGCCAAGAATAAGAGGCCGAGAAATATGGCAAACGTCATTCCGATTCTCCCGCCGGTTTTTCTGAAAACCGCTGCTTGTCAAAAAGATTACTGAAGGCATGCAAGGAGAGGGAAAAAGAGAATACAGGCAAGGCAATCCAGACCCAGAATTTTTTCACGCCCAGGGTATTGGTGTTCTCCGCATACATGAAATTGAAGGTTTCAGACTGGAACGCCTGGAAATCAAAACCGGCTTGATACAGAGCTACCGGGTCATACCACCGCCAGCATAGCCAGGCCAGCAGCAACGCGAATACCAGCACCATCAAATCGCTGAAAACAGCGAGGACATAACGGGTAGTCCCTTTAAACAGATCTGTGAGGATTGTGACAGCGACGCTTTGCCGTCTTTTCAACAAAACAGATGTTGTAAAAAAGGTCATCCATATCATGCAGTAGATGGCTAGCTCGTCGACCCAGTAGATGGCATAGCCAGCAGAACGAGTGGCGATATTCAATAAAATCAGCAGCGTGACCGCGCCCGCCATAAAGGCTGCTATAGCAACCTCCACACGAGAAATGAGATCCGAAACGGCTTTCAGCATGAGGTCCCCCTATTACCCCGGCGCCATTTGGCGCCAGAGTTATTTTCATCTTGACCGAGGTCTCAGCTACCCTCGAGCTCACCCGCAGCCTGGCGAAGCGAGTCCAATGCCGGAGCCTTTTTAGACCAGATACTTTCCCAGCTTTCAATGGCTTCAGAGAACATGCTTCGATCAGCTTCACTGATATTGATATTCAGCTCACGCAGTTGCCGTTCCTGGTCCTTCTCCTGGGCTTGAAAACGATCTATCACGCTATCCAGATGAGTCTTCATCGTCGCCTGAATCAGGCTTTTATCCTCATCACTGAGCTGTCGCCAGACGCGTCCTGAGACGACACCGACCATGGGAAACATCATGTGATTGGAAATCAGCAGGTTGTCGGCACGTTCGTAGAACTTCAGAATCAGGATTGAGTCGAAGTCCATGTCGATGGCGTCGACCTGCCCATTGGCAAGGGCATCATATACGCCCGGCAGAGGAAGTGGTGTCGGCGCTGCGCCAACGACATTATAAAAGTCGCGGATCGGCTCGAACGGCGTAATACGTAGTTTCTTTCCTTCAAGGTCAATAGGCCCGTCGACCGATTCACGACTCAATACTTGCCGCATGCCAGCCATACCGTAGCCAATGCCAACCACTCCCACTCCGCCTGGAAGTTGATCCAACAGCTTACTTGCCGCATCAGATCGCAACAGAGCTGCAGCCTGATCGATATCCTCAACCAGATAGGGCGTATAAAGAGCACCGAAATCCGGAACTCGATTGGACATTTCCGCGATGGTCAGAAACGCCATATCCAGTGCACCAGTCTGCAACTGCTGCACCATCTGAGCCTCGTTACCCAATTGCTGCGCAGGGAAAACAGATACGCTGTGCTCGCCTGCGGATTTCTCTTTCAGTTCAGTAGCAAAATCATTCGCAGCCTGCGTCCAGATGTGGGGCGGCGGTGTGATCAGGCCAAGCCGGAAATCACGAGCCTCAGCAGTGACACCTCCAGCCAGAAGGGCCGCGGATGCTGTCACAGACAGGAACAAACGTTTAATTGGTATCATCGTGAACTCCATTGTTTTTGTTTTCTTACTATGTGATTTTGCAGGAAGAGGAAACCACTGGCTTGGCCAGACGTCTCTTCCCATTAACCATTCGGTGGTTAGCCGACCTTCATTCAAACAGAAGTCCGTGCGGCAGGACTATCCTGATAATCCACTTCCTCTATCCACTTATTCTCAGCCCGGGAAATGCCTTCAATCAGAAGGAATTAGGACGTTTTAAAGTAGCTTATCCGCGACAAAACAGCGACGCCGTACACAAAAAAGGCCCCAGAGGGGCCAAGAGAACGCAACGTTCGACTCAATTCGACCGCTATCGCCCAAGTTTCTTTGCTGACTGGCCTGCAATTCCCCAGTTCTGCCTGGGAACCTCCTGAATCAACACTCGAATGTTCTGTTCAGGCGCGTCCAACGCGCGGCTAATCGCAGCAGTAACCTCCTCAATCAGCGCTTCCTTTTGTTCGTCGCTGCGGCCCTCCATGATATTGATCTGTGCAATTGGCATAACCGCCTACTCCTCTATGTATAAAGCCAAGGCGCATCCCCCTCACACCGTCAGACGAACTTGCCAGAGATGGTACCCAGGTCCTGGTAACGTACGCAGAAGGAATCCCCCTTGTTCATCTGCACAGCAGCTGTAATTGCACCAATCATGATGAAAGAGCCCGCTGGTAGTTCTTCTCCACGCTCCCCCAACATGTTCGCCAACATCGCCACAGAGGCGGCCGGGTGCCCCAGAACCGCAGCACCAGCACCGACCTCGACAACTTCGCCATTTACTTCCATCACCACGCCCAGATTCTTCAGGTCCAGGTCGGCGACATCCGCCATGCGGCCGCCGGTGATGAAACGGGAAGAGGAAGAGTTGTCGGCAATCACACTCTTGAGATCAAACTTGAAGTCACGGTAGCGAGAATCGATGACTTCCACCGCCGGCATCACGAAATCGGTGGCACGCAACACATCACCTATATGCACACCCGGCCCCTTCAGCGGCGCTTTGGTGACGAAAGCCAATTCGGCCTCGATTTTCGGGTGAATCAGCTCATTGCGTTTGATCTCGCCGCCTTCCGGCACGGAAAAGTAGTCCGCCAGGAAGCCATAGCACGGTTGTTCCACGCCCATCTGGGACATCTTGGCCCAGGAGGTCAGCCCCATCTTCATGCCGACGATCCTGGTACCCCGTTCTTCCTTGCGGCGACGGATCTCCCACTGGATATCAAACGCATCCTCGTAGGTCATCTCCGGGTAGTCGTCGGTAATCTTGGTGACGTCGTGTGCTTCCAGTTCAGCGCTTTCCAAATGCGCCGCCAGTTTTTCGATCTGCTCTTTGTTCAGATTACCCATTACACCAGCCCTTTCTCTTTTGCCATGGTCAACGCCAGGTCTTCGATCATGTCTTCCTGGCCGCCCACCGTGCCTCGGCGGCCCAACTCCACCAGAATGTCACGCGCCTGAATGCCATACTTCGCTTCGGCACGCTTGGCGAACAGCAAGAAGGAGCTGTAAACCCCGGCGTAACCCAGCGTCAGCGCGTCACGATCAACCCGGATTGGCTGATCCATCAGCGGCACGACACGGTCCTCTGCCACATCCATGATCTTGTACAGATCGATGCCATGGTTAACGCCCATACGCTCCAACACCGCCACGAATACTTCCAACGGCGTATTGCCGGCTCCTGCTCCCAAACCAGCGACAGAACCGTCGATTCGGACCGCGCCCGCATCAACCGCCGCCAGAGAATTGGCAATCGCCATACCCATGTTGTGGTGGCCATGAAAACCAATGTCCGTTTTCGGATTCAGTTCGGCGCGCAAGAGACCGATTTTCTCGCTTACTTCATCCGGCAGCATGTACCCGGCAGAATCCGTGCAGTAAATGCAGTTGGCGCCGTAGGACTCCATTAACCGGGCCTGTTCGAGGATCTTTTCCGGCGAGGCCATGTGCGCCATCATCAGGAAACCCACCGTGTCCATACCCAGCTTGGCGGACAGGCCGATGTGCTGTTCGGACACGTCCGCTTCGGTGCAGTGGGTTGCCACCCGAATGGTGTTGACCCCCAGGTCTTTGGCCATGCGCAGATGTTCAACGGTTCCGATACCAGGCAACAGCAACGCAGACACCTTGGCATTCTTCATTTTCGGAATGACCGCATCCAGATACTGTTCATCCGAGTGAGCCGGAAACCCGTAGTTGACGGAAGCGCCACCCAGACCATCACCATGTGTGACTTCGATCAGCGGCATGCCCGCCTCGTCCAAACCGGTGGCGACATCCACCATCTGCTCCAAAGAAATCTGGTGACGCTTGGCGTGCATACCGTCCCGCAGACTCATATCGTGGAGCGTTACTTTTTTATCCTTCAGGTTCATCGTTTGCTCCTCCACTTAGTTACGCACTGGCAAAGTAATGACGCCATTCGCCGCTTCTTCCGCGAACATCTCTGCAGTCCTCAGGCCAGCAGCCGTCATAATATCGAGGTTACCGGCGTACTTCGGCAGGAAGTCACCCAGGCCTTCAACCTCCATGAACATGGATACCCGCTTACCATCAAATACAGGCCCATTCACCAGCCGGTAGCCAGGTACGTACTTCTGCACTTCCTTCACCATCGCATGGACCGATTCGGTGATCGCCACCTGATCCGGTTCGCCTTCGACCAGACAATGGACGGTGTCTCGCATAATCAGTGGCGGCTCGGCCGGATTAATGATGATGATGGCCTTACCCTTCTGGGCGCCCCCCACCTTCTCGACGGCGCCGGCAGTTGTACGAGTAAATTCATCGATGTTTTTACGAGTTCCCGGGCCCACGGAACGGGAAGATACGGTTGCAATGATTTCGCCGTATTCCACTGCCTGAACCTGGGAAACCGCGGCTACCATCGGAATGGTGGCCTGGCCACCACAGGTGACCATATTGACGTTCATTTCCAGGTTCTTGGCGTGGTCCGCCAGATTGACTGGCGGTACACAGAACGGACCAATTGCGGCGGGGGTCAGGTCGACCATGATCACCCCAAGCTCGTTCAACTTCCGACTGTTTTCGGCATGGACGTATGCGGAGGTAGCGTCGAAGGCGACACGGATATCGTCCTCCAGTATATGAGGCAACAAACCGTCCACACCTTCCGCGGTGGTCTTGATTCCCATTTCCCCGGCGCGTTTGAGACCTTCGGATTCCGGATCGATGCCCACCATCCATACCGGCTCAATCCATTCGGAACGCTGCATTTTCATCAGAAGATCGGTACCGATGTTGCCAGGTCCGATGATGGCAGCTTTCAGTTTCTTGCTCATTGTTATTCCCCTGAACCAGTTAAACGAAACGCACGGAGGCAGAACCAATGCCGCCGATATTGACGCTCATATGATCGCCCGCCTTTACAGGCTCCAACGGCACCAGCGAACCAGACAGGATCACCTCTCCGGCTTTTAGCGGAATACCGAACTCACCCAGAGTGTTGGCCAGCCAGGCCACGCAATTCACCGGGCTGCCCAATGCTGCTGCGCCCGCTCCGGTGGAGATGACGGAACCGTTTTTCTCCACCACCATGCCGCAGGTGGCCAGATCCACCTTGCGCGGGTTGACCGCTTTATCGCCAAGGATGAACAGGCCGCAGGAAGCGTTATCCGCCACGGTGTCCTGAATGCGGATCTGCCAGTTCTCGATACGGGAATCGACCACTTCAAAGCAGGGAATGACGCAATCGGTGGCAGCCAGTACATCGGCGTTGGTCACACCCGGGCCCATCAAGTCTTTTTTCAGGATGAAGGCGATCTCACCTTCTGCCTTCGGCTGGATCAGCCGTTCGCTGATAGGCATCTCCTCGCCCTGGTTGAACGCCATCTGATCGGTCAGGTAACCGAAATCCGGCTGGTGCACGTCCAGCATCCGCTGCACGGCCCTGGAGGTAACACCAATTTTCTTGCCAATGATTTTTTCGCCGGCCTCGACACGACGGTCGATCATCCGCAAGGAAATGTTGTAGGCATCTTCGATGGTGATATCAGCGAACCGCTCGGTGAACGGGCGTAACGTCGTGCGTTCACGCATGGCGTCGAACAACTGGTCACCACACTGGATAATGTCTTCTTTGTTCATAGTCGTTATTCCGTCTCTGCCTGCATAGCAGCGTGCTGCTATGGACTGATGAAGTTCGGGGCCTGGGGCCAGGTAACCGGCCCATCGCACATTGCTACAGCTTTATGCAGACGTTCTTGAGTTCGGTATAAAACTCGAGGCCATGCACGCCCCCCTCACGCCCGATACCGGACTGCTTGGCGCCGCCGAATGCGGTACGCAGGTCTCGCAGGAACCAACTGTTCACCCAGGCAAGACCGACATCCATCGCCTCCGCGACACGACTGGCACGGGCACTGTTTTCTGTCCAGATGGTTGCCGCCAGGCCATAATCGGTGTCATTGGCCAGCGCGATCGCTTCTTCTTCGGTGTCGAACGGGCGGATGTGACAACAGGGGCCGAAAATTTCCTCGTTTACGGTGCGGGAGTCGTCAGCCAGACCGGTCCAGATGGTGGGTTCGACCCAGGCGCCGGCATTCAGTGCTTCTCCCATGTCGGGTACGCCCCCGCCGGTTACGACTGTGGCGCCTTCCTCAACGGCGAGCCGGTAATAAGACAGCACTTTCTCCTTGTGCTCCTGGCTGACCAGCGGCCCAAAGTCGACCTCTTTGTCTTCGGGGCGCCCCATCTTCAGCTTCTCAGCCCCCTCTTTCAGGCGCCGGACAAACTCCTCGAAGATCGGTCGCTCCACGTAGACACGCTCGGTGCCCAGACAAACCTGACCACAGTTCACGAATGCAGAGCGCATGGTGCCCTCGATCGCTTTATCCATGTCGCAGTCGGCAAACACGATGCCCGGGTTCTTGCCGCCACATTCCATTGAAATATTGCGCAGCCCCACCGATGCGGCACGCATAATGATCTCGCCGGTTCGGGTCTCTCCGGTGAAAGTGATGGCATCCACGCCCTTGTGAGACGTGAGGAACTCGCCGGCGGATTCGCCCCCAAAGCCGTGAACCACGTTATACACACCTGCGGGTACGCCGCATTCATTCATCACTTCCCCCAGGAGGGTCGCGGTGGCCGGTGTTTCTTCCGAGGGTTTGACCACCACCGTATTGCCGCAGGCCAGGGCGGGACCCACTTTGAAGGTCATCAGTAGCAGCGGCAGGTTCCAGGGGCTGACCACAGCGATCACGCCTTTGGGCTTGCGGTGACCGTAGTTCAGGGCACCACGGCCATCCGGCGTGTCCATCTTGAACGCTTCGGTCGGATGATTGGCCAGGGTTTCCGAAAACGCCTTGAAGTTGGCTGCGCCCCGTGGAATATCAATATGAGAGGCAACCTTGCGGGGCTTACCGGTATCCTTGCACTCGGCCTCCAGGAACTCTCCGAAGCGCTCGTTAATGCGATCAGCAACCCGGTTCAGCAGGTCGATGCGGACAGTCTGGGTCATCTTGCCCCAGGGACCTTTCATGGCCGCTCTTGCTGCCGTGACCGCCGCATCGATTTCCGGCTGCCCCGCTTCGTGAACCATACCAATCAAGCTGTTATCAACCGGGTTGCGATTCTCGAAGGTCTTGCCACTGGCCGAGCCGACATACTCTCCATTGATGAAGTGCTTAAATTCTTTCATTTCAATATCTCATGCAGATGGCTAGTTGGTTGAAACCTGCCTGAACCGCAGGGACACAGCCGCTCCCGGTTCAGGTTCGCGCAGCCGATCACGTCAGTGCGGTCAGGAATCGCTCATTTAGCTGACGATCGTGGTAGAAGATCGCTTTGCCCAGCTTGTCGGCGTCCCAAGTAATCGGGGCATGGTCTGGATAGAAAGCGTCACCACCACAGAACACCTCGTTACGGTTCCCGGAGGGGTCGAAGAAGTAGATGGTCTGGCCGTGGGTGATACCGTGGCGGGTAGGGCCAATGTCGATGGAGGTGTCAGTCATCGAGATCAGGTCGCCCGCACGCAGCACGTCTTCCCAGGTTTCCAGGAAGAAGGAGGCGTGGTGGAACTTGTTCTTCTCCGGGTGTTTGATAAAGGCAACGTCATGGGCCTTCATCGACACACTCAGGAACTGAGCCAAACGATTACCGTCCGGATCGACGACTTGCTCACATATGTCGAAGCCAAGAACCTCATGGAACAGCTTATAGGTGCCATCTAGGTCATCACCGTACAGCAGGCAGTGGTCGAAGCGCTGAGCCTTCATGCCCTTCAAGTCACGGGGCCAGGCCTCCGGGTTGTGGTTGCCGATACCATAGCGACCGGTTTGCTCTTTCTCGGCAAACAGCTCAAAGGAGTGACCGGTGGGCGCCACAAAGCGAATGCGGCGGCCGCAACCAGTGAGTTCTCCGGCGGGAATTTTCTCTACGTCGCAACCATACTCGATCAGTTCCCCTTCCAGCTGTTCCAGTATCTGGTTGTTCAACACCTTGAAGGCCATGAAGTCCATTCCCGGAGCATCCGCTTCGCGCAGCACCACGGAGAACTTGTCCACTTCGGTCCAGCCCTTTAGATAGACACGGCCCTGGCTGTCGGTCTCGACCTCAATCAACCCCATCAGATTGCGGTAGTGTTCCAGGGCTTCTTCAATGTCCAGGACGCGAATCTGGACGTGACCAGGTCTCATCACACCTTTTCTCATTGCTTGCACTCCTCATTGTTATTGTTCGGCTCGACGGTTGCTTGCCGCGGATCCTGAAATTGATCGGATTCGATCACCAAATCACTCCGGGCAAGTATCCTGCATGCCAGGACAAGGCCCCGGGCCTCATCGTGTTTGCTGACATGCGCCCTACTCATTCGCTTGCTCTCATACTGACCATGCAGTACCTGTACCCGGCACCGGCCACACCCTCCGCAGCGACAACCGACATCAATCGCTTGAGTCCCGGACTGCTCCATGGCGGCCAACAGGCTCTGATCCGAAGTAACGGTAAAACTCTGCTGCCGGTTTGCGACCCAAACCCGGAAACGGGGTAACGGTGTCGGATCAACTGGCCGAGAATTTTTCGTAATGGACATCGCTGTTGCTCATCTCTCGCTGATCCAGCCAGCCCTTGACCGCATCTACCATCGGGGGCGGACCACACAAGTAGGCATCGATTTCGCCACCGTTAAAGTGATGCTCCTCGAACAGGTCCGTCACCACACCAACCGGTCCCTGCCAGTCATCGGTTTCCTTCATCACAATGCTGTGGTAGCTGAAGTTTGGAAGCTTCTCGGCATAGCCCTGAATACGCTCCATTTCGCAAAGGTCAGCAACCTGGGTTACGCCGTAGAACAGCGTGACCGGCTGGTTGCTACGAGTTGGGGCCGCCGCCATTTCATCGAGCATGCCGAGAAAAGCTGCCAGTCCGGTGCCACCAGCCACCAGGATCAACGGGCGAGAAATCTTGTGCAGGTAGAAAGCGCCGAGGGGGGCCTTGAGGCGCATTCTGTCGCCTGGCCTGGCTCGATCTCGCAGGTAATCGCTCATGACACCCTGCGGCAGCAGACGAATCAGGAACTGGAGTTGATTGCCGTCATTGGGAGAGCAGGCAAAGGAGTAGGAACGCCATTCGTCTGTGCCGGGTACCTGCACATGGGCATATTGCCCGGGCAGAAAGTCCAGTTGCCCGGCCCTGGAGCCGGCGTCGATATGGACCACGGCGGTCGAATCGGAAACAACGTTGACCTCTTTGATGATGGCTTCGATCTCCTCGGGCCCTGCACTGGTGCAGAGGGTGGAATCGAAATCGAACCGGATGGCGCAGTCGGAATCGACCCGCATCTGACAGGTCAGTACCGCCCCCTTATCCAGCTCGGTTTCGCTCAATGCGTCCTCATCGACATATTCAAGGTCGTAGCTGCCGGACTGACAGGTTCCTTTACAGGTGGCGCAGACGCCTTCGCGGCAGTCAACTGGAATAGTGATTCCCTGACGCAGCGCTGCATCGAGTACGGTCTCTCCAAACTTAACGCCGATGAAATGGGTCCGGCCGTCACTGAAACTCAAGGCTACTTTGTTCATAAGCTTTCTCTGCTATATCACTGGGGATCTAACCGGCTTCCCTGCCGTTACGATCGCTGTCCTCAAAGAACGAGGGTTTTCTGAAAGCGCCCTCTTCCCGTTAAACGTGATAGAAATCCAGAACATGGCGGATCTTGTCGTTCAGCAGAATTGCCTGCTTGCGACGGATCTTCCAACTGTCCCCGTCCGGGCGGAGGCGGTATTCGGCACGGCCGAAGAACAGCTCGGATTCGCCGAAACGGAAGTAATGAGTCACCCAGTTAACTTTCACCAGATAGTTGCCATCGTCCTCTTCGTCCGCCTGGACGTTGTTAATCAGGTGCAAGGTACGTGGCATCGGCGTACAGGCCGCTGATTTTCCGGTGCGAATGCGGTAGACACGATCCTCGATGCCGGCGCGATTGGCGTAGTACATCAACGACATTTCACGCTTCGGGTCGGTGGTGTGGACATGCTCCGAATCCCACTGCGGAATGTGGAACTCGGCGTCCTCGTCGAACATCGCCAAATACTCATCCCACTGTTGCCGATCGCAGTACTCGGACATGCGGTAGAGGAACTGCTCGATGCTGAAAATCACGTTACTCATTGATCAGTCCTCCTTCGTCTGCTTCAGTTTTGCGTCGAGCCCTGTCAGCAGGTAGCGCTGCCAGTTGGAATGCTGGTTGACGTATAGCCCCTCGTGGGTGAACTCAGTCCCGGTCAGTGCAGGACGAATGCCGAGGGCTTCGGTATTGGCGGTAGGCTCGCGGGTCCACTTCTCGCATCCCCGAGAAATGTCATTCCACTTTGCCCGACGACCTTCGAAGCCTCGCTGCGCTTCACGGAACTCGACCAAGTCGTCGGGGGTACCCATGCCAGAGACGTTGAAGAAATCCTCAAACTGACGGATTCGGTTTTCACGATCCGCATCGGACTCACCTTTCACGCCCAGACAGAAGCTGTGGACCTCTGTTTTGTTCCAGGCCACTGGACGGACAATGCGGAGCTGGGAACTGATTTGATCCATGAAGAAAAGGCTGGGGTAAAGATTGAGATTACGCAGGCGGTGCATCATCCATTGAGCACGCTCCTCGCCATGCTCCTCGATCAGGCGGGGCATCACCGATGCATAACCCGGTCGCACCTCGGGGTTGGGCATGTCACTGAACAGGATCGTGTGTCCATTCTCAAAGGCAAACCAGCCATCGTCGGTTTCCTTGTCTCCGGCACCGAGTTTGCTGTAATCCAGAACCTTCTTGCCGGTATTGTTCTTCTCCGCTTCAAGCTGCTGCCGATGCTGAACGGTGGCGACGTAGTTGTAGTGAACAGTGCTGACGTGGTAACCATCCAGGCCGTTTTCGTTCTGCAGTTTCCAGTTACCGTCATACGTGTAGGAGGAACTGCCCGGCAGCACTTCCAGCTCGCCGGTCTCGGACTGGGCAACCATCATATCGAGGCCGATGCGCGCATCTCCCAGGTAATCTTCCAGACTTTGCGTGCTCTCGGAATCCAAATTGATAAAAACAAAGCCTTTATAGCTACTTATCAGTGCCTTCCGTAACCCACGGCTAGACTTGTCAAAATCCTCGGGGTATTCACTTGGAGCCTTGACCTTCACGAGACGGCCATCGGACTTGTAGCACCAGGCATGGAATGGGCAGGTGAACGTGGACTGGTTGCCACGGCAAACCCGAGTCAGGGTTGCGCCACGATGCTGACAGGCATTTACCAGGGCATGCAGTTCGCCTTTGCTATCACGGCTAATGATCATCGGTTGACGACCCGCCTGCATGGTGAAGAAATCATTCGGATTTGGAATCTGGCTTTCGTGGCAGGCGAAGATCCAGGTCTTTTCGAAAATCAGCTCCATCTCAAGATTAAACAACTCACGATCGGTAAACATATCGCGAGCGACCTTGAACACATTCTCTTCCGGGCGAAAATCCACCCAGCTCTCAATCTTTTCGCGCCAGTTAAGGAGCTCTTGCTTGTTGTTATTACTCATGGTTTCAGTCTCCAATCACTCTCATTTTCTGAGGTCGATGCCGTTA
The DNA here is from genome assembly GCA_022014155.1 of Marinobacter sp. Taxonomy (GTDB): domain Bacteria; phylum Pseudomonadota; class Gammaproteobacteria; order Pseudomonadales; family Oleiphilaceae; genus Marinobacter. The sequence goes on along the minus strand of JAKLLS010000075.1, from coordinate 4,838 downwards.
TTTGTTTACTTCGCGACACCTATGGATCTATGAAACCAGAGTCTCTGCCATTAGCTCTATCCTGATATTCCTGAAGCTTTATCCCCTTTTCACTGCCACTCCCACAAAATATCCAAGTTATTTTGAGCCACGCGAACAGCACTCTTAATGTTTATTGACTTTTGCACTTGACAAGTCGTAGCTTATAAATATGCCGACCCGTGGCTTAGCCACTCAGGGAGGCACTGACATCATCCAATACCGAAAACAACAATAATTCGGGGATCTTTTTTCATGCTGATTACTCCCAGCTCTGTTAGCGACAGCGCAAAAGGGATTAAAACCGACATCCTCGACACGGATGCGGCACGCTCATGGATGGAGTCTATTTGTGGTCCTCATTTTTTGCGGGTCCGGAACTCGAAGGCGGTGCGCTTTCGTCACATTGGCACCTTTCTTTCGTCAACCACTACAACCGTTGGACGGATCGAATACGGCACTGACGTAGAAATAGAAATCGATGACCTTCAGAACAGCTACAGCATCAGCTTGCCGCTTAAAGGGTCTCAGGAATTGCAGACTGCAAACGATCAGGCAGCGTCGGACAGGGCAAATGGCATCATCATCTCGCCAGCTCAACCCTGCATCCTTCAAATGAGCGGCGATTGCAGCAAACTCCTGGTGCGGATTTCCCGTCAGGCAATGGAAGCGGGCCTGGAAAAACTGATCCACCGTCCAGTCTCGGATCCCCTGGTTTTTAACCCGCATATGGAAGCGGCAATCGGTCGAGCCAGCGCCTGGTGGCGAACCGTCCGCCATGTCGAATCGGAACTCAGAAAGGCCGACAGCCTTTATTCAAGCGCCCACTTTATTCGGGACATGGAACAAGCGCTGATCAAAGGGGTCTTGCTGTCGCAGCCGAGCAACTATTCAGAAGCCATAAACCAGACCGTCAGTCAGTCACTACCATGCTATCTGGTGCAAACGGTCGACTTCATACGCGACCAAGCCAGAGAGAACATCAGCATTGAAGACATAGAGAGCACTGCTGGGGTTTCTCGCAATAAGCTCTATGCCGACTTCAAGAAGTATTTTGGTGCGCCTCCAACCGCCTACTTGAAACGCATACGTCTGGAAGGTGTAAGACAGGACATTCTTGAGGACAGGGCTTACGAAAACATTTCAGGCATTGCAATGAATTGGGGCTTCAATCACTTGGGCCGGTTTTCCGCCGACTATAAGAAACAGTTTAACGAATCCCCCTCCGAGACATTGCAAAGAACCAAGCCGAACGTATAAGTGCCAACACCGAATGATTTCCGGTCGGTTTCTGCCAAATAACTCTCCGCAACGTTACTGATTCCAGCTCAATAGTCACCTGCCGATTCACTACTCGGCAGGTGACTATTGACCGCTGAAACACTCGCCGCAACTTGCCGCCGTCCAACGGTTTTTCCCTAAATCACCAAATCTCGACAATTTCCGGATAATCAAGCTGGATAATCCGGATAGATGACGATACTAACGATTGGAATACTGAGCCCTGCTTGAGGAACAACATCAAATAAACCGAGGCTCAGTACAGATGACAAAAATAAAGAAACTTATCCTGGCGTTCGCGATGGCATCCGCATCATCCCATTCACTGGCAGTGGATCTGGGTGATCTCAAGGGCGCAAAGTTCGCCATTGGAGGCTATATAAAAGCTGAAGGAATTTTTTCAAATCCTGACGAGGATGACAGCAAGTTCCTGGGCTCTATCCGACAGTCCAGACTCAACTTCAAGGCCTCCAAAGACATCGGAGACCATAAGGTGAGTGGATTCTTCGAAGGCGATTTTTATGGAGGCAATGCCTCTAGCACCACCTATGACTGGCGCGTTCGTCATGCGTTTCTGCAGGTGGACGACCTGACAATCGGTCAGACATGGAGCGGGCAATTCCTTGCTGTTGTACCATTTGACGCACCACACCTGGACTTTTTTAATGCCGGCCGGGGGAATGCCGGCGGCAATGGTGGAGTTGTTCGTCCAGATCTCGTGGTGCGATATAACATGGGCGACTTTAAATTCACGATGCAGGATCCGATAAACGCAGAGGCGGGCTACCCGGATTTCGTCATCAATTATGCCAAAAGGTTTGAAAAAGGCAGCGCAATCAGCGTTGCCGTGGCCGGGCGGGATGTCGCCAAAAGTAATGTGACTAACGACTCTTCGGATTCAGAGTTTGGTGGAGCAGTATTACTGGCGGGGAAATACAGTATTGGTAACACCACGCTGCACCTTAACGGCTATACGGGCGAAGGCCAGGGCGTATACTCGGGCTTCGGCTTTGGCGGCGCCTGGCATCCAGCCCTCAGGCCGGCTGTCGATGCAAATGCTGATGGTGAGCTAATCAAAACAACCGGACTTGTCGGTGGGATATCCCATAAATTTATGGACAACCTCCGCGGGGTTGTCCGCTATTCCCAAATCAAGGCCGATGAGACCACTCCCGGGACAGAAGATACCCTCGAAATGACTCATGTAAATCTGGTTTATACTTATCTGCCCGGACTGGATTTTGGTGTCGAGTGGCGCGACCAGAATGTTGCAACTCATTCGACCCGTCCTGCCGGACAGCAGGTCGAACTGATGGCAAAATATAGTTTCTGACAAAAGGAAGATCCGGACATGCCCCCCTGAGGCGCTGCTATTTCGGCATTTTTCAGAATATAAAAAAGCCCGAATCCTTTGTGATTAAAGTGTTGGTTAACACACTCATTTTATTCACTTGGATTCAGGCTTTTCTATTTATCCCAAACTATATCGCTTATCGGTGTTATCAACTCAAGTGAATAGTTTGACGTTTGAATGATGCGCTGGTCTAGTGTCCTCCTCCAGACTTCACACCATTGTGCGCTTGCCTACGGATGAAATGACGAATGCTTTCTAACTCCGCATCTGTCAAATCTGGGAACTTAGGCATACCGTTGACAAGCAACGCGCCACCACGCACAACACTCTCAAACACCTTTTCATTGCCCTTGAGCAGCACCGGCGACTCTCGCAGATCTGGCGCTTTCATACCCGCAACAGCTCCAGCGCCATGACAAGCAACACACAGGTTTTCTGCATAAACACCAGCGCCCGCCCCTGCTTTTTTGGCATCAACCTCAAACTTCTCATCCAGGATTGGCTTGGCAAGCTGCGGCGCCGGCTGTTCTGGAATAACCGCTTTTCCGTCAAGCGAAAACGTCATGATACGGCGCTCATGCATGCCATATTTCCAGCCATGCCCCTCAAAACCCAGCTCACCTGAGCCACCAAAGTTAGAGGCTAGCGCACCACCAGGACCCACCAGAAGGGAAACCATCTGCTTACCATCTAACTTATACGTAATCGGTGGCGCTGAGATACCAAGGCCTACATCATAGGACCAAAGAACGTCACCCGTGCGAGCATCATAAGCTTTAAACATACCATCAGGCTGACCTTGGAAAACCAAGTTACCCGCCGTAGTCAAGGTTCCGCCACCCCACGGGCTCTTCTGGTTCACTTGCCAGACACGCTCATTCTTAACAGGGTCCCAAGCCTGTAGGGAGCCCCGTGACTCGTGTGGATCTTTGGTCAATTCCCAACCGGTCAGCCCCAAATACAATTTGTGGCTCACCATTTTATGGCCAGACTTAGTATTTTTACCATCGTCCTTAAAGGTATTACCTAAATGGTTAGTGGGAATAAAGGCAAGGTTTAACTCAGGGTTATAAGACATCGCGTGCCATGAATGAGCACCAAATGCTGAAGGATAGATGTTTTTCTCGCCATCAAGATACCTGGCATTCTCCGCAACAATATGGCGCTGTTCTTTTAGATCATACTTGGTTGACCAGTTAGCATCTGCGAATTTTTCAGCAGACAGCACCTTGCCGTTTGAGCGGTCAATCGTATAGAAAAAACCGTTTTTAGGCGCATGCAGTACAGCATCAACAGCTTTACCATCAATTTTCAGATCGGCCAGCACGATGTCCATGTTTGAGTTATAGTCCCAAGTATCACCTGGTGCAGTTTGGACGTGCCATTTATATTCGCCTGTATCCGCATCAACAGCGACCACAGAGCACAGGAACAAGTTATCGCCACCCTCTGGGCTACGAACTTTAATATTCCATGGCCCACCGTTACCTGTACCGAAGATAAGCTGGTTATATTTCTCATCGTAAGTCCAGCCATGCCAAGCATTACCGCCACCGCCGTTCTCCCACCAACGGCCGCTCCAGGTTTTAGCAGCCATTTCCTGAGCTGCATCCTCAAATCCATCAGCAGGATTGCCGGGAACGATGTAAAAACGCCAAACCTGTTCGCCCGTTTCAGTATCATAAGCGGTCACATAACCACGCATCGGGCCAAGCTCCGTGCCCCCATTTCCTACAAAAACTTTGCCATCAAAGGCTTTAGGATGGCCTGTAATGTTCAACGGCTGATCATGATCAAATGTTCTGGTTTGCCAAACTTCCTGGCCGTCTTTTCTCGTAATCGCAATCAAACGGCCGTCCCATGTAGCAATAAATAACTTATCACCATATGTTGAAAGGCCACGGTTATGCTTCCAAAACACTTTCTTCATATTATTATCGGCGATCTCTTTGGCAACTTTCGGGTCATATTCCCAAAGCATCTTGCCTGTGCGAGCATCGAACGCACGGACTTTATTCATTTCACCAACATAATACATAACACCATCGACAACCAATGGCGTCCCGACTATGTCAGATCGGTCCGGCAGTGGCGCATACCATTCAGGCTTAAGCTGGCTGACATTACCTACATTAATGTCTTTAAGCGGACTAAACCTCTGTTCAGAGTGTGTTCGCCCGTAAGC
>JAKLLS010000074.1:10864-18051 GCA_022014155.1 Marinobacter sp. | reverse complement strand
CAGCAATCGGAGCCGTTGTATTGTCGTCCCGAGCCGAACAAAAACTCAAAACACGTCGCGCCCTGATGGACGCCGCCCTCGCCCAACTCAGTGCGGACCGCGGCTTTGGCAGCCTGAGCCTCAGGGAAGTTGCCCGGGAAGCGGGCATTGCCCCGACCTCATTCTATCGCCACTTTGCTGAACTGGACGAACTGGGCCTGGCACTGGTGGATGAAGGCGGTGTGGCACTGCGCCAACTGATGCGCCACGCACGCAAGCGAATTGCGAGAGACGGCAGCGCCATCAGCACCTCCGTTGAGACTTTCATGGAATATCTCGGCAACAACGCCAACCTGTTCAGGCTGATGCTTCGAGAACGCACGGGAGTCTCCAAGCCGTTCCGAACCGCCATCAAGGCTGAAATAGATCACTTCGTCACGGAACTGGCGGATGATTTGCGGCGCTTTGCGGATGAGCAGAACAAACCCTTATCCGATGCACGACTGGTCGCGGAAGCCATGGTTACGCTGGTCTTCAATCAGGGAGCGGAAGCCCTGGATGCGACGCCGAAAGAGAAGGACAGCCTGAAGGTTAAACTGAAAACGGAATTGCGGATGATTCTTCTGGGGTCTCAAACTCTTGCCAATCACACAAGGAAGCCCTGAACCTGAATGTCAGATATTTTTTAATTTATCGGAATTCCATGGAACCTTAATGACTCAACGTTCGTCAGTTGATTGGGATAGAGCCTATCCTATTGTTGAGTCGTTGCCTCCGAGAGGCGACTTGAGCCCGCCACTTGGCGGGCTTTTTTATGGCACTTCCTTAGCAGGCGTATTTCATCCGACCGCCAATTTCGTACCCTTCCGGCACTTTATAGGCCGATGACGCCATCCGTGCAGCGTCCGCATGGTGCTTCTCCAGATAGTTTTCAATCTCAATGGCGCGATGGCGAAATGCCCCATCCAGCTCCCGACTCAGGGAATAATCAAGCCGGATACCTACTCGGACACCCTCACCAATATCATTAACGTATCGAACATTACCAGGTACAAAGCTGATGGCAGGTTCATCCCTCGGATTCGTCACCTCATGCTTGCGAATCAGGGACAAGCGCACATTTTCGTCAGGGTTGACCCGCGCACCGGACAAGATCAGGGCCACACCATCCCGATCGAAATCCAGCACCGCACACTCTTCTATGAGCTCCAAAGACTTTTCCGTGTAAACCCTGGCGGACAAGAGTCCAAGTGCCAGATATCGATAATTTACGATATCAGTATCGTGGGAGGCCTGCGGCAAATTCACCTGAACACAGGATTTATTCTCCATAGTTCCACTCTCTTTTTACTTGGTTTTTTTGGGATCTACGTCACACTTCCATAGTTACACGCTTGTATAGCATCCTAGGTTCCTGAATGTACTGGCGAATGCTTACAAAGGAGGTTCTTTTGGCCCAAGAAGTAAGGCATGGATGGCCGAATGGGCCACCCAGCAAAGTCAGCGGTAACCGCCGGGGAGTGATCGCCTCTGACTGTCAGGCAAGAAATGAAATAACAGGACTTAACTTTTCGCGGACTGACTCCAGCCCAGGCTCGTCATAAGGGACCGGAGGTTGTACACCCCAAACAGGGCCCGGCCAGGCCGGGTCTCCCTGAAAGCGGACAATATGATGTAAGTGCAACTGCGGCACCATGTTCCCCAACGCTGCGACATTCATTTTGTCGCCATCGAACCGGGCCATCATGTCTTTACTCAAAGCAGACGACTCTGCCAGCAGCCGTTGTTGATCCGTCACTTCGAGCTCATAGATTTCGCGAATCCCCGGGACTGCCGGCACCAGGATCACCCAGGGCCAGGTGCGGTCATTCATCAACCGCACCTCGCACAACCGGCTCCGGCCCAGGCTGATCGTATCAGCGGCAAGGCGCTCATGAAGCTGAAAATTGCTGAACGCGTGCATATCAATCGAACTGGAACTGGTTACGGCCACGGCCGATGGCGTAGTAGATGAGCCCATTGCGACTCAACATATCCGGCTCGTAGAGGTTGCGGCCATCGAACACCACCGGCTCCTTCAGGGCGGTGGCAATGGCTGCAAAGTCCGGAGAACGGAATTCCTTCCACTCCGTGCAGATGGCCAGAACGTCAGCACCTTTCAGCGCCTGCTCCTTGGTCCCACACAACGTGAGACCGGACTGGTCACCATAAAGCCGCTGCGTCTCCTCCATGGCTTCGGGATCAAAAGCCTGCACGCTGGCACCTGCTTTCCACAGGTCCTCCATCAGCGTACGGGCCGACGCTTCGCGCATGTCATCGGTGTTGGGCTTGAATGCCAACCCCCACAGCGCCACCACCTTGCCCTTGAGATTGCCACTGAAATAATGACTGATCTTGTCAAACAGAACGTGCTTCTGGGCGTAATTCACCGACTCCACAGCGTTGAGCAGACGCGCTTCGTAGTCGCAATCCCGCGCCGTCCGGGCCAGAGCCTGAACATCCTTCGGGAAGCAAGAGCCACCGTAACCGCAGCCCGGGTAGATAAAGTGATACCCGATGCGGGGATCAGACCCAATACCACGACGCACCGCCTCGATGTCCGCCCCAAGACGTTCAGCCAGGTTGGCAATTTCGTTCATGAAACTGATCTTGGTCGCGAGCATGGAGTTAGCCGCGTATTTGGTCAGCTCGGCTGAGCGGATATCCATGAAGATCATCCGGTCGTGATTACGATTGAACGGATAGTAAACTTCCCGCAGCATGTCCGCTGCCTTATCGCTGTCAGTACCAACGACAATACGATCAGGTTTCATGAAATCATTGATCGCGGCCCCTTCCTTCAGGAACTCCGGGTTGGACACCACATCGAATTCCAACTCGAGGCCGCGGCGATCCAACTCCGCACGCACAGCCGCCTTGACCTTATCCCCGGTGCCCACGGGTACGGTGGATTTATCGACGACCACCTTGTAGTCGTCCATATGCTCACCGATCGAACGGGCAACCGCCGTTACGTACTGAAGGTCAGCGGAACCATCCTCATCCGGCGGCGTCCCGACGGCAATGAACTGCAACACACCGTGGCTGACCGCTCTCGCGGCATCTGTGGTGAAAGACAGGCGTCCGGCCTCCACTGTGTGCCTGACGATACTTTCCAGGCCCGGCTCATAGATGGGGATCTGGCCATTTTCCAGTTTTTCGATTTTGCCTCGATCAACATCCATACACAGGACATCGTGCCCCACGTCAGCCAGGCAGGCACCTGTCACCAGCCCGACGTAACCGGTACCAAAAATGGTAATCTTCATCCAATCAATCCCGATAGTTTTAACATTTTAGAAAAAGCTGGGTCAGACGTTTTCACTTGCCTGGCGATCCTGCCAGATTCTCTCCCAGGCCAGCGCAGTACCCACAATGGTTTCCAGGTCATCGTAATCCGGTTGCCAGCCCAGGATCTGCTTAATACGTCCATTGTCTGCCATCAGTGCGGCCGGATCCCCCGCCCGGCGCCCCGTTTCCTTCACCGGGAAATCCACACCGGACTGCCGCTTGACCACGTCAATCACTTCCCGCACGGTAAATCCGCGACCATAACCGCAATTCAGAACCCGCGATTCACCGCCATCAGCCATGTAACCCAAGGCCATTACGTGAGCCTTGGCCAAGTCCTCTACATGAATGTAGTCGCGGACACAAGTACCGTCACGGGTGTCATAATCCGTACCGAATACGCTCATGCCGTCACGTTTTCCGGTCACGCACTCACTGGCAACCTTGATCAGGTGCGTGGCTTCCGGCGTCGCCTGCCCGAGCAGTCCATCCGGGTTGGCCCCGGCCACATTGAAGTACCGCAGGATGACATAGTTCAGGGAAGACGCCACCGCAAGATCCATGATCATACGTTCACTCATCATCTTGGAGGCGCCATAGGGATTGATAGGCGCGAGCGGCAAATCTTCGGTCAATACGGTTTGTTCGGGCATGCCATAAACGGCAGCGGTGGAGGAAAACACCATGTAGGCCACACGGTTTTGCTCAATAGCCCGCAACAGGTTCAGCGTATTACGGGTGTTATTGCTGTAATACTTGAGCGGATTCTCGACAGACTCGGGCACCACAATATTGGCAGCGAAATGCAGAACTGCATCGAAGCGATGCTGCGAGAACACTTCCGCGATGGCCGCTTCATCTGCCAGGTCGCCCACCACCAGCTCACCACAAGTTACCGCCCATCGGTAGCCCGTTGAGAGGTTATCGAACACCACGACATCGTGCCCGGCTTCACCAAGCTGCCTTACAACATGACTGCCAATATAGCCGGCTCCGCCGGTCACCAGTACTTTCATGGTTTGCCCTGCCCCTTCCCTGAATTCTGTGTTTTTTGCTGCCGCTGGCGACGTATCTCCGCACGCCGAAGACTGAAAAACTGACTGATCACTTCGCCACAACGCTCGGCGAGCACGCCACCAGAAGCTTCAACCCGCCAGTTGAAGTGCTCTTCCTCCAGCGTGTGACGCGCCGACTCGATCGCGCCCGCCTTGGGTTCGGCGGCACCGTACACGAGCCTGCTGATACGACTGTGAACAATGGCGCCTACACACATGGTACAAGGCTCAAGCGTGACATACAGCGTAGCGCCGGATAAACGGTAGTTGCCAACCCGTCTCGCAGCGTCTCTCAGGGCCCGGATCTCGGCATGGGCCGTGGGGTCACAACCACTGATCGGTGCGTTGAACCCGGCACCGATCTCCCGACCATCAAGAACAACGACAGCACCAACCGGCACCTCGCCCCGTGCAGCGGCCTGTTCGGCCAGAGCCAGGGCGCGCGCCATCCAACGCTCGTCAATACCTAAGTCAACGCTCATTCCTGGCGAAATACCCGGTTTCCCATGTGATTCTAAATAATCCGTGAATACCCACTAACTAGTGGAGGTGGACAATGGGTTGCATCGCAACTTATTGTGCCAAAAGGAAGTTATTTGGCTCAATAATTGACCAACCCTCGTGATTTCATGGATTCCGGCGTAGCGTAAAACATGGATTCTACCTTGCTTGTTTCGTCTTGTCATAACTGGCGGTGTAGTTGGCCATGATCATGCCGCCAAACACCGTCTGGTGGGCGTTCAGGTCATTGGGAAACACCTTGTAGACGTGTTTCTCGATGGCGGAGGCCGCTACGGGTTTTGCGGTTGCTGCAAGCATGAATTACGGGCTCCAGGGTGGACCAGATTAGTACCTGCTATAGCGATTGCTGAATATTTTGGCAGAGTCTTGCGGTATGGCTAAGCTGAAAGGTGCAGTCCCAACAATAAAAATGACGCCCACCCGCACCGTCAAAAGCGCCGGGCGTGCCCAATCCCCCTATGGGAGAATCCAGATGCAGCCCGGAGATGTAAAAACCCTTCAGGACGCCAAGGCCATCGTCGAAGACCGCCATGCCACCCAGGTCAAGGTCGGGGCCTTTGACATAGACGGTGTATTACGCGGCAAGTACATGAGCCGAGACAAGTTTCTTTCCGCGCTGGAACACGGGTTCGGGTTCTGTGATGTGGTATTCGGTTGGGACAGCAACGACCAGCTCTATAACAATGTTAAATTTACCGGCTGGCACACCGCCTATCCGGATGCCTGGGCCCGCATCGTTCCGGACAGTTGCCGCGAGATCCCCTCCGAAGGCAATACCCTGTTTTTCCTGTGCGAGTTCACCGGTCGCACCGAGTCGATCTGCCCCCGCGGCCTGCTGCGCCGGGTACTGAAACGGGCGGACTCACTAGGCTTTAAGGTCTTCGCTGGCTGCGAATTCGAATTCTTCATGTTCCAGGAGACACCCCAGTCGGTGCGAGAGAAGAACTATCGTGACTTGAAGACCATCACGCCGGGCTTCTTCGGCTACTCTGTCCTGCGCAACTCGGTGATGGGCGAGTTCTATAACGACTTCATGACCTATTGCCAAGACCTGGATATGGTGATAGAGGGGTTCCACACCGAAACCGGCCCAGGCGTGCTCGAGGCTGCCCTGGAGGTGGACGAAGCCTTACGAGCCGCCGACAAGGCTGCCCTGTTCAAGACCTTTACCAAGGTCTATGCCGAGCGCCACGAGATGATGGCCACCTTCATGGCGAAATGGTCCCCGGACTATCCCGGCCAGAGTGGCCACATCCATTTGTCGCTGCAGAAGTCCGATGGCAGTTCGGCCTTTTATGACGAGAGCGACACACCCCATCACCTGTCCGGGACCATGCACCATTTCATCGGCGGGCAGCAGGCCTTGATGCCGGAGTTCCTGGCGATGATCGCCTGCACCGTCAACAGTTATACCCGCCTGGTTCCGGGTGCCTGGGCGCCCACGGCCGCCAGTTGGGGGATCGAGAACCGCACCTGCGCGCTGCGCGCCATCCCCGGGCTGCCCAAGTCCCAGCGGGTGGAATATCGCATCTCAGCGGCGGACATCAACCCCTACATCGCATTGGCCGCCAGCCTGGCCTCCGGACTGTGGGGTATCGAAAACCACATCGAACCGGACAGCCCCATCGAGGGCAACGCCTATGACATTGCCTTTCCCCCGGAACGCCAGTTGCCAACCACGTTAATGGAGGCCGCTTCCCGCCTGAGACATTCCAAGGTGGCGCGGGAATACTTCGGCGACGCGTTCGTTGACCATTACGCAGCGACTCGTGAGTGGGAGGAGCGGGAATTCCGTAAGGCCATCACCGACTGGGAAATGCAGCGTTACTTTGAAATTATTTAGGGGAAATCATCTGATGGAGTGGAGAGGCTTATGTCGGATATCGCACGCATCATCAGCCCGGTGGACGGCACCCTCTATGCCGAACGGCCCTACTTAAGCCATCCTGAGGCACAGCAGGCTGTGGAACGGGCCACTGAAGCCCAACGTACCTGGCAGGATACCGCCCTGGACGAACGCCTGCGTATCCTGGGCAGTGCCGTGGATGCGTTGATGGAACAACAGGACGAGCTATCGGAAGAGCTGGCCTGGGTAATGGGCCGCCCCATTACCCAGGGCCCCGGGGAAGCCAGGGGGTTCGCCGAGCGTGCCCGTTATATGCTGGAGATTGCGCCCCGCGCTCTGGCCCCGATCGAGATACCCGGGAAGGCCGGATTCAAACGCTACATCCAGCGCGACCCGGTTGGCGTAGTGCTGACCATCGCCCCATGGAATTTCCCCTACATGACGGCGGTCAACTC
>JAKLLS010000074.1:0-10764 GCA_022014155.1 Marinobacter sp. | reverse complement strand
GCGTAGTGCTGACCATCGCCCCATGGAATTTCCCCTACATGACGGCGGTCAACTCAGTTTGGCCGGCACTGGCCGCCGGCAACGCCGTGCTATTGAAACACGCGCAACAGACGTTGCTCTGCGCCGAACGCCTGGAGCGGGTGTCACGCTTGGCAGGCTTGCCCGAAGGCGTCTTCCAGGCGGTGCACCTCAGCCACGACACTACCGCCGCCTTGCTTCGGGAACCCGCCATTCGCTTTCTCAGCTTTACCGGCTCGGTGCGCGGTGGCCGGAACATCCAGAAAGCGGTAGCACAGAGCGGTCAGTTCGCCGGCACCGCCCTGGAGTTGGGCGGCAAGGACCCGGCCTATGTCCGGGCGGACGTGGATTTGACCGATGCCGCGATCAACCTGGCGGACGGAGCCTTCTTCAACAGCGGCCAGTCCTGTTGCTCAGTGGAGCGTATCTATGTGCATCGGGACGTTTACCAACCCCTTGTCGAAGCCCTGGCGGCCGAGGCGCTGAAGCTGACCTTAGGTAACCCACTGGACCGGGACACTACCTTGGGGCCGATGGTGAAGGCCCAGGCCGCCGACTTTGTACGCGCCCAGATCGCCGAAGCGGTGCAAAACGGAGCCACCGCCGTGATCGACCCCAAACGCTTTACCCAGGACAAGCCGGGTACCGCCTATATGGCACCACAAATCCTGACCGGCGTGGACCATGGCATGCGGGTGCTGACGGAGGAAAGTTTTGGCCCCGTGGTGGGCGTGATGGCCGTTGCCTCGGACGAAGAAGCCATCCGGCTGATGAATGACAGCGAGTTCGGACTCTCCGCCTCGATCTGGACACGGGACCTGGAGGCCGCCGAACGCCTGGGCCGCCAGGTGCAAACCGGCACCCTGTTTATGAACCGCTGTGATGTGCTTGACCCCGCCTTGGCCTGGACCGGCGTGAAACACAGCGGCCACGGTGCCTCTTTGTCGGAACTGGGCTACGACACCCTGACCCAACCCAAGAGTTTTCATTTGAGATTAGGTGGCTGAACTATGACCCGGGAACAATCCTTAACCGCAAACTGGGGCCTGCCCAATCGCATGCTGGTCGGCCCCGGACGTTTGCAAGAGCTGCCTTCGCTGTGCAGCGAACTGGGCTTCAAGGCTCCCCTGCTGGTCACCGACCGTGGCCTGGCCAAACTGCCCATGGTGACCGGGGCCTTGGCGGCGCTGACCTCCGCCGGCCTGAACGCCGCCGTGTTTGCCGACGTGGAAGGCAACCCCACCGGAAGTATGGTCGAGGCCGGTGTGGCCGCCTATCGGGCGGACGGCCATGACAGCGTGGTCGCCCTGGGCGGCGGCAGCGGCCTGGACGTGGGCAAGGCCATTGCCTTTATGTCTGGCCAGACCCGCCCGATCTGGGATTTCGAGGACATTGGCGATTACTGGAAACGCGCAGACCCGGAGGGCATCGCGCCGGTCATCGCCATTCCGACAACCGCTGGAACCGGGTCCGAAGTGGGCCGGGCCGCGGTGATTTCAAACGAAGCCGAACAGCGCAAGGTCATCGTTTTCCATCCCAGGATGCTGCCGGTGACGGTCATCCTCGATCCCGAGTTGACTGCTGGGCTGCCAGCCCCGGTCACCGCCGCGACCGGACTGGATGCGTTTATACATAGCTTCGAGGCTTATTGTGCACCGGGTTTTCACCCGATTTGCGATGGCATTGCCCTGGAAGGTATGCGCCTGGTGGCCAGGGCGCTACCGACGGCCTACCGCGATGGTAGTGACCTGAAGGCACGTACCGAGATGCTGGCCGCGGCAAGCATGGGGGCGATTGCTTTCCAGAAAGGACTGGGTGGCGTGCATGCGATTTCCCATGCCGTCGGGGCGATGTACCACACCCATCACGGCCTGACCAACGCCGTTGTCCTGCCCTATGTCATGGTGCATAACCGCGACTATATTGAAGACAGCTTGAAACCCATCGCCCAGGTGATCGGTTTGGCGGAGACGACCTTCGAGTCGGTATTGCAGTGGGTACTGGCGTTCCGGCGCGAACTGGGCATCCCTCATACCCTGGCGGATCTGAATGTACCGCTCGACAAGGCCATAGGTGTTGGCCGCCTGGCCGCGGCGGACCCTTCGGCCAGCAGTAATCCGCGGCCCGTTGGCGACAAAGACCTGGAGGGAGTATTTCGGAATGCCGTCCAGGGAGTGCTTCCCTAGCCCGCCTTGTAATCTCATTGATAATCCGGTTGGACACCGTTTCCAGAAGATCATTGAGGTTTTCGTCGCCCGCGTATTCAATGCAGGTAGGGCTTGACTGAGAAACCCGGCTGCAGCATGGGGATGAGCGCTTTGGCAGCCATCGGGTGGGCGAAGAAGAAGCCCTGGCCCTCGTCGCATTGCTGGTCCAGCAGAAAGGCAGCCTGCTGGGCCGTTTCCACACCTTCCGCGATGACGCGTTGCTTGAGGCTTTTTCCCATGCTGATCATGGCGCTGACGAGGGAAGCGTCGTTTGCGTTATCGGTCATGCTGTTAATAAAGGAACAGTCTATTTTCAGAGTGTCGATCGGAAACCGGCGCAGATAACTCAGGCTTGAATAGCCGGTACCGAAGTCATCGACCGCAAGGTGGACGCCCATGGCCGACAGTGCATGTAGCACGGAATGAGTCGAGCTGGCATCCTGCATGAGTACGCTTTCGGTCAGTTCGAGCTCCAGATAGCGCGGTTGCAGACGCGTTTCCTCAAGGATCCCACACAGGCTCACGAGAAAATCCTTCGCGCGAAATTCGAGTGCGGAGGTATTGACGGCAATGGTGACCGGCGGCAAGCCCATATCCTGCCAGGCTTGGGCCTGGCAACAGGCTTCGCGCAGCACCCAGCGGCCAAGCGGCAGGATCAGTCCGCTGTCCTCGGCGATGGGCACGAAATCGGCAGGGGCCAGGAGCCCGCGTTGCGGGTGCCGCCAGCGGACCAGCGCCTCGATGCCGACGATCGTGCCGCTGTGAAGATCGATCAGGGGCTGGTAGTGCAATACGAACTCGCGCCGTTCCAGTGCGAGGCGCAGGCTGGCCTCGGTGGATTGTCGCTCAATGGCGCGGTCTGTCATTTCTTGCTCAAAGAAGGCGTATGTTGTGCCGCCCTTGCTCTTGGCTTGATACATCGCGGTATCCGCATGCTTGATCAGGGTTTCCGTGTCCATGCCGTCGTCCGGGTAAATGCTGATGCCGATGCTCGCGCTGATATGCAGATCCTGCTGGTCAATGTGGTGTGGTAGCGCGATTGCCGCAAGCATTTTTTGCACAGCCAGCGCTGTGTCTTCCGGATGATTGATGTCGGTAAGCAGCGCCACGAACTCATCCCCTCCCTGACGGCTGATGGTGTCCGACTGGCGCACGCAGCCCAGCAGGCGCTTGCCCACCGACTGCAACAATTGGTCACCCACGCTATGGCCCAGCGAGTCGTTGATGTGCTTGAAGCCGTCCAGGTCCATGAACAGCACTGCGAATTGCTTACCGGAGCGTTGCGCCAACGCAATCGCCTGGGCCAGCCTGTCGTTCAGCAAGATTCGGTTGGGCAAGCCGGTGAGCGTATCATGATGCGCGAGGTGGTCGAGTTCGCCCTTCGCCATTTGCACCTGTTCGGCCAACTTGCGCGCTTCGATGGTCGCGACGACTAGGTTCGCGTTAGCTTGCTGCAGGCGGCTCATCTGGTCGGCTATTGTCGACTTCACGGCCTCTGTGTTGCGAATGTCGTTTTCCCGTGTGCCGGCGCGCCCTTTGCCCACAGCATGGTCGCTGGAGTCGCCCGCCTGATCACCCGTACCGGAGTGGGAAGCATCATCCTTGTCATTGCTGCTCATACACACCATCCATTGGGAGTTGCTTCAGCTAGGGATTGATTCTGGGATGACCGGTCATGATGCCGTCGTATTCGGACAAGCACTCGCCAATCACGATGCCCTCGTCGCTGATGTCGAACAGCCGGATATCCTTGCTGTGGTCGCTGCCGCGCACCTTTATGATCGATAAGACGCGCTTGAACTGCCCTGCGATTTCGACATAGCGCTGCACCAGGATGGCATCGGCGAGAAACGCGCTGCCAAACGGACTGAAACGCAAATCGGTGTAGCGGTCTTCCAGTTCCGAGGTCATCAGGATGGTCACGCCCTTGCTGGTCAGTTCGGCCACCATCCGGTACAGTGAACCGCGAAAATCCTCGCTGAACTGAGGTGCCAGGGCCAATTCGAAACCCGACAACGAATCGATGACGACGCGCTTGGCCTGCATGCGATCAATCATCCGGATAATGTCGTGCAGGGTTTCGTCGATCGACAAATCCAGCGCGCGCGTGTCGATCACACCCACTTGCCCGGCACTCACCAACGCAGATAACTTGTTGTTCAGCAGTTGACTCGGACTTTTCTCGAACGCCGCGATCACGCCAGGCTCGCCGCAGCGCGCCCCTTCGGCGAGAAATGCCGTCGCCAGAATGGTTTTCCCTGACCCCGAGGGGCCGACTGTAAGCAGCGAATAACCGGCGGGCAAACCGCCTCCCAGCATTTCATCAAGGCCCGCGATCCCCATGGAAATCCGTTCTGTGCTGCCAGTGGTGACCTGCCCGACCATCTCGGCCGGCTGGATAATCGCCCGCGGGAAAACCTGGAGGCCTGCATCACCAATGCGGAAGGTATGCAAACCGGGCACCTGGGCCTGGCCACGCATCTTGACCGCCTGCATCTTGCGCACCATGGAATTGCGATGCATGTTTTGCGACAACCACAGGATACCGTCCGCCACGGTAAAGACCGGGCTCGATTCGGCTTCGGGCTCCAGGTATTCACCGATCAGGAAGCTGGTGGCCTGCCAACTGGTCATCTGCATACCGAGCTGCTGCACAAAGCGCTGCAGGTCGGGCACATTCTGCCCTTCGGAGCGGGCCGACTGCACAACGGATCGAAACGAGTCGACGAACACCAGTCTGGGCTCATACTCTTTCACCTCGGCGGCGATGCGCGCCAGGACGCGGTCGAAATTACCCTCCTGGAGATCGGGCGCCAGGTTGACGAAGCGAATCGATTGGTTGATTTTACTGTAATCGAAAAACGAAAACTGCTGCTGGTACCGGAGCATCTTCAGGGTGGGCTCCCCGAGCACGGTGAAGAACAGCGCCCGGTAGTCCGGCGCGGCCAACGAGAACATGATCTGGTGGGCGAGCGTGGTTTTCCCGCTTCCCGGCGTGCCCGCAATGAGATTAAACGAGAACTCCGGCAGGCCACCACCCAGCAAATCGTCGAGACCGGGAACACCCGTTGGCAGGCGGCGTATCGTGACCTTGTTACTCATTGTCAATCTCCTTGCCGGACGTGACTGAAGCAATATTACCCCAGGCCGCACGTAACATGCTGGCCGTCAATTGTTCGCCAATCAACGAAGCCAGGATGTCGGTAAATATGGTTAGCAGTAGGCTGTGGGCTTCGCGGGCATGGGCCGGCGTTTGATTTGCCAGACACATCCCCAATTCCACAAAGCGGTGGCCTTTGGGATCGGGGGCGGGCTGCAGTGGCGAAGAATCAGATGTGAGCCAGGGAAAGGTCGATTGGGCCAGGTGCAGCGTTCGCTCGTACAGCGAAGCAAAACCGGGCTCGCCGACGATCGAAGTAATCTCGTCGGCCAGTTTCTCCCAATGGCTCATTGCAGCATCCGCAATGTTTTCAGGCTGCTGTGCCAGGAGGCTGGCAATGATTTGCTGGCGCTGCAGAGAGGCGTTTTCCATCAGCACGCGCTCAGCAGGCTGCCGGGGTGACTGGAGAGTGCGGTGTGCAGCCGCGCGTCGGATGTAATGTTTCCAGAGTGTGGAAGCCGGAATGCCATATTCACCGTTCCTCCTTGAAACCTTCGGCGCGTTTACTGACCGGATGAAGCCACCGACTCCTGCCGCGATGCGGCAGAAATCATGCTCATAGTAGTCTTAAAACGCCTGTTCTTCCAGCTCGTCTTTGCCAGGTCACTCCCACTCAATGGTTGCCGGCGGCTTGGACGACACATCATAGGTTACACGGGATACGCCGGTAATCTCGTTGATGATCCGGTTGGATACCGTTTCCAGCAGATCATAGGGCAAATGGGCCCAGCGAGCGGTCATGAAATCAATGGTTTCTACGGCACGCAGCGCAATCACGTATTCGTAACGACGAGCATCCCCAACCACACCCACTGACTTCACTGGCAGGAAGACCGCAAACGCCTGACTGGTTTTATGGTAGAAGTCGGCACGATGCAGCTCCTCCAGGAAGATGGCATCGGCACGACGAAGAATGTCTGCGTATTCCTTTTTCACTTCACCGAGGATGCGAACCCCCAGGCCCGGCCCAGGGAACGGGTGGCGATACACCATATCGTATGGCAGCCCCAACTCCAGCCCGATGCGGCGAACCTCGTCCTTGAACAGCTCACGCAGCGGCTCCACCAGTTTCATCTTCATGGTTTCCGGCAGGCCGCCCACATTGTGGTGGGATTTGATCACGTGAGCCTTCCCGGTCTTGGAGGCTGCAGATTCAATGACGTCCGGGTAGATGGTGCCCTGGGCCAGCCAGTTTACATCGCGAATGCTGGCAGCTTCTTCATCGAAGACGTCAATGAAGGTGTTGCCGATAATCTTGCGCTTTTTCTCCGGATCCGCCTCACCCTTGAGCTTGGACAGGAACAGTTCCTCAGCGTCCACGCGGATCACTTTCACGCCCATGTTGCTGGCGAACATGTCCATGACCTGATCGCCTTCGTGCAGGCGCAGCAGGCCATTATCCACGAACACGCAGGTCAGCTGATCACCAATGGCCTTATGCAGCAGCGCGGCTGTCACGGACGAATCCACGCCACCAGAAAGACCTAGCAACACCTTATCGCTGCCCACCTGATCACGGATCTGCTGTACGGCATCGTCAACAATCTTGGCAGGCGTCCACAGCGCCTCGCAGCCGGAGATGTTGAGTACGAAATGCTCAAGGATACGCTTACCCTGAAGGGTGTGAGTCACCTCTGGATGGAACTGAACACCGTAAAGGTTGCGACTGAGGTCCTGCATGGCGGAGATCGGAGCACTTTCGGTGGAGGCCAGCAATTCAAAACCGTCCGGCAGGGCCACAACCTTGTCACCGTGACTCATCCACACATCCAGCAGGGATTCACCGGTCGCCGTCAGATGGTCGGTGATATCCTGCAGCAGCGGGCCGGCTGCCCGTACCTTGACCTGCGAATAGCCAAACTCCCGTTTCTCGGAGCTGGCAACGCGCCCACCGAGCTGTTCCGCCATGGTTTGCATACCATAACAAATACCCAGAATCGGGATGCCTCGATCAAACAGGCCTTCCGGAGCACGGGGACCACCAAGCTGAGTAACAGATTCGGGACCGCCAGCAAGAATGATGCCTTTGGGGTTATACGCTTCGAGTTCTTCCTCGGTGATATCAAAGGCTTTGATTTCACAGTAAACCCCGATTTCCCGCACGCGGCGCGCAATCAGTTGGGTGTACTGGGAACCAAAATCGAGAATCAGAATGCGGTGGTCGTGGATGTTCTGGGCCATGGAGTCCTCGGATCAGAAATAATAAGCGCGGTTCAGCCCCTGAACCGCGCCCGGAACGGCGTGATTAACCGACACGGTAGTTAGGTGCTTCCTTGGTGATGGTCACGTCATGGACGTGACTCTCACGCATACCCGCGTTGGTGATGCGAACAAACTGCGGACGGGTGCGCATGTCTTCCATAGTGGCACTGCCGGTGTAACCCATGGACGCCCGCAAACCACCCATCAGCTGATGCACGATATTGCGCATCGGGCCCTTACAGGCAACCCGGCCTTCGATGCCCTCCGGCACCAGTTTCTCGATACCTTTGCTGGCATCCTGGAAATAACGGTCACTGGAACCCTGCCCCATGGCGCCAAGGGATCCCATACCCCGGTACGCCTTGTAACTACGCCCCTGGAACAGTTCAACCTCACCCGGAGCCTCATCGGTCCCCGCGAGCAGGCTACCAATCATGACACTGTGCGCACCCGCAGCGATCGCCTTGGCAATATCACCAGAGAAACGGACACCGCCATCTGCAATCAGTGGGACACCACGATCCTTCAAGGCAGCAGCAACGTTGGACACCGCGGAAATCTGCGGAACGCCAATACCGGCAACGATACGCGTCGTGCAGATGGAACCGGGGCCAATGCCCACTTTCACTGCGTCCGCCCCCGCGTCCGCCAGGGCAATGGCCGCTTCCGCAGTGGCGATGTTACCACCGATCACCTGAACCTCGGGGAAGTTCTCTTTGACCCAGCGCACACGATCAATCACACCTTTGGAGTGGCCGTGTGCAGTATCGACCACAATGACATCCACACCAGCTTCCGCCAGCGCCGTGATGCGTGCCTCGGTATCTCCACCCGTACTGACAGCAGCTCCTACACGCAGACGCCCCTGCTCGTCCTTGCAAGCCAATGGGTAATCCTTGGCTTTCTGGATGTCCTTGACGGTAATCAGGCCTTTGAGTTCGAATTCATCATTCACCACCAGCACCTTTTCGATACGATGGCGGTGCAGCAATTCTTTAACATCATCAAGGCTGGCCCCTTCCTTGACAGTAACCAGCTTGTCCTTCGGCGTCATGATGTCAGACACCGGCGTCTCCATGCGGCTCTCAAAACGGATATCACGGCCGGTAACAATACCCACCAGGTCACGGCCATCCACCACCGGCAAACCGGAGATGTTGTTGGCCATGGTGATGTCCACCAGCTCGCGCACAGTGGTTCCCGGAGCCACGGTGATGGGGTCTTTCACCACGCCACTTTCAAATTTCTTGACCTTGCGAACGGCAGCCGCCTGTTGCTCGACGGTCATGTTTTTGTGCATGATGCCGATACCACCTTCCTGTGCCATGGCGATAGCCAACTCGGCCTCGGTCACCGTATCCATTGCTGACGACACCAATGGAACGTTAAGGGTAATGCCTTTGGTCAGCTGGGTCTTCAGGCTGACCTCGTGGGGAAGAACTTCCGAAAATCCTGGGATCAGCAGAACATCGTCAAATGTGAGGGCTTCTTCGGCAATTCGCAGCATTGGGATCCGCCTTTTGAACATGCTAAGTTGGGATTTCACGTGCTGCGCCCGGCATGGCGCGGCAAAGCGAAAACCTTAATCGACCTATTATAAATGGGCTCGGGTGGACAGTAAACCGGCGCTATTTGAACCTTGGATTGCATCTTTTTGAAATTCCGCTATTTTTGCCCTTCATTTTTTCGGCTATTGCGTATGTTTAAACAGGGAGTCACGCGTTGAATACCCCCTTTCAGGATTCCCGCCCCCGGGCATTGAGTGTCAGCGAACTGAATCACCAGGCCAAACACCTGCTGGAAACCAGCTTCATGCAAGTCTGGGTGGAAGGTGAACTGTCCGGATTTTCACGTCCGTCGTCCGGTCATTGGTATTTTTCCCTGAAGGATCGCAAGTGTCAGGTCCGGTGCGCAATGTTCAGGAGCTTCAATCAGCGCATCCGTGAGTTACCCAAGGAAGGTGACCAGATAAGAATTCGCGGCAAAGTCACGCTGTATGAAAACCGGGGTGACTTCCAGATTATCGTCGAACACCTTGAACCCGCCGGTCTGGGGGCGCTCCAGCAGGCGTTCGAGGAACTGAAGAGAAAGCTGCAACTCGAAGGCTTGTTCGACGTTGCCCGCAAGAAAACGCTGCCCACCGTTCCTCACCATATTGGCGTGGTCACCTCACCAACCGGTGCTGCCATCCACGATATCCTGACCGTTCTGGCACGGCGATGCCCGGCCATACCGGTCACCCTTTACCCCACCGCCGTACAGGGCAAGGCAGCCACCGCTGACATTGTCCGCGCCATTGAGCAGGCCCAATCCCATGGCGTGGCCGACGTGCTGGTTATCGGTCGCGGTGGTGGGTCGCTTGAGGATCTGTGGTGTTTCAATGAAGAAGCTGTCGCCCGGGCCATCGCAAACTGCAGTATTCCGACGGTAAGCGCAGTTGGCCACGAGGTGGACGTGACCATCGCTGATTTCGTCGCCGATCTCAGAGCCCCGACGCCATCCGCCGCAGCCGAGAAAGTTTCTCCGGACCAGAGGGAATGGGTAAGACAGGTGGACGAGAAAGCGAACCGCCTTGGCAATGCCGTGCGACGAACCCTGCAGCGGATGGAAACACAGATGCTGCATCTGACAGCCCGGCTCAGAGATCCGCGACGCGAGCTGATGGACAAGGCCCAGCGTATGGATGAGCTCGACATGCGCCTGGTTAAAGCCATGACAGACGCTCTGGCACAGCGGAGCCTGCGTGCAGATCACGTGAAGCAACGCCTGCTGATGCAATCCCCCGGGCGCCGGCTGGACCTCGCCCAGGATAGCTTGCAGCGCCTGCAGGACAGGCGGGACAAGGCTATTCGACTGCGCCTGGATCGCCACCACGACAGGCTCAGCCATAGCAGCCAGACACTGCACGTGGTCAGCCCACTGGCCACACTCGGACGGGGCTACGCCATTACCCGACGGGAAAGCGACGGCGCCATTATCCGGGATGCCACCGAAGTCGCTACCGGCGACGTCATCAACACACGCCTCGCCAAGGGAGATCTCACCGCCACCGTCACAAAGGTTCACCCTTCCAAGGAATAGCCCGACTAAGCCTATGGTCTAGTAGTCCTTCCCATCAAAGCGCCTACAGTTGTCGTTAACATCATTAAAACAACAACAGGATCATGAGGTAGATGG
>JAKLLS010000217.1 GCA_022014155.1 Marinobacter sp. | reverse complement strand
TCTCACCGCGCATGATGTTGCGGATGGAGGTGGTGATCAGCAACTGGTTGCGGGCCTCGTCCTCCGCTTTGAGCTGGAGCTTGTCCGCCAACGGCAGTGCGATCAGTTGCGCAATAAAGGCACCGTACAGCGTGGTCAACAGGGCGATGGCCATGGCCGGGCCAATGGAGGAGGGATCATCCAGGGTATTGAGCATCTGCACCAGGCCAACCAGGGTACCAAGCATGCCGATGGCCGGTGCCGATTCGCCGATGCCACGGAACACCCGCTCGGAGACCTGGTAACGCTCCGCTGTCTGGCGGGTTTCCTGGTTCAGGGCTTCTTCCACCAACTCTGGCGGATGGCCGTCGACACAGAGGTTGATGGCTTTTTGCAGGAAGCCATTGGTGGTTTCGTGGTCCTCAAGCCCGAGAATGCCTTCCTTTCGCACCACCATGGCCAGCTCTCCCACTTCGCGGATCAGCTCGGTCGGACGGGCCACCTGTTCCTTGAATGCCGCGGAAAATGCCAGGCGGAAGGCGCTCATCACCGAGGACAGCCGGAACTTGATCAGGGTCACTGCGAACGTGCCGCCGAGCACAATGGCCAACCCCGGCAGGTTCAGGAATGTCAGTACAGAGGCATTGGCCAGCATGGCGAGCACCACGATCAGTACACCCGCCACCAGGCCCACAAGGGTAAGGATATCCATCGGGAACCTTTTGTATGTTTTGACCCTGAGCATAGCCCATCGCCGGCCAGCCGAGTCAGTCGTTACGCAATTCTTCCATCACCGCCGCCGTGTCCGGGCGCACACCACGCCAGATCCGGAACGACTCAGCCGCCTGTTCCACCAACATGCCGAGGCCATCAAGTACCCGTGTCGCTCCCTGGTCGAGAGCCCACTGGTTGAAGGTGGTTGTTGTCAGAGAATACATCATGTCGTAGACCACGCTATCGGCACCGATCACATTCGGTGAAATCGGCGGCAAGTCACCCTGGAGGCTGGCGCTGGTGCCGTTGATGATGATATCAAACCGGTCCGTTACATCTTCAAAGCCGCAGGCCGAGAGCCTGGTTGCGCCGGCATCGGGCCGGAACAGTTCCACCAGCGCTTCAGCCCTGGAGACCGTGCGATTGGCAATGGTCAGCGCGGCCGGTCGCTCCACCAGCAGGGGGCCGAGGACGCCGCGAACGGCACCGCCAGCGCCAAGCACCAGAATGTTTTTGTCTCGCAGGTCAACGCCGTGATTGTGAAGCAGATCGGTCACCAGCCCCCGGCCATCGGTATTATCGGCAGTCAGCAAACCTTCACTATCCAGCAGTAGGGTATTGGCGGCGCCGGCTTTCTCCGCCTCCGGGGTGCGCCGGTCCGCCAGGGACCAGGCCTGTTCCTTGAACGGCACCGTGACATTCAGGCCCTTGCCGCCACGGGTAAAGAAGCTCCTCACGGCACCTGCAAAATCATCAAGCGGCGCCTGAATGGCGGTGTATTCCACCGGCTGCCCGGTCTGGCGCGCAAACAGACTGTGAATCCGTGGCGATTTGCTGTGGCTGATGGGGTTACCCACCACCGCGTACAGATCATTTTCCATGGTTCAACTCCAGCCAGTCACGATCGGTGAGAAAAAAGTCGGTCAGCCGCGCCTCTTCGGAGCCCGGCTCGGCCGTGCGGTTGTAGTCCCAGCGAACCAGCGGCGGCAGCGACATCAGGATGGATTCGGTGCGTCCGCCGGACTGCAGCCCGAATAGGGTACCGCGATCGTACACCAGGTTGAATTCCACGTACCGACCTCGGCGGTACAGCTGGAAATCCCGCTGCTGTTCCGTGTAGGGCAACTCTTTCCGGCGGCGCACAATGGGCTCATACGCGTCTATATAACTGCTGCCCACCGCCTGCATCATTCCAAAATCCCTTGCGAAGTCGCCGGTGTTGTAGTCGTCGAAAAACAGGCCTCCAATACCTCGCGGTTCATCCCGGTGTTTCAGGTAGAAATATTCATCACACCAATGCTTGAAGCGCGGATAAAGGTCTTCACCAAACGGCTCACAGGCGTCCCGAGCGGTCCGGTGCCAGTGGACGCAATCTTCTTCAAAGCCGTAATAGGGCGTGAGGTCGTAGCCACCACCAAACCAGTACACCGGTTCCGCGTCTTGTGGCGTGGCAATGAAAAATCGCACATTGGCGTGGGAAGTGGGCACCATCGGATTATGGGGGTGAAGCACCAGGGAGACCCCCATCGCCTGCCAAGGCGCCCCCGCCAGGTGTGGACGATGCGCGGTGGCAGACGGCGGCATGGTATCCCCCATGACATGGGAGAAATTCACGCCACCTTTTTCGAACACGGCGCCGTCACTGATCACCCGGCTGACACCGCCACCACCTTCCGGGCGGTCCCAGGCATCGGTGATAAAGCCGGCCCTGCCATCAACGGCTGTCAGGCGGGCGACGATCGTCTCCTGCAGTTCAAGCAGGTACTGTTTGACGGCGTTGCTGTCGGGTTGCTGCGACATCTGATTCTCCTAACGCAATTGACGGCCGCTGACGATATCCAGAATACGGCTGGGCTGACGACTGCCACCCAGGTCACCGGGCACAATCCAGTCCAGCTCATCACCAAAATAACGGCGGACCTGCCAGATGGAGCGGGCCGGCTGACGTCCGGCCGGATTGCAGGACGTGGATACCAACGGCATACCGGCGACGTCACAGAGCGCGCGAACCACCGGATGATCGCTGACCCGCACCGCTATGGAACCATGGCGACCGCGTACCCACTCCGGTATCTGGCGCTCTACATCAGGTAACAGGCAGGTGACCGGACCGGGCCAGTGCTGCTCGGCTTCCCGCTGCAACTCAGGGGGCAGGGGATCCAACAGGAATCGCACCTGCTCGATGGAGGAGGCGACCAGGATCACGCCCTTTTCCATGGGACGTCTCTTGAGATCGAGAATCCTGTCGACCGCCTGCACATCCCAGGGATCGCAACCCAGCCCCCACACGGCTTCTGTGGGATAGGCAATGACACCGCCCTGCAGAAGCGTACGGCGGGCGCAGTGCAGTTGCCAGTCAGTCAGGGGTGTGGATGAGTGTGGCATGGGTTCAGTCACTCTGATACGTCGTTGCCGGAACGGCCCGGCTCATGCAATTTTCTGGAAACCACCCGGTACCGAACTGACCAGCCCCTGTAGCTCCAGCAACAATAGCGACTGCATCAGCTGGTCGGCGGGCAATCCGGTTTCCGAACACAGTTGATCGGTTGATTGCGGATCATACCCTAAAGCCTTCAACACCGCGATTTCCCTGGCGTCCAGATCCGTTGCCAAGGGCTGCTGACTCTCCGCGGGTTCGACCTTCGGGGAAGGGGACCACCAGGCGCCGAGCTCTTCCAGCACATCGTCCACGGTTTCAACCAGGCGGGCACCCTGCTTGATCAGGTGATGACAACCCCGGGCCACGGGACTGTGGACGGATCCGGGGATGGCAAACACTTCCCGCCCCTGTTCCAGCGCCAGTCGCGCGGTGATCAACGATCCGCTTTTGAGGCCCGCTTCCACCACCAGTACGCCCCGGCTCATACCACTGATGATGCGGTTGCGCTGGGGAAAGTGGGCGGCCCGAGCACGGACGCCGGGAGGATATTCGGAGATCAGTAAACCCTGATCGATAATTCGTTCGGCGAGCTTGCGGTGCTGGCTGGGATACAACTGATCAAAACCACTGCCAATGACCGCCAGGGTGGGGTGACCGGCATCCAATGTTCCCGCGTGGGCGGCGCCATCAATTCCCAGTGCGAGGCCACTGGTCACCAGGAAGCCCTGGCCGCTGAGGGCGGCGGCAAATTTCCGCGCGAGGTCCAGGCCGGCCCTGGTGGCATTGCGACTGCCCACTATGCCGATCTGGTCTCGCACTAACAGGTCGCGGCGTCCAAGACAGTAAAGTACCAGAGGGGCATCGTGAATATGACGCAAGGGCTCGGGGTAATCGTCATCGCCCGGCGTTATCAGCCAGATTCCCTGGGCCCGGCATTCAGTCCATATCCGGAGAGCCTGCGTCACCACCGGGTGATTCCGGTCCTGACGCTGCCATGCCTGGATGGGCTCTATGCTTTCGGTGGTCAGGCCAATGGCTTTCAAGGTAGCCACACTGGCGCCAAGTAAGGCGGTGGGGTCGGTCAATGCAGACAACGCGGCCTGACGACGGCGTACGCCGAATTTCGGCAGGCAGGACAGCATTATCCACGGGCCTGCCGCGCAGTGGAAAATATCGGAGGAAGCCTCCGGCAAAGTCAAAACCGTAGGTACATCGGGCATGGGCCATCCTTCCCTGGCTGGTTGATACTGCAGTATCGGGACTGCATTCCGGCGTTTGCCTTCCTGGCACCGCCGGCGATGATTATGTCATAAAAAA
>JAKLLS010000216.1 GCA_022014155.1 Marinobacter sp. | reverse complement strand
CGGCCCGGACGTTTTTGTTCACTACAGCGCTATTCAGGGCAGCGGTTTCAAAACCTTGGCAGAAGGCCAGCAGGTTGAGTTCACCGTTACCCAGGGCCAGAAAGGTCCCCAGGCGGAGAACGTTGTTGCTCTTTAATCCCCCACGGATTAAGCAATAACCGCCAAAAAGGCAGCTTCGGCTGCCTTTTTTTATGTCTTTGGCCCCTCCTGATTTTTGTGATTTCAGTCTCCCTGTGTAATCTTTACGCTCCTGTTGCCCATTTTTGATTGGCATTGTCGAGATGTTCAGGAACCCCTTCTATGCTGCGATTCCTCAAAGCCACCTGGATTCTGTTCTGGGCTGCCCTGTTGACCCTACTGCTGTTCTTCCCGATTGTCATTGCTGCCTTGCTGGGCAAGCGTGGTGATGCCGCCTTCCATGGCACCCAGGTCTTTGCCTGGACTATCCTCAAGGTAACCGGTATCCGCCTGGTGGTGATCGGGAGGGAGAACATCGTGCCGGGGCAGCGCTACGTTATTCTCAGTAACCACGCGTCCTACTTTGATCCGCCGGCGCTGGTATTGGCGTTGGGGCTGCAGTATCGCTGGGTCATCAAGAAAGAACTGAGAAAAGTGCCGCTGTTCGGGCTGGCGCTGGAAACCTCAAGAAACCTGTTTATTGACCGGTCAAAAGGCAGTGCTGCCCTGGAGAGTATCAAGCGCGGTGTTGCCCAGTTGCCGGATGGCACCGGAATACTGCTGTTTCCGGAAGGCACGCGTTCGCTGGATGGCCACTTGCTGCCGTTCAAGAAAGGCGGTTTTGTGATTGCCAGGGACGGGAAATTGCCGATACTTCCGGTGACGATCCGGGGCTCTCACGATCGCCTGCCCAAGGGTACTGCGACTTTCAGTCCTGGTGTTATTGAGATCGTTATCCATCCGCCGGTCACTACCAGTGACAAGTCGGTAGACGAGCTGATGGAGGAAGTGAAGGGCACCATTGCTGGTGCCCTGTAACGCGATTCTTCTCGTGTCCGCTTATTCCGCAAAAATCTCGTTGTAGAATCGCAGAGTGCCGTCCCAGGAACGCTCAGCAGCGGCTTTATCGTAGCCGACAGGCATGCCGAATTCCTTGCCAATCCTGTCAGCTTCCGGGTTGGTGAAGGAATGCAGAACCCCGGGGAATGACACCAGTGCCAGGTCCACTTCGGCATCCTGCATTTCCCTGACCAGACCCGCAACCTGGTCAGACGGTACCATCTGGTCGGCTCCGCCAGTGTAGACCTGCACACGGGCGTTGACCTTGCCGGCCTCGGCTTTGATAGGGCTGCCGAGCGCGCCGTGGTAACTCACCACGCCATCCAGGTCGGCGCCCATTCGGGCCATGTTCAGCACCACGGCGCCGCCGAAACAATACCCCTGGGCGGCAATGCGGTCGCCATCGACGCTGTCATGGTCCTGCAGCAGCTCCATCGCTGCCATGAAGCGGGATTTGATATTGTCGATATTACTGGTGGCTTCCTGCATGAACTGCTTGGCATCATCGGGATGGTCAGCGACTTTTCCTGATCCATACATGTCCAGTGCAAAGGCGGTGTAGCCGGCTTTTGCTAGCTTTTCAGCCTGATCGCGGGCAAATTCGTTATGGCCCCACCATTCATGGACGACGAGCACGCCGGGGCGCTTGCCATCGACGTCGTCGTCCCAGGCGAGATAGCCGGTGAACGTGTCCCCATTGACAGTGTATTCGATGGTTTCTGTCTGCATGTCGGCGATTACCTGTGTGCTGCTCAGTGACAATGCGAAAGTGGCGGCAGAAAGGGCGATTGTGATCGTCTTCATGGGCGTTCCTCCTCCTTGGTGGTTTGATTACGTCTTCCGATACCTGACCTTTTTACTACACTTTGCATCAGGAAACACTGTTAGCCGCTGGCCGTTGAGGTATGACCGATGAAGATAGGCGTCCCCAGGGAAGTAAAGAACCACGAATACCGCGTGGGCATGACCCCGGCGGCTGTGCGGGAGCTGACCTCCCTTCACCATGAAGTGTTTGTGGAAGCTGGGGCGGGGGCTGCCATCGGATTCTCTGACGGGTTTTACCGTGATGCCGGCGCACAGATTCTTGATGACGGTCCTGCGGTGTTCGCCGCTGCCAGTCTGATCGTCAAGGTCAAGGAACCCCAGGCCGATGAACGGGCATTATTGACCACAGACCATACCCTGTTCACCTACCTGCACCTGGCGCCGGACAAGGCACAGACGGATGATCTGGTACGCTCCGGAGCAACCTGTATCGCCTATGAAACCGTTACTGACAGTCATGGGCGGCTACCACTGTTGGCGCCCATGTCGGAAGTAGCCGGCCGTATGTCAATTCAGGCCGGTGCTCATTGTCTGGAGAAAAACCTGGGTGGCCGAGGCGTATTGCTTGGTGGTGTACCCGGCGTGGCGCCGGCCCGGGTGACGGTCATTGGTGGTGGCACCGTGGGTCAGAATGCCGTGGCCATGGCGGTCGGGCTGGGAGCCCAGGTGACCGTGCTGGACAGAAACATGGACACACTGCGGGAACTGGATCACTTGTATGGCAATCGGATCATTACCCTGTTTTCCAATGCCGAAACCCTGGAGCATTCGGTGATCGACTCAGATCTTGTCATCGGCGGGGTGCTGATTCCCGGTGCATCGGCACCGAAACTGGTGACCCGTGACATGGTCGCCCGCATGCCGGAGGGCAGTGTGATTGTTGATGTCGCCATTGATCAGGGTGGCTGCACTGAAACCTCCAGACCGACCACCCATGATGCCCCCACCTATCTTGTCGATGGCGTGGTACATTATTGCGTGGCCAACATGCCCGGTGCGGTGGCCCGCACGTCAACGCTGGCGTTAAACAATGTCACCCTGCCTTTTATTGTGGCGTTGGCCAACAGGGGGCCAGAGCAGGCGTTGAGAGAGGACGTCCATCTGCTACACGGCCTGAATGTATACCAGGGCAAGATAACCTATGGGGAAGTGGCACAGGCAACCGGGCATGCCTTTACGGATCCCGCGTCCCTGCTGGGAATTTAACCTGACGAAGACTGGAGAGCACATGAAACTGATTGGTTCGACGACATCCCCCTACGTTCGCCGTATTCGCATATTGCTGGATGAAGAACCCCATGATTTTGTCGATCTCAACATCTACGGTGAGGGGCGTGACGAACTTCGTCGCAGCAATCCGGCCCTGAAGATTCCGATGCTCGTTGACGGTGACCAGGAAATTTACGATTCCCGCATTATTGCCCGCTACCTGAGTGCCAAACAGTGTCGGGACCCGCTGACCTGGAATCAGGAGAACCAGCTCACCCTGATTGACGCTGCCAACGATTCCGCGGTGACATTGCTGCTGTCCGAGCGCTCGGGTCTTGATACCCATGCGGATGTCATGTTTTTCAACCTGCAGCGTGAGCGCATCATGACAACGTTGAGAACGCTGGCGGCAATGGTCGATGATGGTCAGTTCGAACGGTGGAATTACCCGGCAATCTGTCTGTACTGCCTGGTGGACTGGCTGGATTTTCGTGACCTGGTGGATTTTTCCGGCATTGAGAGTCTGCGCAGCTTCCGGGATCACCATCGCGACGATGAGCTGATTGTCGCCACCGACCCGCGAAAATCGTAATACGTTGGCAGGCCGGGCCAGACCTGGCTTGCCTTCCCGCCTGAAAAATTAAGTTAAAATTAAGATCCCCTCAAGGTTGCAGAAGCTATCTACCGAATTTATCTTTGGTCATTACTTAATCATTTAAGTTTGTATGCACCCGAAGTGCAGCCAGCAAAAATGATTGAGAGGTAACGATAGCTTGGGGCACATGTGAAGCCTCTTATCCATTGACATCACAGCGGTAGTTATGAAAAGCGGAGTTTTTTATCACATAACTTAAAGCATTAAGTCCTAACTCAAAGCTGTGTGGAAATCAGACCTTACAAAAACAAGACGAGGTTCCAACAATGAGTTTTCGTATTACGTCATGCCATTTTCCTTTGGCAACGGCAATCACACTGGCGCTGTGTTCAGGTCTGTCCGTTGGCGTCCACGCTCAGGAAAGCGTGGAAGAGCGGCTGTCAGCCCTGGAGCAGAAGTTGGCGGAGGTCGAACCCCATGCCCGGGGTGACGAGGGCTTCTCCTTCAACACCTATGCCCGCTCGGGACTACTTCTGAACAACGAGGGTAAAAGCGTACCGGGTGGCCCGTACCTGACTCCCGCCGGTTCGGTCGGCGGTGCCGTGGGCCGGCTGGGTAACGAACCGGACACCTACCTGGAAGCCATCCTCAACTACAAGACCATGATGGACAACGGCACCAAGGCCCACTACCGCCTGATGATTGCCGACTCCACCACCTCCAGCAACGACTGGACCTCGGACG
>JAKLLS010000073.1 GCA_022014155.1 Marinobacter sp. | reverse complement strand
CGGTAGGTCTGGGTTACAACTTCTGAGCCACGTCAAAGCGCTGACTTGAAGAGGTGGGAATCAGGGCCATTGGCCAGTTGTCCGTCGTTGGCCCCAGGCCCATAGAGCTGCCGGATACCGCGCAGATCGCCGGGCTGCAGCTCAGGAAAGGCCTCGGTGTAACGAAATCCCATCACCTGTCCGGATGGCCCTGGATGGTCCAGGCCGATGGCGTGGCCGATCTCATGAATCAGCGTATAGCGGATGTCGTAGACATTCTCGTCGCCACCGAATCCAACCTTCCACTTCTGGTCGGGGTTCAGGCACACCAAAGCCTGATCTATGGCGCGCACACCCTCTTTCACCTCGGGCGCGTAGGATACGTTGGCAAATGCCCGCATGCGCGGCTGTCCCTGTGCACCAAGAATGATATCCGCATCCCGGACATCCGCAACCCATTGAAATGTAAGATCAGCAGCACGCTCCCAGACCCGGAACGCCTCAGCGGCCTCGCGCGCGAGCGTTTCGAAGGGAAGATTCGGACCGGAGAGCGCTTTCATCGGCGCCAGATCACGACAGTTACGAGCCTCATCAAACCGCAGCGTCTCATCAGCGAACGCGTACGTGATGGTTGCCCCGACCCCCAACGTCTGCTCGCCCCATTTGACCTTGTAGCCGTCCAGCTCAAGCAGCTGATAACCGTCTTCTCCGTCATCGGCAGGCAGCGGGAACGACAATGGCAAAACGGCTGCCATTACTAACACTCGCGTGAAAGATTGTGCACCCGTGACTGTTCGCAATGCAGCCTCCGAACAGAGATAACTGAAAACACTGGAATCGACCCGGCAAGAACGCTTTGAGCGTCCATGGGGCCTCCGGTACAGGACAACGAGTAGGTGCGCCACCGCACTGACAAAGCCTTCGCTTATCCCCAAACTCAGATGGGCATTCCCGCGATATCAAGACTCGAGTCGTTTCGGCAGATTACTGACAATCATGGGAGGTGTCGATTGTAGATTGGTAAGGAAATGTTTATCGGAAAACGATCATCCCAGCGGTTGAAGGAATCAACAAGATGTTCTTTAGTGGCGGAAACGGCTCCAGTCTCGTCGTGGCCGAAGGACCCCGGGATCTCCGCAAGCAGGTCCAAGTATGTTGAGCCCGGACAAGTTTCGTTTTGTTTTCAGCCGGATTAAAGAGCGTTTGTGGCTCAAGCCACTGGTACTTTGCGTGCTTTCTTTTGGTGGTACCTTCATCGCCAAACTGGCTGACGATACGGGTCTTTCCAGTGTGTTGCCCGAGATTACCCTGGAATCTGTCGAGTCCCTGCTGTCCATTATGGCGTCCAGCATGCTGGTTATTGCGACTTTTGCAGTAGGCTCCATGGTGGCCGCTTATGCATCCGCCAGTGCCGGTACGACACCTCGTTCCATACCGCTTGTTATTGCTGATGACGTTACCCAGAACGCATTGTCTGCGTTTATAGGCGCCTTCATCTTCAGTATTGTTTCCCTGATAACAATCCAGAATGACATGTTTGACTCTGCAGGCCGGTTTGCGATCTTCGTGCTGACCCTTCTGGTGTTCGCCATTGTCATCATCACTTTCGTTCGCTGGGTGGACAGAATTGCCCGGTTGGGCCGGGTGGTTAACACCATTGAGAAAGCGGAAAAGGCAGCCGGCGACGCACTGGATCATCGCCGCCATGCGCCCACACTCGGCGCTTTGACAGCCTCCCCGCATCAGGCCAGGGACAAGGGTGTCCCCGTATGTTCTTCAACGGTTGGTTATGTCCAGCATATTGATCTGGAGACGTTACAATCCTGCGCTGAAACGCTCAATTGTCGCGTGATAGTGACAGCGCTGCCTGGTACTTTTGTGAGCACACGCCGTCCGCTGCTTCGTATTGTGGGGTGTATTGGAAAGAGCATTGAAGGTTGCGAGACGCTCAAGCCAGACGACTTTTCCGGCGCCTTCACGATTAGCTCAAACCGTGCTTTTGAAGATGATCCCCGCTTCGGGCTTCTTGCCTTGTCCGAGATCGCCGACAAGGCGCTGTCGCCTGGCATCAACGACCCGGGAACCGCGATCAATATCATTGGCACAATGGTCCGACTGTTTACGCTTTGGCAATCCCCGCTTGAAAAGGACAAACTACGGGCGATCACCTATGACCGCGTATCGGTTCCGGAGCTAGTGATCGACGACTTGTTCGACGATGCCTTTACGGCCATTGCCCGTGACGGCGCGGGTATCGTTGAAGTGTCCATCCGACTGCAGAAAGCTTTTTGCGCGTTGGCCGAAACGGATGACAATGCGATAGTCACCGCCGCCAAAAAACATTCACGGATGGCACTGGTCCGTTCGGAGCGCGCCATGACACTTCAGGACGATATCGAAGCTGTGCGCAGAGCCGCTGCGTTTTCGGCCCCGTAAGCTCAGGACAATTGTCCGTCCGTTTTATCGGATGTGCCGTAAAAACACATCCGGTTTGAACCGGATTCTTTGGCGTTATACATGGCCCGATCCGCGTTTTTTAGCAAAGCGACAGGAGAGGATGCGTCCTGGGGATAGAACGAGATCCCAATGCTGGCCGAAATCTGGACAGCCTGTAGTGCGGTCTGGAAGGGCATCGCGAGTGCATCAATAATCGTCTGAGCCACATACTCAACATCCTCGCGCCGCTTAGCGGCGGTGAGAATCACGGTAAATTCATCGCCGCCCAAACGGGCAACCGTATCGTCCTCCCGGACACAATCGGCAAGGCGCTCTGCCACGTCGCACAGTACGCGGTCCCCCGCTTCATGGCCGAGCGAATCGTTAACCTCCTTGAAGCCATCAAGATCCATGAAAAGCAGGGCAAGAGGCAGGCTACTGCGCTTTGCATGTTTGACCTCCTGTTCCAGACGATCCAGGAACAGACGTCGATTCGGCAGCCCGGTCAACAAGTCATGGTGGGCGTTGTGCCATATCTTTTCTTCCGCGATCGCCCGTTCGGTGACATCCCGGAAAATGCAGACAGTCGCTTCGGTGTTTCGATGCTCATCCAGAACAGGCGCGAGCAGATACTCGAACCTTTCACCCTGGCCAGAAGCAAAGGTATGGACGAGCTTGCCCCGGTAGGTGGATTGATCATCAATCACCTTTTTCAGGTTGCGCTGAAAGTCAGAGGCGAACGGAAACCCCAGGTCAAAGGTGGATTTTCCGATGATTGCCTCGGGCCTCAGAGCGAAAAGATCGGCGGTGGCTTTGTTGGCATAAATAAATCTGCCCTCAAGGTCCAACACATAAATCGGATCAGGAGATGCAATCAGAATGGCGCCGAACAGCCTGGTTTCCATCTCTTTTACGGTCGCATACTGCTCCAGCGATTCGGCGACGGCCTGGTCTATCGCTTCATGGAACCTGGTGAGGTCTTCAAGCTGGTCGCCCGCAAGCGTTGGGTATGTTTTCGTCCAGTGTGACACCACGCTCGCGCGCAGGGCCCGAAACTCGGAAACTGTCTCAAGGACGCTGAACCCGCTGGTCTGTCGATCACCACCGTGCACTTCTGCCCAAGACTCCTCCTCACCCTTCGGCTCACGGCCTTTCGATTTGGCGACCTGTTCTGATTCACTCTGGTATGAATCGAGATCGGCGGCAATCTCCAGCAACATTTCCCTGGCATGATCACGCAGCCCGGTCTTGCCCATGTGCCTGGCATGAAGGATGGTTTTGGCAAATTCTTCCCAATCCTGAAGAATAGGCTCTATTTCCGCCCGTATAAAATCCGCTAATCGCATTGTTATCTGCATCTCTTTGACTCCCAATAAGAGCAAAAAGGATCAGAGCAGATGTGCGCTCGCCCGGTATGAAAACGGCAGAGGCCTTCACCCCTGCCGTTTATTCATTTTATCCTGAGTGGTGGGTTCTGGTATTCACTTCGGGCCTTCGTATTCAGGCGCACCCTCCAGATCCTCTCGGGTCAGATTAATCCGCAGATCCTGCTCATCAGAAGCGCCCAATTTCGTTACGTCATCCCAGCCAATGGCTACGTCTTTCTCACCCATGCCAAGGAATCCGCCGACGCCGACAACAATACCCACAACCTGACCGTCCTGATCAATGATCAGATCGCTCACCGCGCCCACTTTCTCGTCACCAGTAGTTTTAACACCAGCACCGATCAGATCGCTTGCCTGCATGCCGTTAGCCGGTGCTGAAGCAATATAGCCCTGGTTCTGCATGCGGGACTGATCGCCCGCTTTTGGGTCACTTTGCGCAGTGCTAGTGGTTGATTCCATGGCGTCCTGCTCAGGCTGAACGCTCTGCTGGTTCTGATCGACATCCTTATCAGCAGATTGTTCCGCGAGCACAGCACCTGAACCTAACGCTATAGCCGGTGTGACCAAAGCGTAAAAGGCTAAGGAATGTAGTTTTTTCATAAGATTCTCCTGCGAATCGGGTGTTTAAGTCGGACTAAATGTCCTGTTTAACCGCTTCATCACAGCTTGCCTTCCCCGGCGTCAATTTCAGGAAGGAGACTGAATCGCCACATGACCCGGGATTCAGGATGAAGTTCTAGCGTATGCAGAAAGAGGCGATCTGTCGGTTCGCTGACGCACCAAGGGGGGAGCAGGACGATTAAGGAACTGTAACGAGCGAGAAGTACGATAGGAGTGGGTCTCTGAGGCGCTTCAATGATCCCGACATCCATTAGTTGTGAATATGTTGATGTGTTCTATGTATGGGACATACAGTTCAAAGTTTCCACCTACCCCTACTTCCGAGTTTCAACTAGATTTACCTGGGTCATATAGCATGGGACGACATGCTCTTCTGGTGACGTCCGTGCGCCTGTTCACTCCAAAAAGGAACCCAGCATGCAATTTGAACACGTGGTCCAGGTAAACGATCTGACCGACCAATCAATCGTGAATCTGACCAGAAAACAGTTGTGGGACGGGCTCGTCTCCCGGGCGACCTCTCCCGAACATTACGTCATCGGACTGGGCGAGTATGAACTGGACTGGCAGGACGACAAGCGGCTCAAGCGCAGCCTTGAATTACCAGGATTAATGGTCGAAGACCTGGTTACCTTTCAAGAAGAAGAGTCCGTACATTACGAGATACTTCCAACGGCCACCGTACCGGGAGGCAATCTGACAATGACGATCGAAGAGCCGGAACCGGAATCGCTGTTCGTACGCTTCAGCTATTGTGCACGCTATGTTGATGAAATAGGTGAGGAACTCCCCTACGACCTGTTTGTCCAGCAGGCTTACGTGGCGGCGGACATCGACACAATTCAAATTATTCGAAACCGCACGATAGAAAGTGGCGCGAATCCCCAGTAATCCGCCGGCTATACTCCAATGAAACTATTGCGGGATGAAACTATGAGCAATGAAGCGGCAAACGCCACACCCAGCGTACATTACAATTCCGGTAGATCGATCATTATCCGACACACCGTCCGTCCCCAACTCAGGGATCGTTACGAGACCTGGCTCCGGCAGATTATCTCTGCCGCAGCTGAATTTCCCGGTCATCAGGGGGTTCACGTAGTCCGGCCTCCAGAAGGAAATGACACTTTTGAGATCGCAGTGCGCTTTTCTACCAATGAAGAAGCCGAGGCCTGGCTGAGCTCGGATATCCGAAAGGAACTGATATCCGACATCGCCTCGGCACTGGCTTCCGACGAGCAGGTTGAAATCAAAAGCGGCATCGACTTTTGGTTTACCCCACCGGCTTCAAAAGCCAAACAACCCACACGATGGAAACAATGGCTCATCACAACTTCGGTGATATGGCCCCTTACCATGATTGTGCCAGTGGTGTATCAGCCTGTGTTTGAAAGAATTCCGGAGCTTGCAGTCTGGGGAGTTCGGCATGGGATAGTGGCCGCCACCATTGTTGCCCTTGTGGTGTACTTGATCATGCCTCGAGTGGTTCGCCTCGTTGCGGGCTGGTTATTTCGCTAAACCTGACAGTGTTGAGACTATGCGTATTCGTAACTGGAATTTCTGGCCAGGTCATCAATTGGCAAAAGCTCTCCTGATCTTATGTTCTTGGGAAGCGTCAGCGGACTCGCTGAATGGTACCTGGTTTTTATCAGTCGACAACGACAGCTTCGCCCAAACGGATGACCACTACACCAACGGCCTGCAGATAGGCTGGGTATCAGGCTATCTGGAAAAGTATGAAGAGGGTGCCGTTCCTGGTTTTGTTGCGACGGGTTTGGGATCTCTACCGTTGATCAACAAACAAGGCCGCCAAAGATTCATTAGCCACAGCCTCTCCCATCGAATTTTCACCCCTAACGATACAGAAACCACCGAAGCGGTTGAAAACGATGTGCCATACAGTGGAATGCTGTTTGCCTCCCTCACGGCTGGCGCCCAGGACGCAAAAACTATGGACGCTTTTACGTTTTACTATGGTATTGCTGGTCCGAGTGCACGTGGAGAGGAAGTGCAGAATGAATTCCATCGCCTGATTGGCGTGGATCAAGTCAATGGTTGGGATC
Organism: Marinobacter sp.; assembly: GCA_022014155.1. Lineage (GTDB taxonomy): Bacteria > Pseudomonadota > Gammaproteobacteria > Pseudomonadales > Oleiphilaceae > Marinobacter. The sequence goes on along the minus strand of JAKLLS010000073.1, from coordinate 11,612 downwards.
ACCAGATTCACGACGAGATCCTGTTAAACATTGCTTACGAACACCGTCGGCGTTTGTGGAACTTTGGCAGCACGCAAGGCTGGGGCGGTGACTTCATCAGCCAACTTGGCGGCAGTCTCGGCAACCTGATATCAATGGCTACCGTTGGCATAGGCGCTCGTTTCGGTTGGGGCGTACCCGACGACTATGGCATTCCCCCTCAATTCTTTGGGGAGGAAACCATCGGTTCTCGCCCCTATACCTCCTATGGAACACAATCCGGGGTTTGGCTGTTCACTTTGCTCAACGGCTCTTACATAGCGAACGCAATATTCTGGGACGGCAACACCTTCAAGGACAGCATGTCTGTTGATTATGACCCCGGTATTGCACGCCTGTACACGGGAATCAATGCTCGCTCAGGCAATTGGAGCGGGAGTTTTGCCATTACCAAAACGACGGTGCCTTGGGAAAACCCTACTGATAGAAAAATACAAACCTACGGGCGCATAGGGATCAGATATACCTATTAACCAGCAATATCCCAGTGAAACAGGAGCAAACATGATTAAAGTCAGAGCGGGTAACGACCGGGGACATGCCAAACACGGTTGGCTGGACTCCCGGCACTCCTTTTCATTCGCAGAATACTATGATCCCGCGTTCATGGGGTTTTCCGACCTTCGAGTCATTAACGATGACTGGGTCGATCCTGGTGCTGGATTTGGCACTCACCCTCATCAAGACATGGAGATCATCACCTATGTTCTTGAGGGGACAGTCGAACACCGGGATACGATGAACACGCATTCGAGAGTGATCGCCGGCGAGGTACAGATTATGAGCGCAGGCTCGGGTGTGCGGCACAGTGAGTACAACGCCTCATCAACCGAGCCCCTGAATTTTCTACAGATATGGATTATTCCCAACCAGCGGGATGCAGAACCTCGATACGGCCAAAAGGATTTTTCTGACCGCGCGGGAATCACACTGATGATATCTCCAGACGGCGAGGAAGGGTCCCTGCCAATCCGCCAGGATACCCGGGTGTACAAGATTCTTATTAACAGCGAAGCCCTCCCGTTTAAGCCGGCACCCAAGCGTATCTACTACGTTCAGATAGCAAGAGGTGAGCTGTCCTTGAACGGTACGGCTCTCACTGCAGGCGACGGGGCTTATATTGTCGAAGAAGAAAGCTTGACGTTCAGTGCAGACCAGCAAGCCGAAGCACTCTTGTTCGAATTGCGTTCCTTTTAACACCGATCCCCATAACCTGCGGGGTGCCTACCCCGCTCTGCTCAAACTCGAACTTAGCTCATTAATAAACGCCTGGGCAGCAAGTCCCATTCGATCTTTACAGAGGTAGTTGAGATAGAAGTTCACGGTCCTTCGCGCCCCCTCTTTCAATGGCAGGCACCGAAGGTCTCCGCTTTCAAGATCATCTTTAATCGCATGCGATGGCAGCCAGGCAAACCCCAGCCCGGAATTTACTAACGCTACGGACGTACGCATGTTACTGACAGTCCAACGTTCTTCCGAGCCTAACCACCCTGCGCTGACATTCTTATAGAGAGCAGAGTCCCTCACTATGATCTGGCGACACGTCTTCAAATCCTCAAATTCCAATTGCCGCTCCAAGCGAATCAGAGCATGTTTTTCATGGGCAACGGCCATAAATTCGACCTGACAGATCTCCTCATGCAGCCCATTGTAAAAAGGGAAAGGGGATATAGCGATATCGACCCCGCCTGAGTTTAAAAGTTCGTTCGCACCAGACAGGACGGTGTCATAGATGTCGATCTGCAATTGTGGGTACGCCCTGGAGACGTGATCAAGGGCTGCGAACATGCGATCCTGATAGACCGCCCCATCAATGGCAACCGTTAATGATGTTTCTATGCCAGAGCTTAGCGAGTCGGCTACTGACTCGATACGATCAACCTCCGTCAACAGTGAAGCGCTCCTTTTGAGCAATAGGCGCCCCTCCTCCGTTAGCACGACTTTTCGCCCATCCAGTTTGAACAGCTTCAGGTTAAGACTTTCTTCCAGCTTGCCAACCGCATGATGGACGGCTGACTGACTCTTGTGAGTTTTCTTTGCAGCTAGCGCAAACCCCCCGCAATCCACAACGGCTTTAAACATCCGCCATTGCTCAAGTGTCGTTTTGGACATTATGCAGCGTTACCTTTTTTCTATTGATCCTGATGGGGGCGGGTCAGCCCTTATATATCCTAGTAAATCGAAAGCTTCGGTCAATTTTTTGAGATTTTATTGCACCCAAACACGTTCTATCTTTTATAAGAACCTGCTCAAGTGCAGGATTTCGAAATAAAAAAGTCGCACAAAAAGGAATCAATCCCATGAAAATAAACAACGGCATAGCGCTGGTGTGTGCAACATTGTTCACGATGCTTGCTTCTAGCATTGTGGCTGCAGGGGAACCTGGCAAGGGCATGTTAACACCTGACAACCACTCCCTGATCCTGATCGATCATCAACCACAGATGGCATTCGCAACCCATTCGCACGACATCGTTGAATTACGCAACAACGTAGCGGGATTAGCCAAAGCGGCCAAGGTCTTTGAAGTCCCCACCATTCTCACGACCGTTGCGGAAAAAACATTCGCTGGCCCGATCTTCCCTGAAGTTCAGGCGGTTTTCCCTGACCAGAAGCCCATAGACCGCACGACAATGAACACTTGGGAAGACGAACGGATCACCGACCTCGTTAAAGAGTATGACCGCAAGAAGGTAGTCATTGCAGCACTGTGGACCGAAGTCTGTGGTGTCGGCCCGGCACTTTCCGCCATTGACGAAGGCTACGAAGTCTATTTCGTGACCGATGCCTCCGGAGGTGTCAGTAAAGAAGCCCACGACATGGCGGTTCAACGTATGGTTCAGGCCGGTGCACAACCAATCACCTGGCTGCAGTACATGCTGGAGCTCCAGCGAGACTGGGCCAGAACCGGTACCTATAAGGCAGTTACCGATATTGCCAAGGAACACGGCGGTGGTTACGGCCTGGGCCTTATCTACGCAGAGGATATGTTCGACGCGAGTGAAGGCAAGTAAATCAATCACCAGGCGGGACCCATGGGTCCCGCTTTAATCAGAGGTAGCCGTTATGACCAGGTTTCAGCTTTGCGCCCTCCCTTTGTGTTTTTTTGTCGCAGCCCTTTGCCGGGCCGAGGACACAACCTTAATTGAACAGGGACGAGAACTTTCTCAATACTGCGTTGGCTGTCATGGAATCGACGGGCGAACCGATATTGACTCCCACCCCCGGTTAGCCGGACAGGACCCGGTCTATTTGGAATCCGCCCTTAAGGCGTACCGCAATGGAGACCGACGTGGGGATCTGGCCGACATAATGCGGCAGAATGCCAGAGCCCTTTCAGACCAAGAGATCCGGGCGTTGGCAGCTTACTATGCCTCGCTATAGGCAACCTGCCTTAGAAATAAAATCATTGCAGTTTCAGGGAAACTTTGACTAATCCCAAACAAATAGCCCCAATGAAGCGCCAAACAGAACATATGCCGTCGTCCGTGGGTTAAGATGTCGATCCGAACACGCCACACGGAACCCCAAATGGCTCGCTTCAACGAAATCGGCACCGCAACCATTCCTGGTAAAGGAACCCAGCTGCGCCTGCTGCAACGCAACGATGAATTCTCCATCAAGATTGCCGGCACCACCGGTGAACTGATGAACAGCCGGATACACGGCTCCGAGGATGCCCTGGCCACGCTTGCCTGTGAGCGTATCAACGGGCAACCCGAGCCCCGTGTGCTGATCGGTGGGCTGGGTATGGGATTTACACTGGCAGCGGCGCTGTCAGCGTTAGCCGAAGATGCCCGGGTAACGGTGGCTGAACTGGTGCCCGAAGTGGAAGCGTGGAACCGGGGGCCGTTGGGCGCTGCGGCCGGATTTCCATTGAACGACCCCAGAGCCAGCGTTCACATTGGCGATGTGGCGGAGTTGCTAAGAAACGGCGATGGCGACTGGGATGCCATACTGCTGGACGTAGACAACGGCCCGGAAGGACTGACCCGCAAGGAGAACAACTGGATTTACTCCCCGGCCGGCATTGCCGCCGCCCAGAAATCCCTGCGCCCGGACGGCATCCTGGCTTATTGGTCCGCGGGGCCCGAGCACGCTTTTACCGAAAGGCTCCGCCAAGCGGGATTTGCCGTGGAGCCCGTCACCGTGCGTGCCCTGCGCCCAGGAAAGGGCGCTCGTCACGTTATCTGGCTGGCTTGGTAAACAAGCCGTTCATGGGTGCCATTCAACTACCAGCTTTCCGTTCAGATAACACCAAATGCGAGCATGGCATTAGCCACGCGACTGAACCCGGTGGTGTTGGCGCCAAAGACATAATCGCCCGGACGACCGTATTCTTCCGCCGTTTCGAAACAGGCGCGATGAATCTCGACCATGATGTCCCTCAATCGCTGTTCGCTATAGTCAAAGCTCCAGGAGTCCCGCGACGCGTTCTGCTGCATCTCAAGGGCGCTGGTCGCCACGCCGCCGGCGTTGGCAGCCTTGGCAGGTCCGAAGAGCGTTCCGGCTTCCCGGAAAAGCTTCATGGCCTCGGGGGTACAAGGCATATTCGCACCTTCAGCCACGGCCCGAACCCCACTCTTGATAAGAGCCCTGGCGTCTTCACCTGTCAGTTCATTTTGCGTGGCGCATGGCAGAGCCACATGACACGGTAAATCCCAGATAGAACCATCAGCAATATAGTCAGAACCGTTCCGTCGGCGTTCAACGTACTCGCTGATCCGTCCGCGTTCGCTCTCCTTGATCTGACGAACCAGAGACACATCAATACCTGACGGGTCGTATACGTACCCTCCGGAATCAGAACATGCGACAACCTTCCCTCCAAGTTGATGCACTTTCTCCATAGCGTATATCGCCACATTGCCAGATCCGGAAACCGTCACGTCTTTCCCGTACAGATCCTGGCCTTGCGCGGCTAACATTTCCTGAACGAAATAAACCGTTCCGTAGCCTGTCGCCTCCGTGCGCACGCGAGCACCGCCCCACCCCAGGCCTTTGCCAGTCAGTACACCCGACTCGTAGCGGTTGGTAATTCTCTTGTACTGTCCGAACAGGAAGCCGATCTCACGCGAGCCCACACCGATATCACCCGCCGGGACATCCGTATACTCCCCAATGTGTCGGTAAAGCTCGGTCATGAACGATTGGCAAAAACGCATTATCTCGTTGTCGGAACGGCCTTTGGGATCGAAGTCCGAACCGCCTTTGCCGCCGCCGATCGGCATGCCGCTGAGGGAGTTCTTGAAGATCTGCTCGAACCCGAGGAATTTGACCACGCCAAGATTTACGGACGGATGAAATCTCAGACCGCCCTTGTACGGCCCCAGGGCTGAATTGAACTCAACACGAAATCCCCGGTTAATCTGTACCGTGCCCGAATCATCAACCCAGGGCACCCGAAAAATGATCTGCCTTTCGGGTTCACAGATACGTTCCAGCAACTTCGCATCTTTATACTCAGGGTGTTTGGCAATAACCGGGGCCAACGAATCCAGAACTTCCGAAACAGCCTGGTGGAATTCAGGTTCTGCGGGGTTTCTCCTGATTACCTGTTTTTGCAGTTCTTCCAGGGCATCGTTTTGATTCATCTGTTTTCCTTTTTTAACTGTATGGAGTGACTTGAATAATTCTCAACTGAAGCACTTTCCTGTCCACTGGCCAGTCAATTCGATCGCCAACGGTTAGCCCAAGCAAGGCTGCTCCAGCTGGTGCAAGTACTGATACGTGATCGTCGACATCGGCGTTCTGGTCCGGATACACGAGCTTGAGCTTGTATTCCGAGCCACTGCTTTCGTTGATGAAATGAACCACCGAGTTCATGGCAACTATGCCCTCTGGAAGCTCACCAGACTTGACCAACGTAGCGCGGTCCAATTCATCCTCAAGGGCCTTGACGGTGGGTCCGCGAGAGGGTTGTTTCTCCAACATGAGTGACAAGCGATCAAAGTCTGTTTCTGAAATAAAAATAGCCGGACGTTCGGACATACCCTTTCCTCAATGCGCTAAGCGTGGGGTTACTATCGAGAACTGACTGGAGGTTTCGCCGAACCCGGCGAGCTATTCGGCGGATTCAGCGGTAGGAATGGAAAACGGCAGAATACCCGGCAAACCCGGACACAGGCGCCGTAAAAGGAGAGTTGGTAAACAACCGGGAACTCAGCACTAAAAAAATATCCTGAATGAATTTTTCTATAGTGCTATCGATAATGGAAATGGTAAATAAAAGCAAGAAAAACCACTCCGGCAGCACGCGTGCGATCACCGGAGTAGCGTTCATCAGCCGTGATGAGTTGGATAAATCAGGCCTCGGCAGCCTTGGGTGACAACCCACCTGCACTCTCTTCCTCCAGATCCGATTCCGCATCCAGAATCAGCGCCAGTTCCTCATCCGCTGTTTTCGCGACAAGCTTGTTCTTGCCATAGGCAAAGTAATAGACAGCGCCGACCACAAACAACACCAGGGTGTAGTTAAAGGCGCGAGGATCGAAGGCGTAGACACCCGTCATGGCTACCAGCGACAGCACCAGTGCCAATGACGACGTGAAAATTCCACCGGGCGTTTTATAGGGGCGAGGCAGATCCGGCCGATTGAGGCGCAGCAAGATGTGACTACCGGCCATCAGGGCGTAGGAGATGGTCGCTCCGACCACGGCCATGCCCAGAATCAAATCCCCTTCCCCGGTCAGCGAAACCAGGAAGCCGAACACTCCGGGCACGATCAACGCCCATTTGGGTGCCTTGCGCTCGCTGGTCAGTGACAGGACCTTAGGCAGGTAGCCAGCGCGGGAAAGCGCGAACACCAGCCGGCTGTAGCCGTAGATGATAGAGAAGAAGGAGGCAATCAGTCCCATCAGACCCAGCATATTGATGAAGGTGGCCAGGTTTTCGCTACCAGTTGCTTTGAGAGCGTCCACCAGCGGAACACCACTGGCACCGATCATATCGGCGCCGGCCGCGCCAGCCAGCAGGAACACCACCAGGGTGGCGGTGAAAAGCAGAAAAATCATCGCACCGATGATGCCCTTGGGCATATCTCGCGCCGGGTCTTTGGATTCTTCCGCCGCCAGGGGAACACCTTCAACGGCCAGAAACAGCCACATACCGAAGGGAAGCGCAGCCCAGACTCCGTACCAGCCGAATGGCAGGAACTCGCTGGCGCCGGCGGCATCCGTCGGTGCGATATTAAAAAGGTTGGCGGTATCAAAGTCGCCAATCAGGGCGGCGGCCGTTGCGATGATCGCCACCACGGCCAGCCCGCTGATCACCATCATCACCTTGAGCGCCTCTCCCACGCCGGCAAGGTGAATACCGACGAAAACCGCATAGAACAGGGCATAGACCCAAGGCCCGTTGATACCCAGCAGTTCCTCTACCGCGGCACCGATGAAGATGACGATGGCCGCGGGTGCCAGGGCGTATTCAATCAGCACCGCCAGCCCGGTCAGGTATCCTCCCGCCGGTCCCATGGCGTGCCGGGCAAAGCTGTAGCCGCCCCCGGCCACCGGGATGGATGCCGACATCTCTGCCAGCGACAGCACCAGTGCAAAATACATAACCGCCATCAGCGCCGCGGCAATGGCAAAACCACCCCAGCCGGCTTCACCGATGCCAAAGTTCCATCCGGCAAAGTCGCCGGAAATTACGTAAGAAACACCAAGCCCTGCCAGTAGCACCCAACCTGCCGTGCCTTTCTTTAGCTGGCGCTTGGCCAGATAGTCCTTGTCTACGTTGCTCGTTGTCATGTGAGTTCTCCAGGTAAGTTCATCAGTTATCTGTGAGGAAGTTTTTGTTATTCGCGTTTTTTTCGATCACAACCTCTTCTGTCCGATCCTTAAGGCCGACACCGGAAATCCGGAGCCGTCTTGCTTCACGCATCAGATAGAGGAGGCGTTGGCTGGCATGTTCAAAACTCAAACCGGCGGGCCGCACGTTCGAGATGCAATTGCGGCGCGCATCGCTCAAACGACTCTCGGGGCCCCAGGTGAGGTAAATTCCAAGGCTGTCGGGTGAACTGAGGCCAGGGCGTTCACCGATCAGGACAATCACCACGCTGGCTCCCAGGCATTCACCAATCTCGTCCCCTATGGCCACCCGGCCCTGCTCTACGATGGTCAGGGGCGCCAGTCGCCAATTCCCTGCCTCGTCCTCAAGATCCCTGAGAAACTGTGTGACCATGGGCACTGCATTGTTCTGGACGGCGGACGAGGACAGGCCATCTACGATCACGATGGCGATGTCTGACTCGCCCGGATCACTGGCGCGGTGCCTGGCAAGGCCTTCCAAAGACTCCGGTGACAGTCTCCGACCGAGATCCGGGCGTTGTAGGTAGGTCAGTCGATCTTCTGCCTGGCTTTTGAGCGCCAGCGGAGACTTCTTCGGTAATGCCATTGTTGATTCGGACAGATCCTCCACCAGACGCTTCACATCCAGGGGAAAGTGGACTGCATCCCTTGCCTGGGCGTGGGCCAGCTGGAACCTGAGAAGTTCGTGGGTGGGCAGGCTGACTCCAGCCCTGCCAAGTCCGATCCGGGCGTCAGTGAACCGGCGCAATACCCGCCAGACGTTCCCGGTAACCAGCGGCTTTTGTTCACTCATGGTCAGCCTCCCGGGTCAGGCTTTTCAATGGCGCCCTGAACAGGTCCGGCAACCGCTTGCTCGGCTCATACCGTGAAGTGTTCTCGAAAATCTGCATGCGAACGAGCCAGTCCTCATACTCGGGAGCCGGCTTCAGGTCAAGGACGCGACGGGCATACAGGGCATCATGAAAGGAGGTGGTCTGGTAGTTCAGCATGATGTCGTCGGAGCCGGGAATGCCCATGATGAACGTGCAACCGGCGACCCCTAACAGGGTCAGCAGATTGTCCATATCGTTCTGGTCGGCTTCGGCGTGGTTGGTGTAACAGATGTCGCACCCCATGGGCACGCCCAGCAACTTGCCGCAGAAGTGGTCCTCCAGCCCCGCCCGGGTGATTTCCTTGCCGTCAAACAGGTATTCCGGTCCGATGAACCCGACCACGGTGTTGACCAATAACGGGTCGAAACGCCGCGCCACGGCATAGGCCCTGGCCTCACAGGTCTGCTGGTCGATGCCGTGATGGGCGTTGGCGGATAGCGAGCTGCCCTGCCCGGTCTCGAAGTACATCACGTTGTTGCCGACGGTGCCCCGTTTCAGTGACTGGGCCGCATCCTGTGCCTCCTGCAACGTCGCCAGATTGAATCCGAAGCTGCTGTTGGTGGCCTCGGTACCGCCGATGGACTGGAACACCAGGTCCACGGGCGCCCCCTGCTCAATCGCTTCCAGGGTATTGGTGACGTGGGTAAGTACACAGGACTGGGTGGGGATCTCGTATTTCTGGATAACGTCATCCATCAGGCCCATCAGTTTGATGGCCTGGCTGACGTTGTCCGTGGCCGGGTTGATGCCGATTACCGCATCGCCGTTTCCGTAGAGCAGACCATCCAGGAGGCTCGCGGCAATGCCCGACACGTTATCGGTCGGGTGATTCGGTTGGAGGCGGGTAGAGAGATGGCCAGGCAGGCCGATGGTATTGCGAAACGCCGTTGTCACCTGGCATTTCTTCGCCACCAGGATGAGATCCTGGTTCCGCATCAGTTTACTGACGGCTGCCACCATTTCCGGCGTCAGGCCGCTACGAAGCCGTTCCAGTGCTTCTGGCGTGGCTTGGTCGCTCAGCAACCAGTTGCGAAAGTCCCCAACGGTAAGGTGCGCTACCGGAGCAAACGCGACTGAATCGTGGGTATCCAGTATCAGACGCGTCACCTCATCCTGTTCATAGGGCACCAATGCCTCGGAAAGAAACGCCAGCAACGGCAACTCGGCAAGGCGCATCTGGGCAACCACGCGCTCCTCGGCCGACTCTGCAATAACGCCCGCAAGCCGGTCACCAGAGCGCGCCGGCGTGGCCTTGGCCATCAGGTCAGCCAGATTCCTGAAATGCCAGGTCCGCGCGCCCAATGTGTATGTGTACTTGTAACCCATGTGCTTTTAGCCCCTTAACAGGGTTCCCCCAGAACAATCACCGGATTCGGAGGAACGGATATTGCTGTCCATTCCACTGTAATCCTCCTGTCACAGCTGAGTTATCGAAAAATGGCAAACATCAATGGGCACGGAAGTCGTATGGAATTAGGCGCTAAGTCCTGTTGGCAGAATCCGGAAAGCGGGTCCAAGCTGGAACGAAACGACTCTTTCGGAGTTCCTATGCACCAACAACAAGAAAAAACGGCACCAAAAAGGTGCGCTTCGGTAGCGGATGATGCCAATGAGCACGCCGGCAACCTGACGAACTGGCATCAGCAATACGATCAGGTCGGCAATGGCCGGTTCTACGGCAGGATTGACGAGTTACATCTGGATGGCATCCAGCTCTTTATTGAACACACCAGCCATGCGGTGAGACAGCAGTGTATGGTGTGGCCAGAATCCATCTGGTTCGGGATTCCGAGCAGGAACGAGAACGTCCGCATCAACGGCCAGCAGGCAGATCACACAGACATCCTGTGTCGCCCGGGAAGCCGGCATTTCGAGCTGGTGACGCCCGACAGTTTCGACATGCTCAGCCTGGTGGTCCACCAGCGGGAGCTGGAGCAGCAGTCGGAATCCCAGGGCATCGAACTCAAGGTGCTGGATACCTCAAGCTACCCAAGGCTGAAGCTGCCACCCCAGACCCTGCGGAACATCCAGTATTTGTTGCGGAGGATTGTCCGCACCGAGTCCAGTCGGCTGGACGGCCAGATTCACCACGATTTGCTGATCATGGCAGTGCTGGAGTTACTCTCCGTGGAGAAGCCCAACCGCACGGTTGCGCCAAGCTATGCCCACCGGAAAGCGGTGGTGGAAAAAATAAAGGCTTACATCAACACCGTCGACGATCTGCCCGTCACCATGGCAACGCTCTGTGAAGTCGGATGCGTCAGCCGGCGCACGCTTCAGTACAGTTTTGAAAGCATACTCGGGATCAGTCCACTCCAGTTTCTGAGGATCAGCAGGCTGAACCGGGTCAGGCGTATGTTGCGGGAGGAAGGCGCACAGTCCGTATCGGATATCGCGGCGTTCAATGGCTTTTATCATCACAGCCAGTTTTCTGCGGACTATAAGCAGTTGTTTGGGGAGTGTCCGTCTGAGACGTTGGGGCGGTGTTCGGGGGAAGTTGCTTAGAACGATGCAGCGGGCGGAGGGTATTTTCTCCGCCCGCTGCCAGGTTACCTGTCAGAAAATCAGCGAATCACAGCTGTCATATGTCACTACTTCACTGCTGTTACTAAACGTGATCTCAGCGACATCACCGGTACCGTTACTAAGCAAATACCTGATCTCGGCAAATGTGCCGCTATCTCCATTTAGTCTGATAATGCCACTTTGGGGACAACTATCCCCGGAAGCAACAACCACGGATTCTTGTGTGGAGATTTCAATATACCCACCAAGGGCTGACCCGATGAGCTTGGATTGAAGGGATATATCCACACCTGTATCATCAACCGTCAACTCGGTCAGTGCATTGGCGATGGCGAAATAGTCACTTCCAAGGATGAATTCCAGCGCG
>JAKLLS010000215.1 GCA_022014155.1 Marinobacter sp. | reverse complement strand
ACATCGTGGCGTTGAACTCGTTCGACGACAAGGCCACGGAAAGTTTCAGCATTCGCGTGGAGTTCCGGCCACTGCGTGGCGAAGCCTCTCTGCAGCAGTTCCGCGAGATACTGGAACCCCGTGCAGCGAAGTTCGACATGCAGTGGCAGTTGACGGAGCCGGAACACCAGACCCGTGTCGCCATCATGGTCTCGAAATACGACCATTGCCTGAACGACCTGCTATACCGATACCGTACAGGTGAATTGGCGATTGATATTCCCCTGATTATTTCCAATCATCCGGACCTCCAATCGTTGGCGGAATGGCACGGTATTCCGTATTTCCACTTGCCAGTCACTCCGGAAACCAAGCCTGAGCAAGAGGCAAGGGTCTGGGAATTGATTAATGAGCATCAATGCGAGTTGGTTGTTCTGGCTCGCTACATGCAGGTGCTTTCGTCGGAGATGGCCGCCCGGCTCGACGGCTGGGCGATCAATATCCATCATTCGTTGCTGCCAGGTTTCAAGGGTGCCAAACCCTATCACCAGGCCTGGGCCAAGGGCGTCAAGCTGGTGGGTGCTACGGCGCATTACGTGAACGATGACCTTGATGAAGGCCCCATCATTACCCAGGGCGTGCAGGCAGTGGATCACAGCCACTATCCAGAAGATCTGGTGGCGAAAGGCCAGGACGTTGAAAGTCAGACGCTGGCCAAGGCTGTACGCTATCACATTGAAAAGCGGGTGTTTCTTCACGGCAACCGAACCGTTGTGTTTCCGGACTGAAAGCATGTGGTAATTCAGAACAGAAGAATGGGGCTGAAGTGCTTCAGCCCCATTCTCTACAACCAGTCCATACCCCATGGACTGAAAGCAGGTCTATCACCCATTTCTGGAACACCCGAACCCGTAACGGAACGTTGCGTCGACTCGGGTACAACAAAGAGATTGGCATCGAAGGCGCTTTGTAGGCGTCCAGTACCTGGACGAGTGTACCCTCTTCAATAGCCTGCTCAACGTCAAACCTCGGGATCTGGATAATGCCCATGCCGGCTTTTGCGCTGGCGATATAAGCCTCCGCATTATCCACAGTGATCATGCTTCGCATTTTTACGACCTGCTCCCGCCCATCAACCAGGTATTCCCATTCCGCAGACAATGCCGGCAGATTCACCGAGTAATTTACAAGTAGATGCTTCGCCAGGTCGCCTAGCGACTTGGGCATTCCGTACTGCGCCAAATACGCCGGACTGGCGCAGTTGATTACTTCAAGATCACCCAGTTTCCTGCAAACCAGTTCCGAGTCCGGCAGGTGTCCCACTCGCATAACGCAATCCACCCCTTCGGTCAGCATATTGATGATTCGGTCATTCATGCTGAACTCCAGTTGGACCAGCGGATTCTGCTCCAGGAATTCTGGTAGTGCCGGGATCACTATCTGGCGCCCAATCCGGCTGGGGATATCCACGTGTAACCGCCCTTCCGCCTGTTGAGGTTCGGAGCGAAACATCGACTCCGCCTCCTCATAGGTATCAACCAGCGAACGTGCGGCTTCAAGGAACTGCAGCCCGTCCTGGGTTGGGGTAACTTGCCGTGTGGTGCGCTGCAGGAGCTGTGCTCCCAACCGGTCTTCGAGAGCCTGAATCGTTGTGGAAACGGTTGACCGGGGAATGTTCAACGCCTGAGCTGCTCGAGTGAAGTTCCCGCTTTCCATCACCTGAATAAAAACCTGTACCTGGCGAATTCTGTCCATAGCGCTCCATTGTTCGAGTTTTTCGACATCTGATGTCCTGAATGCCTTATTTATTCGGATCCACATACAGACTAGCCTGATTGCGAACTCGGCGGGAAGCCCCGCCTCTCGAATGCAACACAGAAAGGGAGAACGGTCATGTCCAGAAACAGTATTCAAGGCAAAGTGGTTCTGATTGCAGGTGGCGCCAAAAACCTCGGGGGGCTCCTGGCAAAGGATCTCGCCGCACAGGGAGCAAAGGCCATCGCCATCCACTACAACAGTGACTCAACCCAAACTGCCGCCGAGGAAGTGGCGTCGGAAATCCGGGCTGCGGGGGCGGAAGCCGCGATTTTCCAGCAGGATCTCACCAAAGCAGCGAATGTCGAAAAACTGTTTGCAGATACCGAGGCGGCACTGGGCAAGCCGGATATTGCCATCAATACCGTTGGCATGGTTCTGAAGAAGCCCATGGTGGAAATCAGCGAACAGGAATACGACACCATGAGCGCCATAAACTCAAAGTCCGCGTTCTTTTTCCTCAAGGAAGCGGGCAAGTCACTCAACGACAATGGGAAGATCTGTACCATCGTGACTTCACTACTCGGTGCGTACACGCCCTTCTACTCCGCTTATGCCGGCATGAAGGCCCCGGTGGAACACTTCACCCGCGCCGCTTCCAAGGAGTTTGGTGAACGCGGCATTTCGGTCACAGCCATTGGCCCCGGCCCGATGGATACGCCGTTCTTTTACCCGGCGGAAAGTGATGAGGCAGTAGCCTTCCACAGAACAGCAGCCGCCCTTTCGCCTTTCTCCAAGTCCGGGCTGACGGAAATCGAGGATATCGTCCCATATGTCCGGTTTATGGTATCCGAAGGTTGGTGGATGACCGGTCAAACCATTTTGGTTAATGGCGGCTACACTACCAAGTAAGCATGTTGTCGAACGGAGGCGGTATCACCGCCTCCTCAATCGTTTGTGACTACGGAGAGCTCTCGAAATGCACACTTTTCTTGTCATTCTCGGTGGTTTCGTATTACTGGCACTCGCAGTAGCAGTTGTCAGGACCGCGGGTCGAACGTTCAGCGCGGCACTGCCGTTCTACCTGGTGGTCTGGTTTGTGTTTGCAGCGCTCAATATGGGCGTTGGTGTTTATCATGCTGGCTACTCTTTTATGGATGAGCTCCCCATCTTCATCCTCGTATTTGGCCTGCCAGCAGCCACCGCGGCCATTCTGGCCAGGAAGTTCTAGGGGAATTGGTCCGGCTCAGGAATTGCTATGACACCATCTTTCCTTAATCGGATTGTGCCGACCGGGGCATTGCGGAAACTTGAGGGTGAGGAAACGCCCCGCGTGACTAACATGGAGTTGTTTTTCGACCTCGTCTATGTCTTTTCCATCATCCAGCTTTCCCATTACCTTCTCGCCCACCAGACGGCCATTGGCGCATTGGAGGCGTTCACTCTTTTCGCGGCAATCTGGTGGTCCTGGAATTACACCGCGTGGGCAACAAACTGGGTCAACCCTGACCATCTGAGCGGGCGCATCCTGATGATTGCGCTGATGGCCTGCGCACTGGCGATGGCGATCGCCATGCCCACAGCCTTTACCGCCAAAGCCGGCCTGTTCGTTGGCGCTTATGTTGTGATGGCGTTGTTGCGGGCATTCTATATGGCGCTGGTCTTCAGAGGATCGCGCATGGGTCGTAACTATGTGCAGCTCGGGGTGTGGAGCGCTCTGTCCTCGGTATTCTGGATTGCCGGAGTGGTCTCCCCTGAATGTCGTCTGATTCTTTGGGTCATCGCCGTGCTGGTGGATTACGCCGCGCCTTACTTTGGCTTCTGGCTTCCAAGGCTGGGGGCAACGCCTATGGGAACCTGGCCCTTACGCGGCCTTCATCTCCTGGAAAGAAATCAACAGGTGTTCATTATTGCCCTTGGTGAGTCGATCCTGCTGTTAGGCGGATTACTCTCAAAACAGGCGCTGACACCGGCCCCGGTAGTGGCTGCCTTCATAGGGTTTCTGATGATCGTGACGTTGTGGTGGCTGTATTTCGTGCATGCGACGGAAACAGGCGAACGCCGGTTCTCCAGCGCATCCGATCACACACGCCTTGCCCGTACAGGTCTGGCCTACGCTCACGGAATTATGGTGTGCGGCGCCATTACCATGGCTGTCGCCATTGAAGAAATCGTCGCACACCCGACAGCGGCCATGCATTTACCGGCACTTATCATCGCCATTGCCGGTCCGACCCTGTTCTTGATTGGTAGCATGGTGTTTTTCAGGGTCATGGCTCAGAGCGTCCCGTGGGCCTTCGGTTTTGCGACAGCCCTGCTGATTGCGCTCGGTTACCTGGGGAGCGTACTACACCTCCCGGGAATGATCCTGGGAGGTGGTATTCTGCTGATCCTGCTGGTACTTGCGACATTCATGCAGCTAAAGTGTGAACAAGATGACTGACCATTCAGAGCCTCAAGAAGTCAGTTGCTCCACAAAATCCGAGGCTTCCTGGCGTGTAAAGAAACGCCCCAATCGAACGAATCCAGAAATGACAGAGGCTTTGAGCTCAACAACATTGCCCGTCTGGTCCCTATTGCTTATCCATTCCTCGGGCAATCCATCAACCAAATGGAATGGTGCAGGACGACCGTCGCGATATCGGGATATTTCTACCTGGCCGGTATAAGAGT
>JAKLLS010000072.1 GCA_022014155.1 Marinobacter sp. | reverse complement strand
TAAGGGGTGAAGTTGGTAAAACGTTCGCGTGGTTGTTCTGCAGTGTTTGCCATTGAACCCGGCCTCTTGTTTGTACTTCACAAGAACGCTTTGCTTTCCGCCGCGCCAGCCTTGACTGCGCGAATTGACCCTGGATAAAGCATTCGTCCTGAAACGGGAATTTGCGGAAAATAGCAGATAAGTTACAGGGGTGCCAGCCTTGTGTTCAGACTTTCATACGGAGACCACCATGAACTTCTCCCAACCATTGATTAAAGGCAAACTGGTTCGACGTTACAAGCGTTTTCTGGCGGATGTGTTGCTGGAAGACGGCACCGAGGTAGTGGCACATTGCCCAAACACCGGTTCCATGCTCGGTTGCCAGCCAGATAACGCGAGGGTGTGGCTGAGTGAAAGTGATAATCCCAAGCGTAAACTTCGCTATACCTGGGAACTGGTGGAGACCTCCCCCGGCGAGCTGGCCTGCATTAATACCGCCCGCCCTAACGCTCAGGCCAGGGAGGCTGTTGAGGCGGGGCGTGTGCAGGAGTTGTCCGGCTATGGCGTGTGTCGGGCGGAAGTCCGGTACGGCGAGGAGAAGAGCCGTATTGATCTCCATCTGTCAGGGCACGCGGAACTGGCCGATGCCTGGGTAGAGGTCAAGAACGTCACCCTGTGTGAGGGCGGGCGCGGTTTTTTCCCGGACGCCGTCACCACCCGGGGGCAGAAGCACCTGCGGGAGCTGATGGCTCAGGTCGCCAAGGGAGACCGTGGGGTATTGATGTTTGTGGTTAACCATACCGGGATCACTTCGGTGCGACCTGCGGACCATATTGATGCTACTTACGGCGCGTTGTTCCGGGATGCGGTCAAAGCGGGTGTGGAAGTAGTTGCTTACCGTGCGGAGCTTGGGGATGGGGAAGAGCCGACTGGCAATCTGGCACTGAGCCGTCCGGTACCTGTTATTCTGGGCGTCTGACCTGGATGGAGTCCCGGGATACAGCCACCTCCAGGGGCGTGAGTGCTTCCCCCTGGCAGGGGCCGGCGATGCACTCGCCGCTGTCTGGCAGGAATAGGGCGCCATGAGTGGAACACTGGATAAAACAGTTGTCAGTGTCCATGAACCGCCCTGGGATCCAGTTCAGTTCGATGCCCAGGTGTGGGCAGCGGTTCAGGTAACCGTAGACTTTGCCATTGCGGCGAAAGACAAAACCCCGCAGGTCCATTGTCTGATTGTCGGGGTTGCCTTTGGTCAGCGTAAACTCAATGAAGCCTCCCTCCGCGAGTTCGTCAGTCGGGCACACTCTGTACCAGGGGGAGCATTCGTTCATTTTCGGGTGTTGTATCGCATTCGGGTGCCGTGATTGAGCGACATGACTATCTCATCCGCGTGTAACTGATGGGGGAAGAAACAGCCTGAAATCTTGGCGCCGGCAATGCTGGCGCCTTCCATTTTGGTGTCGCTGAAATCGATGCCGCGCAGGTCCGCTCCCCGGAAATAGGCGTGGCTCAGGTCCAGCCCCTGAGCGTCCATGCCGCGGAGGTCCAGGCCACGAAAATCACCGTGGGCAAAGCTGGGAAGCTGGCTTTGTTTCGCCTTGGCGGCGTTGAATGCCTCCATGTTTTCGCTTCTCAGCTTTTCATAGAGTGGATCGTCGATATGGCGCACTGCGTCCGTATCCATCGTTCTGGCCCCTGCATCTATTATTGGTACCTGCCCTGATGAGGCAGGTACCCGGTATTGTAGACGTTTATTGCTCCTGCAATCCGAAGTGCTGCCGTATCCGGTCCGCAACCGCCTCGGCGACATGTTCCTGATCGGTATGTAGGTGAATGGTGTGAGTCTTTTCCTCGGTCGTCAACGGTTCAAACCAGGTCATCTGGGCGTCCAGAAGTTCTTCCGTGGCTTCGGACGCGTCCCCGGAGCGCTTGCGGATCCACGCTCTGCGCAGATCTTCTGGCGCTTCACAATGGAGCAGGGCAAAGGGAACCCCGTGGGTCTCTGCCACGTCCGCCATTAATGTGCGCTCTCCCTGCTTCAGGGAAGCTGCATCCACAATGACCGGCAGGCCGGCACTGAGCAGGTTGCCCGCGATACTGGCCAGACGCTGGTAGGTGCGTTCGGTGGCTTCCGGGGTGTAGATGTTGCCGCCAGTGGGGGAGTTGCTTTGTTCCAGCGGCCTCATGCCAAACAAACGCTTGCGCTCCACATCGGACCGTAGCCGGATCAGGCCCAGTTCCTCTGCCATGGCGGCGCTGACACAGGTTTTGCCACTGGCGGACAAGCCGGTGGTGGTCAGCAAATAGGGGTTGGGGATAGCGCTATAGCTCTCGGCCAGCAGGGCATAATCCTGGTAGCGCTGTATCAGCCCGGTTTTTTCTGCTTCCGAGAGCGATGGGTTACCCATGGTAAACAGTGCGATCTTGGCCCGCACCATGGCGCGGTAGGCCTTGTATAGTGGCAGCAGGGGCAGGGCTTCAAAGTCGTCCCGATATTCCAGGTAGGTATTCAGTACCAGGTTCGCCAACTGCTGTTCGCGACGAGACTCCAGATCCATCAGCAGGAACGCCAGATCGTTGATGACATCGATCCAGCGGAACGGCTCGTTGAATTCGATGCAGTCGAAGACGGTAACTTCGCCGTTGAATACGGTGATGTTGGCGAGGTGGAGATCACCGTGGCACTCGCGAACAAAGCCGTTTTCCCGTCGGCTGGCAATCAGATCCCGCTGACGCTCGAAGGTGGTGCGCGTCCACTCTTCCAGATTGTCCAGTTGCTGCAGCAGTGCCGTGTCGTCAAGCAGGGGGCGAATCTGGTCAAAGTTCTCCTGCATGGCGGCATAGACGGCTTCTGGGGTGCCCAGGGGCTTGTCCTCAGGAACTGGTGGTAACCGGTCATGGAACTCGGCTGCCTGTCGGGCGACGCTGGTAAGCAGCTCCGGCGTCAGGGTGCCATTCTCCTGGCGAACGTCGAACAGATCCTCCTGATCGAACTGGTGCATGCGAATGGCGTACTCGAATGCTTCACCCTCCCCCCCCAACTGAGGTTCCTGGGGAGTACCAGTGATCGGCAGCACTTCCATGTACAGGCTTTTCGCGAGGCGGGAGTTCAGTCGCAGTTCTTCTTCGCAAAAACGCTTGCGATGCTCCAGAGTGGAGAAATCGAGAAAGCCAAAATCCATGGGTTTCTTGATCTTGTAGGCGTAATCGCCAGTCAGGATGACCTGGGAGATGTGAGTCTCCAAAACCTGAAAATCCTTGACCGGGTGGTCATACAGCGCCGGATTCTGTAAAGCCAGAATCAAATCATTGGTTGTGGTGTCACTCACGGCTCTCTCCTCGCATTCCCTGAACTTGTTGATTTTTCTGGGACCTATCATAACGGGCAGATTACATAAATAACACATGGATAACCTGCCTTCCGGGCGGATGCTTTCGTTATAATCGCGCCATGAAAAAAACATCACCTCCAAAAAAGTCTGCGAAGAAAAAATCCGGTAAGGGCCGTTCTGCAAAGCGGTCCTGGTTCTGGCGTCTGTTCTGGCGCGTTTCACTGATCAGCCTGGTATTGCTTGCCGGCTGGACGGTGTATCTGGACGCGGTGGTCACTTCCCGTTTCGAGGGGCGGCGATTCGAAGTGCCCTCGCGGGTGTATGCCCGACCGCTGGAACTCTATAACGGCGCCAGTCTCAGCTCCGGTGACCTTCAGCGCGAGCTGGAGCTGGCCGGCTTCCGCAAGGGCGACGGTACCAAGCCGGGAACCTACAGCCGTAATGGTGGGCGCTTTGTCATCAGCACCCGCGGATTCCTGTTTGCCGATGGGCCGGAACCCCGGCGGCGCCTGGCACTGACCATCTATGGGGATCAGGTACAGGGTTTCCGGGTGTTGTCCGGTGACAATTCACCCATTGTGCGTCTGGAGCCTGCTCAGATCGGAGGCATTTACCCTGCCCACAAGGAAGATCGGGTGCTGGTGCAGCTGGATCAGGTCCCGGAGTTACTGAAAGAGGCGCTGCTGACCATTGAGGATCGTGGGTTTTATGAGCACTTCGGAGTGGCGCCGCTGTCCATTGCCCGCGCCATGCTGGTGAATATCCAGGCCGGAGAGGTTGTTCAGGGGGGGAGCACGCTGACCCAGCAATTGGTCAAGAATTTCTTCCTGACCCGCGAGCAGACCCTGGTCCGCAAGGGTAATGAAGCGCTGATGTCGATACTTCTGGAGCTGCATTACGAGAAGGACGATATCCTCGAGACCTACCTGAACGAGGTGTATCTGGGACAGGCAGGCACTCGCAGCATTCACGGGTTCGGCCTGGCCAGTCAGTTCTATTTCGGAGAGTCGATGCGGGATCTCCGGTTGCATCAGGTGGCGCTGCTGGTAGCCATGGTGAAAGGGCCGAGCTATTACAACCCCCGCCGCCATCCTGAGCGTGCCACGGGGCGACGAAATCTGGTCATTGATATCATGGCGGAGGCAGGTATTGTCAGTCAGTCCGAGGCAAGCCAGGCAAAAGCGTTGCCCCTGGGGGTCAGTGAACGGCCATCGTATTCCGAGAACCGCTATCCGGCCTACATCGATCTGGTCCGCCGTCACCTGGCAAGGGATTACAAGGAAGAAGATTTGCAAAGTGAGGGGTTGAGAATATTTACCACCCTGAATCCCGGTATCCAGAATGCCGCCGAGTTTGCCGTGAAAGACATGCTTTCCCGTATGGATTCCGGGTCGGATGACACTTCCCTGGAGTCTGCCATGGTCGTCACCTCCCGCGATAGCGGAGAAGTATTGGCGATGGTCGGTGGCCGGGATCCCCAGTTTGCCGGCTTCAATCGGGCCGTGGATGCGCGGCGACCGATTGGTTCATTGATCAAGCCGTTCATCTATCTGACGGCCCTGCAGGAGCCGGAGCGTTACACCCTGATCTCGCCGGTTGAGGATAAACGCTTCTCTCTGGTATTCGAGGACGATCGCCGCTGGGAGCCGGAGAACTATGACCACAAGGAGCGTGGTGAGGTGCCGTTGCACGAGGCGCTGTCGCGGTCCTATAACCTGCCTGCCGTCAGGGTGGGGCTGGACCTCGGCGTGGATGCGGTTGCCGAGACGCTGCAGGCCTTTGGCGTGACCAGCACTATATCCCGGTATCCTTCGATGCTGCTGGGTTCCGTGTCGATGACGCCGGTCACCGTGGCACAAATGTATCAAGGGCTGGCAACCTCGGGCTTTAACACACCGCTCAGGACTATTCGTCAGGTGACGGGGCCTGATGGCGAAGCCTTGTCCCGCTACAGCCTGGAAGTGGATCAGGTGGCGGATCCGGCGGCTGTTCACCTCGTGCAGTATGCAATGCAGGAAACCATGCAGGAGGGCACGGGTCGGTCCGCTTATCGATTTGTACCACAACAACTGACCCTGGCTGGCAAGACGGGCACCACCGATGATGGTCGTGATTCCTGGTTTGCAGGCTTTAGCGGTGACCTGCTGGCGGTGACCTGGGTCGGGCGTGACGATAACGGCCCGACCAGTCTGACCGGGGCAACCGGTGCCTTGCCGGTGTGGGCGCGGTTCATGGCGCAGGTACCTCAGCATGGGTTTTCCCCAGTGGTGCCAGATGGGGTGGATTACCACTGGGTCAATACACAACGGCAGGCTCTTACTGATGAGTACTGCGACAATGCACGCCTGGTTCCGTTTATGACCGGTAGCGAGCCCGGTCAGCAGGTATCCTGTTCAGGCAGGCTGGAGCGACGGATCCGGGGTTGGTTTGAAGGGCTTTTCCAATGAAAATGACAACACTCAAGTGTGCTGGCTTGCTGGCATTGACGTTGACAGTTGTAGGCTGCGCCTCGCCGGGCGGCTCCATTTATGTGCCGGCAGGCGGTTCATCCCGTGATGTGGAGAGGGAGAGGGCTCCCGAGCCGCCAAGAACCTACCCGCGGGAGGAAGAAACCCGCACCGAGCGCAAGAGCGAGCAGCCGTCGGAGCCTGCGCCAGAGCGGGATAGCCGCACCAGTTCGCCGAGTTACCAGGATTCCGGTGACCAGCTGTCTCCGGCGGCACAGAGCCTGATCCGACAGGCGGATGCCTATCTGGCGCAGGGTGATGCGGGCGCTGCGATCGCACAGTTGGAGCGTGCGCAACGAATTGCGCCACGGTCGGCAGAGGTCTATTTCAAGCTTTCCGAAGCCTATGTGGCAAAAAATCAGCTGGGATCGGCAGAGCAGTTCACTCTCAAGGGGCTGTCTCTGACGGGTAATGATGTCAGGTTGCAGCGGTCAGGTTGGTATTTGCTGGCGGATATTCGCCGGGCCCGGGGGAATGTGGCCGGGGCAAATAACGCCGAGGAGAGGGCCGGCGCTTTATAGAATCAGGCAACCCTAAAAACCCCGCAAGTGCGGGGTTTTTAGGGTCAGCAAATTGTCTTATTCGAAATTGATGGTCTTTTCGGTATTCACTTCAACCGTTACGTCCTGTGTGCCAACGAACGTCAGATCTTCATCCATCTCGTTGTCGTCGGCTGAGCAGGAATAGCTGACAGTGTAAGTACCCTCGGTGAGGAATGCCGCCTTGTAGGTGAAGGTGCCTGGATTGTCCTCGTCAGAGACCGGGACTGCCACGAGAGGTTCGTTCTCACTTCCCAGGTCATCCGGAGTGGCACCCGATCCTTCGTACACGTAGACCATGCCAGAGTATGCTGTTACATCCGCACATTCGGTCGCGATGACCGTGGATGCGTCAACAGTGCCTGCAATTGAACCGACCTCCAGATTGTTCACCAAACGCAGGGCGGGTCTCAGCATATAATCAGCCAACGCCTGTCCAGCAGGATTGACGACGGCTTTCTGGACGTCGAAGTCGATGGTGAAGTCGGTGCTGGTGTCGGCCGCCACAACAAACTCGCCCTGCAGCTTGAGGCCGCTCTGTTCGCCAGAGGGTACGGCCAGCGTAAGCGGAGCGTCAGGATTGTCGACAAGGGTCACGAAAGAATTTTCGGTATCAACTATCAAGCGCAGTTGCGTGTAGTTGCCTGCCAGCACTTCTTCATCAGTAATCAGCGGTTCAGTAACGCCGCCTTGCAGGTCCAGCAAGTTGATAGTTTCAAACCCGTCCAGTGGGAAAGAAATCCAGTCGCCATCGGCAGGCTTCAGCTGGATCTCTGTAAACGCAACGGTGACATTGCTGAATTCCGTTGCCGGCGCATCCGTCAGGCCAAAGGATACGGTGCCGGTTGCATCGGAATCGGAACTGTCGCTACCACAGGCAGCAACTCCAGCAGCGAGGGCGGCAACCGTAAAGAGTTTCAGAGAGCGGTTCATATAAACCTCCGTGGTCTATTATTTTGAAAGTACAGAGCGCTGAAATTGCGCTAGGTGTCACCTATTAAACGATAGGAGTGGTTACCGGGTTCCTGCGCTTTTGTGAACGATTTCTCATTCCCCGGCAATAAAGATTTCTGCGAACGGGTGCCAGCCAAGTATAACGTATCCTTGAACTGGTATAGACTTGGCGCCTGTTTCAGCCAGATAACGATACACAGCAAAGGCGAGCACTGGTTTTGGCATTACTTCCATTCCGACCTTCCCGGTCCCAACGATTCGAGAAGCTCGTTCAGCCGCATTTGCAGGCGTTGTACCGGTTTGCCTTTCGTCTGGCAGGACAACAGCAGGATGCGGAGGATCTGGTTCAGGATGTGGTCGTCAAACTGTACCCCCGCCTGGAGGAGCTGGAATCCGTAGACCAGTTGCGGCCATGGTTGAATCGTGTGCTGTATCGGCACTTTATCGACCAGGTGCGTCGCAAGGGGCGGCAGTCCGATCGTCCCCTGAGTGAAGTGGTAGACTCCGTAAACCAATCTGCCTACCTTGACAGTTTTGCATCGGAAGATGCTGGGCCGGAGGAGATGGTGGATATCAGCCGGATCGGGCCGGCGCTGGATCAGGTGATGGCTACCCTGGCTCCGGATCAGCGCGCCCTGATCATGCTCCATGATGTGGATGGTTGGCGGCAGGAAGACATCGCTGAGGTTCTGGATATCCCCCTGGGAACGGTAAAATCCCGGTTACACCGATGCCGCGCGGCCCTGCGGGAAAAATTGCAGAGGGAACTGGAACCTTTTTCAAACACTGGACGTGTGAAAGATTGAGGTGATGGATATGTCTTGTCATGAATGCCGGGAACTCATGGTTCCCTATCTGTTAAGTGAGTTATCTGTGGAACAGGCTGCCCGTGTGGAACAGCATGTGGCGGAGTGTGCTCGCTGTGCGACAAGATTGACCAATGAAAAGTTGCTGCAGTCGACCTTTGCTGATCGTTACGACATTCCGGATCCATCACCGGACTTCGAGACTCGGATACTGGCTGCTGCGCGCTCAAATGCCGCTGGCAAGTCTGGTCATCGTGGCTGGAGTACACCGGTGGTTGGAGGAGCTGTTGCAGCGGCAATGGCTCTTGGTATCGCCCTGGGTGTGGGATTGAAACCTGGCTCTGAGCAGTCGCAGCCTGCAATTGCGACAAATCAGACGGAAGTTGACGAATCCCTGGCCACTCCTTCGCCGGCAGTGAACGAACCGGTGATACAGACCGTGCGCCTGGCTTTCAGCTCTGGCCAGCCTCTTGAGGACGTTACGCTGACACTGGAACTGCCTGCCAATGTTGAACTGGCAACGTTCCCGGGCCGACAGCAATTGAGCTGGAAAGTCGATCTGGAACAGGGTGAGAATGTGTTGGCGTTGCCTCTCAGGGTGCTGTTCCCTGGCGCTGGTGATCTGGTGGCCCACATTGACGACGGCCAGCGTCAGAAGACCTTCAGGGCAGCTATTCCCGGTCAGACCAAGGTAGATAATACGGAGCCAGCATCATGACAATGCACGACGGACAGTGGTTAAAACCGGCACTGATGTGCTTGGTGGCGCTACTGGCGTGGCCAGTAATGGCTCAGGCCAGGGACGATCTGGACGTGACCATGAGAATGGTTGTGGATGACGAAGACTTGACCAACTCAGTGGTTCGCGAGATCGAGCTGCCTGAGCCCATGATCCCGGAAACACCCGCTCGTCCGGAGCGTCCGGATATTGAGACCGCGCTGGATGCCATGGAGCGAGGGCAGGACATCGGTGAGTCGGCCTCTGAAAAGGCGAGCGAAGCAAGAGAACTGATTGATTCGGAGCGTCCCGGCAGTGACGACCTTCTGGATTCATTGCCCGACGAGGACGATATAACGGATTTGCCGGGCACGGACGACCTGCTCGACGAAGCCGGTGAGTTGCTGGATAGTACCAGTGATCAGCTGGATAGCGACGGTGTTGAGCTGTAACTCCTGACTATAACGAATCTATCCTGACTGCCACGATGCAGTGTGTACGTCGTGTAGATGGACTTTTCTCCTGCCTTTGCTTGTTATACTCTCCTGAGTAGCGCTGGCGATACTGACATTATGTCAACTTGTCGGTGAACGTTTTCCCTCAGGCTCCGGAGAGATCTGTTTGCAGGCTGCAGTTCGGCTATTCACCATGTCTTGCTTGTTGCTGACAGCGACCGTATCTCATCCGGTGGCTGCGTCTGATGGCCCAAGGGCACAGATGGCGGCAGGCATAGAGCATTTCCAGAACGGAGAGCTTGAATCCGCCAGAAAGGCCTTTGAGGCTGCCCGGGCGGCGGGGCTCGAAAGTAACTCGCTGATGTACAATCTGGGGGTTGTCTATTACCGGCTTGGTGAATACGAGCTTGCCACTAACGCCTTCTCTGCTTTGCTCGGAACCTCCAGCCAGGCGTTGGCGGAGTACAATCTGGGGTTGGTCGCCAAGGCTGCCGGTAATCCTGATAGGGCCAGATTCTGGTTTAATCGTGCGGCGTCCGAGTCCGCTCCCGAGAAAATACGTGGCCTGGCCTCTATCCAGCTTCAGGAAGGCAAGCGGAAACTCTCCCCTGAATCCTCACCGCTTCCCTGGATGGCCTATGTCTCGCTGGCCGGAGGTTACGACGACAACATCGCCAGTGTCCCCGAGTCAGGCAGTTCGGGGCGGGAAGGTGGTTTTGCTGAACTGTTAGCGGCGGGATCGGTAGACGTATATCAGGCCAAAACTTCCACTGTCAGGCTGGAAAGCGCGGCATACTCCCGTCAGTACCCCTCGGATTCCGATTTTGATACCGACTTTCTTCAGATAGGTGCCAGTTGGCTGGAGAGACTGGGGCCGGGCAGGGCTGGCTTGACGCTCGGCCTCAGTCAATCCTGGTTTGATTCCGAAGCACTTGAGCGTACCTATCGTATGGACCTCTCTTATCAAGTAGATGAGTGTCCCGTGGTCGGCGCGGGGGCCCGTTGTCGGGTGTCTGTGTCTACCGGTGTTGTAGAGGGAGGGGACGGTTTTGAGGCTTATGATGGTCAGTGGTACCAGGCTCGCCTCAAAGGTCGGAAGGATTTCACTCACTGGCGCGTTGATGCCCAGTACCGTTGGGACCAGAATGCCCGTGATGACCTGGAGGCGGGAGAGCAGTTTGTCAGTTTGTCGCCACAGCGCAATCTTGTTGAGCTGGCGGTCCGTTACAAGGTTTCCCAGCGCTGGAATGTCGGCGTGGAGGGGAGTTATCGGTATAGTCGGTACGCAGATCCTCATCGCCTGTTCAATTCCCAAGGGGTTTTGGAAATCGATCGCAGGGTCGATCAGCGTGCGCAGGGCACTCTGTTGACGGAATACATCCTGAGTGCGCGATGGTCGGTGCGTGGTGAGTGGATGTTCCGGGACAATCAGAGCAACCTTGCCCGCTATGATTACCGGCGCCAGACGGCTCTGGTTGGGATAGAAGGCGTATTCTGAATGCCTGGTGGCAGCGTAGCAGGTCACCAGGCGCGGTTATCGGAATCGGTCAGAGCCCGGCGTTTTTCAGTCGGTTGGCGTGCTGCTGAAAAACGGCCTTCGGGTCGGTCTCGAACAGACTGTGCAGCCCCAGGGTCTGGTTTACTTCATCCAGATGGTTCATGAAGTAATTATCCCGGATGACTTTTCCGAAATGATTGCTGCAGCGGCCTACCAGGCCATCATTGGCACTGAATCCAAATGCGAGGCTGGTGGTGCCGAGTAGGGCATCGGACACGTCCAGGGCATTGGTCAGAACGCCTGTGCCACCCCAGGAATAGAAACGCACTCCGTTGGCGGAATACGCGCCCTCGCCGCAGGCGGTAGGCGGAACGCCAGCTGGTGCAAAGTTGTTGAATTCAGCGCTTCCCTGGGTTGTTAGTGAATACAGGCTGGCGCTCATATCCTGGTCGTAGCCGCCGCCTGACAACAGATCAATGAGTCCGCCCAGTGCATTGCCCAGTGTTGCACCCAGGCCTTCGGCTGGGGAGCCGACAATCAGGTCGGCAACCGGCGACCCCTTGTGGGGCGAGCCCACAGACGTGACGGACGCAACCAGGTCCGGTCGGACCTGGGCTACATATCGGGCGGTTGGGCCGCCGTGGCTGTGGCCGACCAGATTGACCTTGCCATGTACTGCCGCAATGGCCTCAACCTGAGGCAGTAGTGCTTCACCACGGGCAATGGTACTGTCCAGGGCCGGTACTTGCGTGGTGTATACATCAGCACCGTATTTACGCAAATCTTCAGCCACACCGTACCAGTAATCAACACCGGCTATGGAGTCAAAACCGAACATACCGTGTACCAGAACAACCGGGTAGCGGGTATCGGTATAGTCGGATGGGGTAGAGTTCCACCACGCCAGGGTCGGCGCGGACCATGCCAGAATGCACAGCATGGTTGCTGCTTTGAGCCATTGTTTCATTGTTGTACCTACATTTGTTGTTGTTTGATTGAGCATCTCGTATGAGATCTGCACATAATTTGATCATGTAGGTGCCAAGTCAATGTTCGGGCGGGTGTTTTGGCCAGAAAGGGCTGGAACTGTGAGGGAGGTCACGAGCGGGGCCCCGAATGACAAGTAATGGAGGCTTGTCATTCGGGGGCAGAGCTTACAGTGTTTTCATGACGCGTTTGGCGGCTGCGATGGTGTGCTCAATATCATCCTGGGACAGGGCGGCGCTGGTAAACCCGGCTTCAAACGCGGAGGGGGCCAGATAAACGCCTTCCTTCAGCATGCCCTGGAAGAAGGCCTTGAAGCGTTCCACATCACACGCCATGACCTGGTCAAAGCAGGTGATGGCCGGTGCGTCAGTGAAGAAGAAGCCAAACATGGCGCCCGCACTCTGAACCGCGAGAGGAATGCCGGCTTCATCCGCTGCTGCCTTCAAGCCGTCTCGCACCGCCACGGTCTTTTCTGTGAGTCGGTCGTGGAAGCCTGGTTCGGAAATGGCATTCAGAGTGGTCAGCCCTGCGCACATGGCCAGCGGATTTCCGCTCAGGGTACCAGCCTGGTATACCGGTCCAAGTGGGGAAATATGCTCCATGATTTCCCGTTTACCACCGAAGGCGCCAACCGGCAGACCGCCACCTATGACCTTGCCGAGC
This sequence comes from Marinobacter sp., assembly GCA_022014155.1. Lineage (GTDB taxonomy): Bacteria > Pseudomonadota > Gammaproteobacteria > Pseudomonadales > Oleiphilaceae > Marinobacter. The sequence continues at coordinate 5,672 of JAKLLS010000072.1, read as the reverse complement.
GCCGTCAGATCCGGCTTGACGCCGTAGTAGCCCTGGGCGCCGCCAAGTGAGACGCGGAAGCCGGTCATCACTTCATCAAAAATCAGTACGGTACCGTGTTCATCGCAAACCTCCCGCAGTGCTTCCAGGAACCCTGGTACCGGGGGGATGCAGTTCATGTTGCCGGCCACCGGTTCGACGATAATGGCGGCAATGTCATCGCCCATCCTGGCGAAGGTGTCACGCACATTATCGATGTCGTTGTAGGTCAGCGTCAGGGTATGTTCGGCCAGGCTGGCGGGGATGCCCGGAGAATTGGGCACGCCGAGAGTCAGGGCTCCTGAGCCGGCTTTTACCAGCAGAGAATCCACATGCCCGTGGTAGCAGCCCTCGAACTTAACGATCTTGTCCCGACCGGTGTAGCCGCGGGCAAGGCGAATGGCGCTCATGGTTGCCTCGGTACCGGAGTTCACCATGCGTACCAGGTCGATGGAAGGGACCAATTCGCATACTTTTTTGGCCATTTCGGTTTCAATGGCAGTCGGAGCGCCGTAACCGATGCCGAGGTCTACCTGGGCGTGGAGCGCGTCCTTGATCAGCTGGCTGGAGTGGCCAAGGATCATCGGCCCCCAGGAACCGATATAGTCGATATAGCGGCGGTCATCCTCATCGAACAGATAGGCACCTTCGGCATGCTTGAAGAAGATGGGCGTGCCGCCGACCCCCCTGAACGCCCGTACGGGGGAGTTAACGCCGCCGGGAATATATTTCTGGGCCTCGGCAAAGAGGGTTTCGGAGTGAGTCATGTTCAAGGCTCCTGATGATTTGAAAACGTGTCGTGAATGTTCTTCCGAGGCTGGAACAGCGGGTGGTGGGCAGCGAACAGTCGCGCAAATTCGCGCGCTTGTCGTTCTGTATAGTCAGGGTTGCCGCCGAACAAGTCGCCGACCACTGCAAGCATATCGGCCCCGGCCTGGATAAGACTGCCCCCGTTTCCGGTGGTAATGCCGCCGATAGCGGTCAATGGCCGCTGGTACTGGCGGGCTTCCGCCAGGACCGATAACTCCGCAGGTGGCGCATCGGGCTTGGTGCCAGACCCGAAAAAGCGTCCGAAGGCGAGATAGTCCGCCCCTTCCCCGGTTGCTTTTGCGGCCAGCGTCAGATCGCCATGGCAAGTCGCACCAATGATGGCATCTTCTCCCAACCGTTGTCTGGCATTAACGAGCGAGCTATCGCTCTGGCCCAGGTGGACACCATCCGCACCCACTCGCTGCGCCAGTTCGGGATCGTCATTGATGATCAGCGGGACGCCTGCATTGCGGCAGGCGGCGACCAGGTTGCGGGCCTGAGTCAGTCGTGTAGCCGCTGAACTGGATTTGTCACGGTACTGGATCAGCACCGCACCCCCTCTCAGCGAGGCCTCCACCGCCGGCAGCAGTTTATCGTCAGGCAGCAGATTGCTGTCGGTTATGGCATAAAGGCCCGGCGCGAGGCCTTTGGGAAATGCTGCAGCTGTCATGAGATCAATGTTCCCACGGAATGCCACGATCCGGTACCGGTTGGCCGCGACCAACCTCCAGGGCATGGAGAATGGCGTGGTTAACAAAGTTCTGAGCCTGGGAAATGGCCGCCCGTGGTGATAGTCCCTGTGCACGACCGGCAGAGATGGCTGCGGCCAGGGTACAGCCGGTGCCATGATATTCCCCGCCTACCCGCTCTATATGCCAGTAAAGGGGGGCGGCCTCCCGGGCGTAGAGGGTATTGGTTATCTGCGGCCCCTCTCCGTGACCGCCCGTGGCCAGCACCGATTGACACCCGGCTGCCATCAGCAAGCGGGCGGCCTCGGCGGGATCTTCGCAATTGCCAAGCAGGGCCAGCTCAATTCCGTTAGGGGTAATCATTTCGGCGCGGCTGAACAGGCGTTCCTTCATCGCCCGGATAAGGGCTTCATCCGCCAGGTCGCCGCCACCGGCGGCCTTGATGACCGGATCGGTGATGACAGGAATGTCCGGGTGCTTGTCGAGGAATTCCACCAGAACGTCCACCACGTCGGCATTGCCCAGGGCGCCGGTTTTTACGGCATGAATGGGAGCGTCGGCTGCAACGCAGTCCAGTTGCTGGCGAATCAATTCAGCATCCACCGCGCTGGCGCCGTAGACATTGCGCGTATCCTGGACCGTTAGGCAGGTCAGCACAGGCAGGGGATGGCAGCCCAACGCCGTTACGGCCTGAATATCGGCTTGTATTCCGGCACCACCTGACGGGTCAAGGCCGGACAGGATCAATACTTGGGGGCGGGTGTGACGTTTTATGGCTCAGCTCCTCAGAATGGTTTGACAACGGCCAGGATCACGACAGCCACCAGTACCAGTACCGGTAACTCGTTAAGCCAGCGGTAGAACACGTGGCCGCGGGTATTCCGGTCATCCCGGAATACCTTCACCAGGTGTCCGCAGTAGAAATGGTAGGCGATCAAAAGCGCCACCAGTGCCAGTTTGGCATGCATCCAGCCCTGGCTGAAATAGCCGGCCGCATTGTAACTGATCAGCCAGATGCCAAAAACGAGCGTGGCAATCATGGAAGGGGTCGTTATGCCCCGGTAAAGTTTGCGCTCCATGATCTTGAAGCGTTCTCGACCAGGCCGGTCCTCGCAGGCAGCGTGATACACGAACAGTCGTGGCAGGTAGAAAATGCCGGCGAACCAGCACACCATAGAAATGATATGGAGGGCTTTAACCCAGAGCATCGCTTAACTCCGTCGGTATTGGTAATAGCTTTCTATGTCGGATTTCAGCACGATGCCGTACACCCGCTGGATCATGGGGGCAACGTGGCGTTGGACATACAGCGCTTCCACGTTGGTACTGTCAAAGACGTTCAGCGCTTCCTCGAGAGTGGCCTGGTATTGCACCGGAGCAATATCCCGGCGGTTGGCCGGAATCTCCACCAGGTCGACGGTGTCCGCCGGTTCGGTTCCTTTTTCCGCGGCCAACTCCTCCGCGTCTTCAAGATAGCGGGCGAGGTCTACGGCGGGTAGTAGGGCTGTTGGCCCGTTGCTGCCCTCGACGACCAGCCACTTAGGCTCGGCCTTGAGTATCTTTCGGGCGGCTTCTGTCGTCAGGTGCCTTTCCGTACGTAATATATTGCGATCCATGATGGCGCCCACCGAGACCCGACGCAGGGCCTGAATGACAGGGGAGTTCTGGTAACTCAACCCTTGGCTTTTCAATATGGTAAGAAACAGTGACTTTTTGCCAAAGAGTTCGCTGGTGACGAGGCTGGCGGTTGTGATGATCAGCATCCCTGGCAGCATGATGTGGGGGTTACGGGTGAGTTCCATCAATGCCATCAGGGCTGCCAGTGGCGCCTGCAGCACCGCTCCCATCATCGCACCCATGCCAAGCATGGCGTAGAAGCCGACGGACGATGCTATGTCCGGCGCGATCTGGGCGCCAATGAGGCCCATGGCGCCGCCCAGGGTGGCGCCCATGAAAATTGTGGGGCCGATGACACCGCTGGGCATGCCCAAGCCAATGGTAAGCGACGTAATGACCAGCTTGGCGATGCCGGCTCCGAGTAGAAGCCAGAATGCCAGATGGCCGTGGATGGCCAGGTCTACGGTGTCATAGCCAATACCCATCACTTCCGGAATGAACAGGGCAAACGGCACCATCAATAGTCCGCAAAAAGCAACGCGCAGCAGCACCGGTCGGTGGTGGTAGCGGCCCATGGTGTCCACGAGGTGGATGAAGAGCGCGGCGGCGACCCCGATAATCACGGCGATGGCCAGAATCCAGGGGATCTCTACGAGAGAGTTCATGGTCAGTGCCGGCACGCTGAACGCCGGTTCTGAGCCGTAGATGGCCTGGGTTACGATGGCCGCACTCACCGCGGCGAGAATGATCGGGGTAAATCCGGCAATGGTGTACTCCATCATCACCACCTCCATGGCGAAGATGACGCCCGAAATCGGGGTGTTGAAGGAGGCGGAGATCGCAGCGGCACAACCGCAGGCAACAAGGGTCCGAATGCTGTTGTTGGGGAGCCTCATCCACTGGCCCATCAGGCTGGAGAAGGCAGCGCCAAGGTGCACCGCTGGTCCTTCCCGGCCGGCAGACTGTCCGGTGATGACCGTGGTAACGCCAGTGATAAACTGGACAGCGGCGCTGCGGACTGAAATATAGCCCTGATGGTAGTTGAGGCGCTCCATGATATGGACAATGCCGACCTTGCGGTCGTGCGTGGCCAGACGATGAAGAAACAGGCCGAGGCCCAGTGCCCCTGCCAGAGGTAGCAGGCCCCGAGTCAGAAGATCCAGTTCCTCAAAGGATTCTGATCCGTCTCCCGGCAGGAAGTATTCGAGGGGCCATTCGATGGCAAGGCGGAATACCAGGATGACGCCACCGGTGATCAGCCCCGAAAGCAGGCCGAGCACAGCCAGTTGCGGAAGAGCATCCACGCCGGAGAGCCTGCGACGGAAGACGGGAATCAGGTTCTCGGTAATCTGGTGCCAGATCTTTCGCATGAACGCCGGAGTTCCGGTTGTGGGTGGATCGTATGGTTATTGTAACGGTCGCCTGTCGGGCTGCAATAAGTCGTTGGTTTATCATGTTAGACTAGTGGGTAGAACATGACTCTTATTTTACGAAACCGAGCGGAGCTGGAGTAACAGGTGATAAAAGTAGGCATTGTAGGTGGAACCGGGTATACCGGTGTGGAGCTTCTGAGAATTCTGGCGGTTCATCCGGAGGCGACGGTGAGCTGTATTACCTCCCGCTCGGAGGCTGGCCTGCCAGTAGCGGATATGTATCCAAACCTTCGTGGCCACTATGACCTGGCGTTTTCCGAGCCGGATCTGGACACCCTTGCCGCGTGTGACCTGGTGTTCTTCGCCACACCTCACGGGGTCGCCATGCGCATGATGCCGGAGCTGATGGCGGCTGGAACCCGGGTTGTGGACCTGTCGGCAGACTTCCGCCTGCGTGACCTGGATGTCTGGGCCAACTGGTATGGCATGGCTCATGAGAGCCCGGAGTGGGCTGCAAAGGCTGTCTACGGTCTTCCTGAAGTGGTGCGCGAGGAAGTGCGCGGTGCGCAACTGGTGGCTAACCCCGGCTGTTACCCGACCGCTGTCCAGTTGGGCTTCCTGCCCCTGCTGGAAAATAATCTGGTTGATCCGTCGAGGCTGATTGCCGATGCCAAATCCGGTGCCAGTGGCGCAGGCCGCCAGGGTAAGATCGGTATGCTTCATGGCGAGGTTGGCGAGAGCTTCAAGGCCTATGGCGCGTCGGGCCACCGCCATTTGCCGGAGATTCGACAGGGGCTCAGCCTCGCAGCTGGGAGAGATGTGGGAATTACATTTGTGCCCCACCTGGTTCCTATGGTTCGTGGTATCGAGGCGACCCTGTACGCCGAGCTGACCAATCCTGAGGATTTTGACCAGTTGCAGTCACTTTATGAACACCGCTTCCGGGATGAGCCGTTTGTGGACGTCATGCCTTTCGGCAGTCATCCGGAAACCCGGAGTGTGCGGGGCGCTAACCATTGCCGGATTGCGCTGCATCGCCAGGAAAACAGCAATGTGGTCATCGTATCTTCTGTCATCGATAACCTGGTGAAAGGGGCAGCGGGCCAAGCCGTGCAGAACATGAATATCATGTTTGGCCTGAAAGAAACTCTCGGGCTCGAAGCGC
>JAKLLS010000214.1 GCA_022014155.1 Marinobacter sp. | reverse complement strand
TCCCGGTTCACTGCGCTCTTGTTTTTACCGTTCAGGCGGCGGTCGACTATGTGGGTCATACCCATAGTTTTACTCCAGTTCAGTGAGCGTTCACTGAATTAGTGAGACTTACGGACGCGCAGATACCATTCGGCCAGCAGCCGTACCTGTTTCTCCGTGTAGCCTCGATCGACCATACGCTCGACGAACTGCTTGTGCTTCTTCTGATCTTCCTGGCTGGCTTTCGGGTTGAAGGAAATAACCGGCAGCAAATCCTCGGTATTGGAGAACATTTTCTTCTCAATCACGCTGCGCAGCTTTTCATAGCTGAGCCATGAGGGGTTGCGGCCCTGATTGTTTGCCCGTGCCCGCAACACGAAGTTGACCACTTCGTTGCGGAAGTCCTTCGGGTTGCTGATGCCAGCCGGTTTCTCGATTTTCTCCAACTCGTCGTTGATAGCAGAGCGGTCGAGAATTTCGCCAGTTTCCGGATCCCGGTATTCCTGGTCCTGAATCCAGAAGTCGGCATAGGTCACATAGCGATCGAACAGGTTCTGACCATATTCGCTGTAGCTTTCCAGATACGCGGTCTGGATTTCCTTGCCGATGAACTGGACGTAGTGTGGCGCCAGGAATTCCTTGATGAAGCGCAGATAGCGCTCCTGGGTTTCCGGCTGGAATTGCTCCTGCTCAATCTGTTTCTCCAGGACATACAGCAGATGGACCGGGTTGGCCGCCACTTCTGAGGTGTCGAAGTTGAACACCTTGGACAAAATCTTGAAGGCAAAGCGGGTAGAGAGACCGTCCATGCCCTCATTGACCCCCGCAGCATCCCGGTACTCCTGAATGGATTTTGCTTTCGGGTCGGTGTCCTTGATGTTCTGGCCGTCGTATACCCGCATCTTGGAAAAGATGCTGGAGTTCTCCGGCTCTTTGATCCGCGACAGCACCGAGAACTGGGCCAGCATATCCAGGGTATCCGGTGCACAGGGCGCGCCGGCGAGTGAACTGTTCTTGAGCAACTTCTTGTAGATCTCGATCTCTTCCGATACCCGCACACAATAGGGCACCTTGACGATGTACACCCGGTCAAGGAACGCTTCGTTGTGCTTGTTGTTGCGGAAGGTCTGCCACTCGGATTCGTTGGAGTGGGCCAGGATAATGCCGTCAAACGGTACCGATCCCATACCCTCGGTGGTGTTGTAGTTACCCTCCTGGGTTGCTGTCAGCAGAGGGTGGAGTACCTTGATGGGCGCCTTGAACATCTCCACAAACTCCAACAGCCCCTGGTTGGCCCGGCACAGGCCGCCGCTGAAGCTGTAGGCGTCCGGATCGTCCTGGGAGAAATCCTCCAGCATGCGGATATTCACCTTGCCCACCAGAGCGGAAATATCCTGGTTGTTGTCATCACCGGGTTCGGTCTTGGAAACACCAATCTGGTCGAGTACCGAAGGATATTTCTTTACCACCTTGAACTTGCCAATGTCACCGCCGTATTCGTGCAGGCGTTTGACCGCCCAGGGCGACATGATGTTCTGAAAATACCGCAGGGGAATGTTGTACTCTTCCTCCAGAATCGGTCCATCCTCGTCCGGATCAAACAGGCCCAGTGGGGACTCGTTCACTGGCGAGCCCTTGATGGCATAGAAGGGCACTTTCTGCATCAGAAACTTGAGTTTCTCCGCCAGTGAAGATTTACCGCCACCGACCGGACCCAGCAGATAGAGAATCTGTTTCTTCTCCTCCAGCCCCTGAGCGGCATGCCGGAAGAAGGACACAATGTTCTCCACGGCGTCTTCCATGCCGTAGAAGTCGGAGAATTCGGGATAGCGTTTGATAACCTTGTTGGAAAATATGCGTGACAGCCGGGAGTCACGGGACGTGTCGACTAACTCTGGCTCGCCAATGGCCAGTAACATCCTCTCCGCGGCAGTGGCGTATGCCGTTGGGTCCTTTTTGCAGATCTCCAGGTATTCCTCAAGGGAGTATTCCTCCTCCTGAGTTGATTCATACCGGTCTTTGAAGTGCTGCACAATGCTCATAGATGGCCCCTCGCTCGCTGTTCTTCAGCTTTCAGTTCACGCAATGTCCCCGTTGCAGTTGGCTCCGCCAAGCTGGGCGGTGTGTCTGGTTATTAGTGGAAGAAATGGATACTTCAAACCGATTTACGGTGCGCGGCCGAATTCGGTTTGGTTACCTAGAGCTTAGTCCACGCTCGGAAACTTGGACAGCCTATTTATGGTTTCGGTTCATTAATTTGTGTTGCTTTTGGTTTGGTTTTTGGGTTTGGGGGGAGGGAGCATGGGGGAGGTCTTTTTTTCAAAACTCCGCTTGAACTCGCTTCGCTCAGACAGGCGGTGTTTTGAAAAAAAGACCTCCCCCACACTCCCACAAACTCAAGGGGGAGACCGGTAGAAGAAAAAAAATGGGGGTTGGAGTTGCGGCAAGTGTTGTGGGCGGCTCCACGGCAACACACAGTCGTAAAGAGTCAGTTACACCGGGTAAACGTAGTCAGTCAGACGAGGCGGATATGGGGGGTACCCTTTTTTCAAATGACCGCCTGTCTGAGCGAAGCGAGTTAAAGCGGCCATTTTAAAAAAGGGTACCCCCCGTAGCCGCCGATCCCCCAATAGGCCTACCGCTTAACCAGCCGAAACACACTCTCAGTAGCCCCGGCCAGCCCCTTCCGCTTGGTAAACGGATGGTCCTTGGCCAGCGTGTTGGTCAGGATATGTTCGATGTCGTAGTCATCGGAATACAGCTCCCGAACCTCCTCGTCGCTGACGTTGAACGGCGGCCCCTTGATCTCGGTGTCGTAGTCCAGAGTGATCAGCAGGATTCGGGTACCGTCGGGGATGACGGCCGTCAGGTGCTCGACATATTCCTTGCGCATTTTCGGGGGCAGGGCGATCAGGGCGGCGCGGTCGTAGACCAGGCGGATGTGTTTCAGGTCATCGGGGACCAGCTGGAAAAAATCGCCGCACCAGAGCTCCAGATTGTCGTGCTTGAAACGGGTGAACGGCTCGCCCGGCCGAACCATGGCTTTCTCGCCGGCTTCCTCAAAAAAGTCCTTGCAGGCGATGTCGCTGAGCTCCACACCGATGATCGGATGGCCGCGATCGTGCAGCCACCACATATCGTGGGCCTTGCCGCAGAGCGGAATGAGCACCGCCGGCGTGCCGTCGCCCGCCAGCTCAGGCCAGTGGTCGTGAAGATAGCTGTTGATGGTCCCTTCGTGGAAGCCTATTTCCTTCTTTGCCCAGCGCTCGTGCCAGAATGCATGTTCCATCGTCTACCCATCCTTACAATTGGAGGTTTTACTCAGTCTATCCTAATCTGTGCCTTTCTTGGTTAAGGAGAAACGAATGAAAGCGGTTTTCCTCGATGCTGATACGCTCGGAAACGACGTCGACCTGACGCCCATTGAAATCGTTGCCGGGGGCCTCGTAAAGCACGAACGGACAGCACCGGAACAGGTGCTTGAACGGATTCGTGGCTTCGATACCGTGATAGTGAACAAGGTTGTGCTCAACCGCGAACACTTTGAGGCCTGCCCGGACCTTAAAACCATAGCCGTGGTGGCGACCGGGCTCAATAATATCGACCAAACCGCTGCCAAAGAGCATGGTATCCAGGTGATGAATGTCACCAACTACGGTCGCTCCACCGTGGCTCAGCACACCATGGCGCTGATGCTGGCACTGGCCACGCGATTGCTGGACTACGATAGGGATGTGCGGGCCGGGCGTTGGGGGCAAAGTTCGATGTTCTGCCTGATGGATCACCCGATTATGGAGCTGGAAGGGCGGACCCTGGGGATTGTTGGTTATGGTGATCTGGGCCAGGGGGTTGCGGAGCGGGCCAGGGCTTTTGGTATGAAAATTCTGCTGGCTGCACGCCCCGGACAGGAGCGGGGCGAGGTGGATGGTTATCCGCGGATACCGCTGGACGAGTTGCTGCCGCAGGTGGATGTATTGTCGCTTCACTGCCTGCTGACCAACGATACCCGGAACATGATCGGTGCCAGGGAGCTGGAGATGATGAAAAGGCACGCACTGCTGATCAACACCAGCCGGGGTGGTCTGGTGGACGAACAGGCGCTGGCAGATGCCCTGCGGGCCGGGACGATTGGCGGTGCCGGTTTTGACGTGCTGACACAGGAACCTCCGCGCCATGGCAATCCGCTGCTGGCGGACGATATTCCCAACCTGATTATTACTCCGCATTCCGCCTGGGCGAGCAGAGAGGCAAGGCAGAGGATCGTTGAGATTACGGCACGTAATCTGTCCTCGGTCTGATTTACTAGGTACTCCCCCCTTACTCACCCCCGAAAAAACGGCAGCCGTATGACGCGGCTGCCGTTCCCTGTTGCTTACACTGCCTGTGAAATGCCCCAAGTGAGGGCATAAGTTTCACTAACGCTCCAACAATAACAACAGGGCGATACCTATGATCAGACCCATCCTGGCTCTT
>JAKLLS010000213.1 GCA_022014155.1 Marinobacter sp. | reverse complement strand
TCCCTGTACGCTCGGCTCCGCCCTTTAGCGCTTATTGCTCCTGCGTCGCGCTAAAGGTCCTGGCCAAGCCATCCATGGCTTGCCCGTGAAGCGCTTTGCGCTCCACCCATGGCTCCGCACGGTTCCGGAATACCCTGCTCGCCTACCTATCGGAGTAATGGAGTTGGTTTCAACAGACAACCAGATTAGCAGGAAACGTGAGCGAGGGGAAAAGTCTGATCTGGCAAGCGGCCATAAAAAAAGGCCAGCCCGAAGGCTGACCTGGGGTGAGTCTGGAGATTAATACTCTTCCGGGATCTCCTTGATTGGGTTGGAGAGGAAGCTGAGATAAATGCCATCCCTAGGAATACGTAAGGGGATCACCACTGCGCCTTCATTGTCGGTTCCGCCTTCGGCAAGGCAGTCCGCAAGATTGGCCAGGCAGGCAAGGAAGTCAACAGTACCCTCGAGCGCCGGATCTGTGATTTCTACTACTACGGTCAGCTCTACTTCGTTGGTGTTGTATTGGTCGATCTCCATACGGCCATCATCAAAGAAGGTGATGGGACCTTCCAGATTGAGTGAGAGCTCATAGCTGAACAGATTATGCTCAAGAACGTCGGCCATGGGCAGTTCCAGGCCGGGAGCATCCAGCAGCAGATCGGCGGAGGTGCTGAATACCGGACCGTCTTCGGTTTCGCGGATCACACCTGGAATCAGATCGGTACGGTTTCCATCACCGTCCAGATCGGCGTAACGCATCCGCAGCATTTGTGGACCGGTACGCTGCGGCTGATCAGGTGGAAGAAGAGTGTTTGCCACCAGATCCGTATCTTCAGCTTTGAGATAAACGTCGATGGAGGTCGCGATCAGCATGGTCGGATACAGCAGTATCCGAACGCCTTTGCTTGGATCGTCCGGGTCCACCGGGCCAACCACTTCGGTGTTCAGGCCGCCGGTCTGGTAGATGAACTTGTCCTCAGAGCACTCTAGGCCTACTTCGCAGCCTACGTTGCTCTCGCCATCTTGGGTCAGAATAAACGGCTTGCCATTGGTGCGCAGCTTGGCCGCATTCGCAGACGGCTTGAATCCATCGTCATTATTAGCGGGATCAACGGGCTCTGCGGGGAAGGCCGCGGGCTCATTGCCGTCGATGGCAAAGTTGGCGTTCACGTCCCGTGCCGGCAGGTTTCGCAATGGTGTGAAAACGCTGGCAGTGGATGTTATGCCACGGAAGTAAATCTCCATGGGGGCGCCACCAGCGTCCAGAGCGCCGGCCAGGGCATCCGTCTGAAGAGGCGCTCCGGTCTGGGAACAGATTGAGTTGCTGCAATCGCCATCCTGCTGGGATACCAGTGTATAACGGTACGCTTGCTCGGGAGTCCATGGCTGGTCAGGATAGAAGCGAACACGGTTGACGTTTTTTTCCAGTCGACCACTGACGTCTGCTGTGGCAGTGCCGGTCTCATCAACCATCTCAACCTTAAAGGTTTCACCCAGGACAATGGAGTCGGTGTTCATTGGCTGGGAGAACACCACAACAATGGGACGACTCAGAGGAAGTTGAGTGACCGGCAGTTCGTCGCCACGGGCTGCGTTGGGGTCGTTGCCGGCATCTGCGGCGGGCTTGTCCAGGCAGTAGCCATGGCTATTATCGGTCAGGTTTACCCCCACGGTGAGACAAGGAAAACCTGGATAGGTGGTGACGGCAATAGGGGAGACAGGTGTCGTGTCGGATTCAGGCAAACTAAATGTCAGCGCCGGAACATTGGCAGGGTTACCTGAAATATCGGTTACACCGTTAATGTTCACGGTGTAGTCCACCCCATGCTTCAGGCCACCTTCCGGATTGATCACCAGCACGGTACCGTCAACTTTGGTGTTCAGGTTGGCGACATCACCTTCGCTGCTTGAGAGCGTGACATTTCCCGGAACCGAATCGTGGGCCAGAGGCTCATCAAAGTTCAGCACCACCGGGTCACCCGGACGCTGCATGTCCTGTCGGGTAGCAGGAGACGCATCCACGGGGCCGGGCATCCAGCTGACCAGTTGCGGTCCGGTCAGATCTTGCAGCTCTTCGTCCCGCTGATCGGCCGCATCCAGCTGTGAGGTGGAGTCGGTGGCTGCCTCGATGCGGAATGCGATGGTGGAGTCGGTGAATTCCTGGCCCAGCAGGTTGGGCTCGACCATGCCGATGGCATCTATGGTTAGCACGCCGTCCTCGACAAGGGCGATGCCGGTCAGCTCAACGCCCAGCAGGTCCTGGGACAGAGAGGCATTGGGCTGCGCCGCCACCGTGTTCATGGATACGTCCATGAACAGCTTGACGTGGCGCGGAGCGCTCAGGTCGTCGGTGTAGGGGTTGGGCATCAGGTAGCCGGTGGCATCGGACAGCATGGTGACCTTAATGTTGCCGGTCTGCTGAATGTTGCCGGTTTCCGGATCAATAATAGGTACGGTGCCATTGACGCGGACTTCCAGGCTGCTGCTGTTCAGCAGGCTGCCTTTTGGGACGCGCAGGGGCAGGGGCTCGTCGGCCTCAAAGGCGGGTGCAAATGCCAGTTCGGCAAACAGGCCGCCAGTCTGCTGAGAGGGACCCGCTATGCCTTGGAGAACGGAGTTCAGGGTGACGCCGTTAATGATCTGGCCGTTCAGCTTTGAGCGGCGGGCGTCGCTTTCGGTGCTGCCAGCGTTCAGGCCAGAGTCGATGACTTCCTGGAACAGAACCACTCTCGGACCGGTATCTCGTGGCGTGATTTCTTCACTGAAGTTACCCAGCATGCCGCCATTAATACCGGGCAGGTTTCTGATGGAAACCGTGTAGGTTTCACCCGGGGTCAGGAAGTCATCATCCCGACCACACAGCTCCGGCGTATCGGGAATGCAGGGATCGATGGTGACCAGGCGGCCCTTGACCAGAACAGTGGCGGGTACCTGCTCACCGTTACTGTCGGTTATCTCGATAACGCCACCCAGTTCCTTCCACTCGGGATGCACCGGTTGGGTCAGGCGCAGGCGGAAGGTGGAAATGTCCATGGGCAGGAATGTCGCGCCAGGGGCCGGAATCATTTCCGCCACTTCGAAGCTGCTGCTCAGGTTGTCGAGTCCTGCAATGCCGCTGAGGGCCCCACGGGTGGAGAACTGCACGCCCGCTGCACCAACGGCGTTGGGTGTCTGGATAATGCGGTTGCCCTCGGCCAGCAGGCCTTCGGCAAACTCAATGGTGTACTCGGTGCCGGGGGCCAGTTCTCCCTGCGGGGAGATTTTCAGGCTTCGGTTGCCGTCTACGCTTTCTGTTGAAAAGGCGACCTCGCTGCCACCGCCGACGACGCGAATTTTGCTGGCAATATCCTCGTCAGAGAGGGCATGGGAGAAGCGCAATACCAGATCGGATTTCGGGCTGACTTCACCCTGTCCATCGGATGGGTAAGAGTAAACGACTGAGCCCGGTGTCCGCGGTTCGTTAATTGATTGTCCATCCCCGCCGCCGCAGGCAGCAAGGATGGCAGCGGGTAATAGTGCCAGTGTATTTTTGTAGTTCATGGCAGACCTCTTATCAGAACTTCAGGGTAATGGAACCGCTGATTACATGGACATCGCCATCGGCTGTGGCTTCCTGCTCGTTGCCGTCAAAGTCGACGATGGTGAAATCCCGTTCCTGCAACTGCTGGTACTGGTAACCAATGTCCAGACGTACAGGGTAGGCGAGCAGACGGGTGCGGTTGTAGGTCGCACTGATGCCAAGGCCGGCTACAATTTTGTCGGTATCCAGATAGTTCAGTTCCGGATTACGGGTGGTTTTCAGAGGGGATTCTTCGTAAGCCAGGCCACCGCGAATGGCAAAGTGCTGACCAAGCTCATACTCCGCGCCAATGCGTGGGATCAGTACGTCGTCAAAGCGGATGCGGTCGCCGGAACTGACATTCTCCTGATCGCGGATGGTGTCGCGGCCAAACTCATCTTCCAGTTCAGACCAGTTCTGTTGCTCGATGCTGCCGCCAACACGCCAGCCGTCGCCTTTGTACTGGGTGCCAAAACCAAGCGTTTCCGGTTGGAATGAATCGATGGTTGCTACGGCCAGGCTGAGGCCCGGATCCGGGATCGTCTGGGTCACAATGATGTTGGAGTTAACGGAAGTTGAGGCCGATGACCGTGTGCGATAGGTGAACGCGCTCTCCCAGCCATCCAGGAAGCAGTCGCTGTCCGGGCACAGGGTGTCGCCCCATTTGATGGTTGTACCAAGAATGGACTTCATGGATGGTTCGGCATTCACCGAGAGTCGCTCGCGGCTGGTTTCACCACCCAAGGTGGATACTGCGTCCAGTTGTGCGGTGGATTCAAGTGTCACGCGAACCGAGAAACCACCGGAAATGCCTCGCCAGAGTGGGGTTGCGCCGCCAATGTTCAGGAACAGAGGTTCTTTGCCGTACTGGAGGTACTGGCCGGTTTCGGATGTTTCCGAAGAAAACGCCAGCATTTCCTTACCGTATTTTTCAACGCCAGCAATGAAACCCAGGTAAATCGGGTGGTCGAAGCGGGTGAG
>JAKLLS010000071.1 GCA_022014155.1 Marinobacter sp. | reverse complement strand
TGGCGACCACCGACCAAGAGGTGAACGAGCTGATCAAACGGGAATACGAACACGGATTCGTAACAGACATCGAATCCGATACCTTCGAGCCCGGACTGAATGAAGACGTTATCGCCCGCCTTTCCGGGATCAAGAAAGAACCGGAATGGATGCTGGAGTGGCGCCTGAAATCCTATCGTCGCTGGCTGGAAATGGATGAGCCCAACTGGGCTCACGTGGGCTACCCGAAGATCGACTATAACTCGATCTCCTACTACTCCGCGCCCAAGCGCAAGGAAGACATGCCCCAGAGCCTGGACGAAGTGGATCCGGAACTGCTGAAAACCTACGAGAAACTGGGAATTCCGCTGCACGAGCGTGAAAAGCTGGCTGGCGTTGCCGTTGATGCCGTATTTGACTCGGTATCCGTCGCCACCACCTTCAAAGAACCGCTGGCCAAAGCCGGGGTGATTTTCTGCTCCATTTCCGAGGCCATCCAGGATTATCCGGAACTGGTGCAGAAGTATCTGGGCTCGGTCGTGCCCCACGGCGACAACTTCTTTGCCGCTCTGAACTCGGCGGTGTTCTCCGACGGCACCTTCGTATATGTGCCCAAGGGCGTACGCTGCCCCATGGAGCTGTCCACTTACTTCCGAATTAACGCGGCCAACACCGGCCAGTTCGAACGCACGCTGATCATTGCTGAAGACAGCAGCTATGTCAGCTACCTGGAAGGTTGCACCGCGCCCATGCGTGACGAAAACCAGCTGCACGCTGCGGTGGTCGAACTGGTTGCCCTCGACGATGCCCAGATCAAGTATTCCACGGTACAGAACTGGTACCCGGGCGATGAAAATGGCAAGGGCGGCATCTTCAACTTCGTGACCAAGCGCGGCGCCTGCCTTGGCAAGAACTCCAAGATCTCCTGGACCCAGGTTGAAACCGGCTCCGCAGTGACCTGGAAATATCCCAGCTGTGTCCTGCGTGGTGATAACAGCGTTGGCGAGTTCTACTCGGTCGCACTGACTCACAACCATCAACAGGCCGACACCGGCACCAAGATGATTCACCTGGGCAAGAACACCTCCAGCACCATCATCTCCAAGGGCATTTCCGCGGGTAAAAGCTCCAACGCCTACCGCGGCCTGGTGAAATTCGGCCCCGGCGCGGAAGGCGCCCGCAACTTTACCCAGTGTGATTCGCTGCTGATTGGCGACCGCTGCGGTGCCCACACGTTCCCGTATATCGAGAGCAAGAACAAATCCGCCATTGTCGAGCATGAGGCCACCACCTCCAAGGTCAGCGACGAGCAGATGTTCCTCTGCCGTCAGCGTGGCATTGATCCAGAACAGGCGGTTTCCATGATCGTGAACGGCTTCTGTAAAGAAGTCTTCAAAGAGCTCCCGATGGAATTTGCGGTCGAAGCCGGCAAGCTGCTGGAAGTGAGCCTTGAAGGCTCCGTTGGTTAACAGCGGCCCGCACACACCGGCAGATAAACGAATTCATACAGTTTAGAGAAGAGAGAACCCGACAAATGCTCAGTATCAAGAACCTGCACGCCTCCGTTGAGGGCAAGGAAATCCTCAAGGGCATCAACCTGGAAATCAAGGCCGGGGAAGTTCACGCCATCATGGGCCCCAACGGCTCTGGTAAGAGTACCCTGTCCCAGGTGCTGGCAGGTAACGAGGCATTTGAAATCACGGAGGGTGAAATCACTCTGAACGGCGAAAACCTGCTGGACCTGGAAACCGAGGAGCGTGCCCGTGAAGGCATCTTCCTGGCGTTCCAGTACCCGGTGGAAATTCCGGGCGTCAGCAACCTGCAGTTCCTGCGCACCGCTGTGAACGCCATGCGCCATCACAAGGGTGAGGCCGAAATGAACGCCGCTGAGTTCATGAAGCTGGCGAAGGAAGTGTCCAAGCAGGTCGATCTGGACCCGGCCTTCCTCAAGCGCGGCGTTAACGAAGGCTTCTCCGGCGGCGAGAAAAAGCGCAACGAGATCATGCAGGCCCTACTGCTGCAACCGAAGCTGGCAATCCTGGACGAAACCGATTCCGGTCTCGATATCGATGCCCTTCAGGTTGTTTCCAACGGCGTCAACGCCCTGCGCGCTGAAGACCGGGCCATCCTGATGGTGACCCACTACCAGCGCCTGCTGAACCACATCGTGCCGGATCACGTTCACGTGCTGGCCGGCGGCAAAATCGTCAAGTCCGGTGGCCGTGAACTGGCCCTGGAACTGGAAGAACGCGGTTACGGCTGGCTCGGCATCAAAGATGACGAAGAAGCGGCAGCCAACTCAGTCAATTGAGGGAGAGCGGAATGAAACCAGCACCAACACTTTCCGCCGCGTTCCTTCATCCGGCCGGGCAATCCCTGCCTGAGCCGCTGCTGGCGCTGCGTAAACAAAGGGGTACAGCACTGGTGGACATGCCACTGCCGACCCGCAAAACGGAAAACTGGAAGTACTCCAGCAAGTACCTGAAACTGACCGACGACATGGCCATTTCGCTGCCCGCCGATGGCAAAACCGGCAGCGGACTGGCAGTACCTGGCTATAAAGTGGCCTTCCTGAATGGCGTAATGCTGCCGGAAGCCAGCGATTACCCGGATCTGGACGGCATCACCATTGAACGCTTTGGCGACCTGGATGACGACGAGGCCGCCAGCCTGGCGGATCGCATGGACAGCACGCTGGACAACTCTTCGGACAAGGGCGCCGTGCAGATGGCCCGGCTCAACTCCGCCCGCTTCGAGGACGGCCTGCTGATCCGCCTGAGGCCGGATGCCGTGCTGGACCAGCCGTTGTTCATCGTCCACGAAGTCAACGCCGATGCCAGTGGTTCCGCGTATCCCCGCATATTCGTGGATGCCGGGCGCCACAGCCAGATCACCCTGGTGGAGGAGTATATCTCCAGCGGCGATGAGCCCGTCATGGTGAACACCGTCACGGAGTTCACTCTGGGAGACGGCGCCAACATCACCAGCATCCGCCTCAATATGGAAGGTGAAAATGTTCAGCACATCGGAGCAACCGGTGTACGCCAACTGCGCAGTTCGCGCTTTGAAAGCCACTGTGTAGGCTTTGGCGGCCCACTTCGCCGGCACGACCTGCAGGTTCGCCTGGAAGGCGAAGGCGCCGAGTGCAAGCTCAATGGCGTGGTTGTTACCCAAGGCAAACAGCATTATGACAACCACACCACCATCGAGCACGTGGCAGCCCACTGCAACAGCGAAGAAACCTACCGCAACATTGCCGCCGACCAGTCACACGCCGTGTTCAATGGCCGCATCCATATTCATCAGGATGCCCAGAAGTCCAATGCGGACATGAACAACAAGAACCTGCTGCTGTCTAACGGTGCAGAGATAGATACCAAGCCTGAGCTTGAGATCTACGCAGACGACGTCAAGTGTGCTCACGGTGCAACGATCGGCCAGTTGGATGAAGTATCGTTGTTCTACCTGGTATCCCGCGGCATCGGCCGGCGGGAAGCCAACGTTCTGCTCACCATGGCCTTTATTAATGAACTGGTCGAGCAGATTCCGGTGGAGCAGGTACGGGATACCGCCCACACCCGACTGAACCAGTTCTTTGATCAGACATTCGAGGGGGCGTGACCGGTTATGACAGATCTGTCCGTGGCCAACACAGCCAAGAAAACAGCGTTTGACGTTGATGCCATTCGCCGTGACTTCCCGATCCTGTCGCAACAGGTGAACGGGAAGCCGCTGGTGTATCTGGACAATGGCGCCTCGGCCCAGAAGCCGATGGCCGTGCTGGATGCCATGGACCACTATTACCGGGAAATGCACTCTAACGTACACCGCGGCGCTCACACCCTGGGCGACCGCGCCACGGCGGCATTTGAAGGCGCGCGGGAAACCGTTCGCAGCTTCCTGAACGCCGAAAGCACCCGGGAAATTATCTGGACCCGAGGCACCACCGAAGCCATTAACGTGGTCGCCAACGGCCTGGCCCCTCGCCTGAAAGCCGGTGATGAGATCCTGGTAAGCCAGATGGAGCATCACGCCAATATCGTGCCCTGGCAGATGGTTGCCGAGAGAACCGGCGCCAAAGTCGTGCCTGTTCAGATTACACCGCAAGGCGAACTGGATCTGGATTCATTCAACAGCCTGCTGAATGAACGCACCCGTATTTTTGCCATTACTCATGTATCCAACGCGCTGGGCACCGTCAACCCGGTGGCCGCGCTGATCAAGGAAGCCAAGGCCAGGGGCATTATCACCCTGGTGGATGGCGCCCAGGCCGTGCCCCATTATCAGCCGGATGTTCAGGCTCTGGGCTGCGATTTTTACGCGTTCTCTGCCCACAAGCTGTTCGGACCGACCGGCATCGGCGTGCTGTACGGCAAGGCGCAGCTTCTGGAAGAAATGCCCCCGTATCAGGGTGGCGGTGAGATGATTGAACGGGTGTCGTTTGAGGGCACCACTTGGAACACCCTGCCTTACAAGTTTGAGGCTGGTACACCGGCGGTGGCCGAAGCTGTCGGCCTGGGCGCCGCCATCGACTATGTGGGCCGCCTGGACCGCCGTGCCATGGAAATCGCCGAGAAGGCCCTTCTGAACCGCGCCAATCAGTTGGTGGAAACCGTGCCCGGCATGGAAATCATTGGCACTGCGAAGCACAAGGCCCCGGTCATGTCCTTTAAAATTGCAGGGTTACACCCCAGTGATATAGGGACATTACTCGACCAACAGGGCATCGCTATCCGCACTGGCCACCATTGCGCCATGCCACTGATGGATTTCTACGGAGTTCCCGGTACAGCCCGGGCTTCCTTTGCGTTTTACAATACGTTGGATGAGGTGGAACAATTGTTCACAGCCCTACAGAAAATCCAGCGCCTGTTTGCCTGATGGAGGTGGAATTATGACAGCCGAAGTCTTCACCCCGACCGTAGCCGTCACCATGACGCCAAGCGCGGTCAAGCACGTGCGCAAACAACTGGACAAGAAGCCGGAAGCCAGGGGTATCCGGCTCGCCATCAAGAAGAGTGGCTGCTCCGGTTTCAAGTACGAGACACATTGGGTGGAAGAAGCCGCCTCCGATGACAAGGTGTTTCACATTGATGGCGTGGACGTGTACGTAAAAGAGGAACACCTGCCATTGGTGAATGGTATCGAGATTGATTTCGTCACTGAGGGCGTGAACTCCATGTTCCAGTTCCGCAACCCGAATGCGACCGCCGAGTGCGGGTGTGGCGAGAGTTTTACGGTGGCGTGAATTGTTGCCCCCTCTCCCTGGCCCTCTCCCGCGAGGGGAGAGGGAGAAAACAGGCTCTGGGTTCCAGGATAGAGCTAAGCCCCTCTCCCCTCGCGGGAGAGGGGTTGGGGAGAGGGGGCAGACAAAAGCATCAAAATGAGGTTTAAGCAAGCATGCAAGAACGGGAAGTTGTCCTGACCAAACGCGAGGTGGAAGCCCGCCTTGTTCCTGCCGGAACCGAAATCATGATTCCGTCGGATACCTTCGTGACCATCACACAGTCACTGGGCGGCACCTTTACCGTTGCGGTCAACGGCAATCTTGCCCGCATTGAGGGTCATGATGCCGATGCCCTTGGCAAACAGCCTCTGGAAAGCAGTTTTGATACCCCGGAAGACGGCACCGTTAACGAAAACCAGGTGTGGGAAGCAATGCGTAACTGCTACGATCCGGAAATTCCGGTCAACGTGGTGGACCTGGGACTGATTTACGAATGCCGGATTGAGAACGGTACCGCTGACGGCAACCACGTCTACATCAAAATGACCCTGACCGCCGCGGGTTGCGGTATGGGTCCGGTGATCACCGACGATGTCCAGCGCAAGGTCGAGCATGTCCCCAATGTCGACAAGGTGACGGTTGACCTGACCTTTGATCCGCCCTGGAACAACGACATGCTCACCGACGAAGCCAAGCTTGAACTGGGGATGCTGTAAATGACTGCCTGCGAACAAACATTTCTGAATAATCCACTCGGAAAAGACACCACTCTGGAAGACGTGGTGGACGGCTTCGAGTTTCTGGACGACTGGGAAGAGCGTTACGCCTTTATCATTGACCTTGGCAAGCAGCTGCCATCATTCCCTGATGAAGCCCGTACCGAGGAAAATTATGTGCACGGGTGCCAAAGCCAGGTCTGGCTGATTCATCACTACGATGAAGAGAACGGCAAGCTGTATCTGCTGATCGACTCGGATGCCATGATCGTGCGCGGCCTAGCCGCTATCATCCTGGTAGCCCTGAACGGCAAGACCCCAAGGGATCTGCTGGCCACCGACATCGATGAGCTGTTCGAGCAGTTAGACCTGTTCCGCCACATCTCCCCGACTCGAGGCAACGGTCTGCGGGCCATGGTTGGCAAGATCCGCGATACCGCTGCCAAGGTTGCCACCGCCTGATCACCAGACGATGGCAACATCATCCCGCTGAATATTGATCTCACCGCCGGACAACGGCATCGTGCCGTTACTGAAATCCGGGTGGACGTTGTTCAGGGTTAGCCGGGTCTGGCTGTCAGACAGCTCCGGAGTTCCCCCGAGCGAATCGAAGAAACTCTCACTCCGATATAGATGCAGTTCGTCCCCCGGACGCAGTCCTGCCGTAGCGCCGGATGCCAGCGTCACCTTGCTGCCATCGACGCGAGTGATGCGAGTGATAAATGGCTGGCAAGTCAGGGCTTCCTGAACCGCTGCGCCCATGTCCGCCATCACCTCATCCACCGCCTGACCATACTGAGTTTCCTGGAAGCCCGCCGAGTCGAAACCAGCGGACGCACCGGGACCGGCATCCCACTGGGCTTCGGTGGCAAACTGCTGCTGATAGACCGGCGCTCCGCTGAAGCCGTCAAACACCATCATATCCGCCACAAAGCGCCGGTTCTGATTCGCCAGACCTGCACCCCGCTGTATCCTGTCCAGAACAGACGTGCCCCAGGCCGAAGGATCCGACACGCCGAGATCACGAATCACGCCCGTCACCACGAACTGCACATCCAGCTCCCGGGCCACCTGAATAACGTTGGTCAGCCGGTTATCAAATTTTTGTTGAGTGGGCGCATTCAGCAGATCCTGGAACAGGCGGGAAGTTGTGGCACGGTATACCTGAAGGCGACCGGTTTCCCTCAGGGAGGCCTGCAACTGTTGCGGCAAGATTTCGCCGGCGTCGCCAATGCGGCCAACCCTCGCCTGATCCGGATACAGGATCGGAAAGCCAGTGACGGCCACCCGTTTTTTCAGGTCAGCTGCCTCACCGGCGCTACACCGGCTGCTTTCAGACACTTCCGCCCTGACCGTTATGCGCAGCAAATCCCCACTACGGTACTCATCGACGATACGGGCATCCCGGGCACGGGCAGAAGAAGCCACCTGCAGGCGGGATTCAGTGATGACACCGTTTTCCATCGTGTCGCGGCTGCTGATTTGTGCTTCGTACTGCAACGCGACGTCCCGCAATGCGGCTTCGCGGGCCTTGTCCCGGGCGGCATCCACGTTACCGCTATAGATGGTGGCATGCCCTACCCCCTCCAACACAACGGCGTTTGCCATCGGTGTGACCAGCAGGATCAGTACAAGCAGTAATCGGATGGTGTTCATATTCATTCAGTTACCCAATCGGACTTTCAGTCGAGCGGATCAGTCAAGGTAGTACAGGGAGTCAACGCTGCGTGCTTGCACATCCCCCGTACTGTCGCTGTCACGAGGCACGGGAATCGGACACAGGTCCTGAACCTGGGTGTCGGACACCTGAGCTACACAGGAACGAAATTCCGTCTCCAACTTCAGCTCCATCACAGTTTCAATCACGCCATCACTGTGTTCATTGACCGCCACCATTTTCGCCCCACGGATATAGCTGTCCACGTAGGTACGGAACATGTCATTGCTCAGCACAAAGTCGCTGACAGTTGAGCTACCGAAGATGACGGTCCCGTAGACCCTCTCCGCCAGATTGCGATAAGCATCTAGCTGAGACGCACGACGTGCCAGCAATCTTTTGCGGGTATTCAACCGGTCCCTGGACGTATCTTCATAGGTTCCGAAACCGCTCACCCGGACCGTAATCGGTTTCAGGTCGCGATTGTCGCTACCATTCTGATACTGGCCAACCGGCGCGCACCCAACCATTACAACAGCCAATACCGATACGAATATACATCGCAGGGTCATGTTCATTCTCCGCAAACGCTTATGTCCAAGACACCATGAAAAAATCACGCCATGTCACATAGGTGATTGATAATTTTTGAATAAACCGGAACCCCCCCTTGTCTTCACATCATAAGCGGCAAAAATCCACCGCCATTTACACCAATAAAACAAACCGTTACCGGTTCACCGATGCGAAATGTCAGGAACTTCCTTAATCTGAAACCCGTGTAACGTCTGACCCCCATGAAAACTCTAAAGACACAACAGGAAAATACATGACCGAAAACCACCTGACCAAGTTGGCTATTGCTATCGGAATCTCACTAGCCACCACCACCGCCATAGCCAGCCCCCAACACCCAATGTCTTCCCGTTCTTTCGCCATGGGTGGCACCGGCGTAGCCGTAGCACATCCCGCATCAGCAGGGTTATCCAACCCCGCAATGCTGGCTGCCGATCAACACAACTGGTCCGATGATTTTGGTTTGATTCTGCCTTCCGTCAACGCCCGATTCGCGGATGAAGAAGAAACGATCGACCAGATTGATGACATCCAGGACACCATCGATGACTTTCAGGAGCTGAATCGTGCATCAGAATCCGATGAGGCCCGTCGTCTCGCCGGCGACCTACGCCGCCAACTCAATGAATTCGATGAAGACACTGTTCGCGTTGATGCCGGACTGACCATTGCTGCCGCCATTCCTACTGACGAGTACTCAATCGGTTTATTCACCACCGGCAACTTGCGGACAACGGTTCGCGGCGAATTCGATGATCAGGACGATGCGTTTCTCCGGGAACTGGAAACAGCAGACGAGCTGACATTGGCAACAGCTGATCTGGACCGTGACCTGCAGTCCCGCGGCAGCATTCTGGCCTCGGCAGTGATTGAGGTTGGCATCTCTCTCGCCCGATCCATGGAACTGTCAGATGGCAATTCGTTACAAATCGGCTTTTCGCCAAAGTACGTTCAACTTCGCACCTTCCAATACACTGAGCGGGTATCCGGCTTCGAGGATGATGATTTCGACAGCAGCGAATCCGAAACCACCAAAAGTGGGCTGAACTTCGATCTCGGGATGGCTTATACCTTTGGCGACGACAACGAATGGACCACCGGTGCCGTTGTAAAGAACGTTATTCCAATGGATCTGGAGTCGGCTGCCAGCCGTCCTGAACTGGGTGAAGAAAAGAGAAAGCTGAAGCTCCATCCGATGGTCACCGCCGGCATCGCTCACAGAGGCGACTTCCATGTGTTGACCGCCGAACTGGACCTAACCGAGAAGGAAGCCTTTGGCTACGAGGATGATACTCAGTGGCTGGCCCTCGGTGCGGAATTCGATGTGTTCCGTTATGCCCAGTTGCGTGCCGGCGTTCGACAGAACCTGGCCAGCAACGACAATAACGACGGCATTGAGGAAGAAACCCAGTTCACCGCCGGTATCGGTCTGTCGCCATTTGGCGCTCGCCTGGATATCGGCGCGTTGTTCAGCGACGCCGATCTGGGCGCCGCCATCGAGTTGGGAGCGGCCTTCTAAGCCAGGAGAATGGTTTGCCTCGGCCGGCGCTACCACCGATAATCCCCGGATCATTTTCCGGCATTGGAGAACTTCGGGACCCATGGAAACCTATCTGGTTGGTGGTGCGGTACGGGATGAACTGCTAGGCCTGGATGTCAAGGACCGCGACTGGGTTGTTGTTGGCGCCACACCTGAGGAGATGCTGAAACAGGGCTTCAAACAGGTCGGCGCCGACTTCCCGGTGTTCCTCCACCCCGACACCCGCGAGGAATATGCTCTCGCCCGCACCGAACGCAAGGCTGGCCGGGGCTATCATGGCTTTGCGGTCTACAGCGCACCGGACGTCACCCTGGAAGACGACCTCAGGCGTCGCGACCTGACCATCAACGCCATGGCCAGGTCCACTTCCGGGGCACTGATAGATCCCTTTAACGGCAAAGCGGATATCGCGGCACGACAACTGCGCCACGTATCGGACGCCTTTGCGGAAGACCCCCTCAGAATACTCCGTACCGCCCGTTTCGCAGCCCGCCTGGCCCCAATGGGATTCCGCGTCGCCGACAGCACCATGGCGCTTATGCGACAGATGACCGCATCCGGCGAGGTCGATCACCTTGTACCGGAGCGGGTCTGGCAGGAGATACAGCGAGCCCTTCACGAAAACGATCCAGGCACCTTCTTCGAGGTGCTCCAGGCCAGTGACGCCCTTTCTGTGTTGGTCCCTGAGCTCTCCGACACCCCTACACTGGCATTAGCGTTAAGATCATTGGATTGCGCTTGTACCAGGGATGCAGATACAGCGACCCGCTTCGCGGTGCTTCTCGCCCACCTGCCCGAATCCCAGGCCAGTCAACGAGCACAAGCACTCAAGGCCCCCAACGATTGCCAGGATCTGGCACGCCTTGCCAGCCGGCTCGCACCGCAGCTTCACCAACAGTCGGACGCAGGGATGACCGAGCAAGGCATCCTGACCCTGCTCGATGAGGCGGATGCCTGGCGGCGTCCAGAGCGGTTCGTGCGACTTTTGACCGCACTCATCTGCCTACGGCCCGGCCAATACGATACTGCCATCACCCTGCTGCGGGAGTCTGCAAACACAGCGACCGAGGTCAATGCGCGGGAGCTGATGGCCCAGGGCCACAAGGGCAAGGCGCTGGGGGAGGCGATCCGGCAGGAACGATTGCGCCGCATCGCTGGTCTGATACCAAAGCACCCGCACTAAACCTCAGGCACTCACATCGTGGCTTTGGTGCACACCAGCTTTCCGCTACAATGTGGTCAGTTTTCATCCTGCCTGCGCGGGCACTCAGGTTAGCCTTGCGCCTTTCAGAACCGGAGAGAATCCATGCGTGATGTTGTCATCGTAGCTGCCAAACGTACCGCCGTCGGAAGCTTTGGCGGAGGCCTTTCCAGCCTGCGCGCCGACGAGCTGGGGTCCGCTGTCATCAAGGCACTGCTTGAAGAAACCCGCGTGCCGGCGGAGCAGATCAATGAGGTTGTCCTGGGACAGGTCCTGACCGCCGGCTGCGGCCAGAACCCGGCTCGCCAGACCTCAATCAATGCAGGCATTCCGGCTTCGGTGCCCGCCATGACCATCAACAAGGTCTGCGGCTCCGGTCTGAAGGCCGTTCACATGGCGGTTCAGGCCATCCGTACCGGTGACGCCGACCTGATGATTGCCGGCGGCCAGGAAAGCATGAGCCAGGCGCCCCACGTGCTGCCCAACAGCCGCAATGGTCAACGCATGGGTGACTGGAACATGGTCGACACCATGATCAAGGACGGCCTGTGGGATGCATTCAACGACTACCATATGGGTGTCACCGCCGAGAACATTGTCGGAAAGTACGGCATCAGCCGCGAAGAACAGGATGAGTTTGCCGCTGCATCCCAGCAGAAAGCGGTTGCAGCCCGTCAGGCCGGATATTTCGACAGCCAGATTGTTCCGATCAGCATCCCTCAACGCAAAGGCGATCCGATCGTCGTCGACAAGGACGAAAATCCCCGTGACGGCGTCACTGCCGCGGGCCTGGGCAAATTGCGCCCGGCCTTCCAGAAAGATGGCACGGTAACAGCCGGCAACGCCTCATCACTGAACGACGGTGCCGCGGCCGTTATTGTGTGTAGCGCCGACAAAGCAAAGGAACTGGGCCTGACGCCCCTGGCCACCATCAAGGCTCATGCCAACGCCGGCGTGGATCCCACCATCATGGGCACTGGGCCGATTCCCGCCAGTAAACGCTGCCTGAAACTGGCCGGCTGGAGTGTCGATGATCTGGATCTGGTGGAAGCCAACGAGGCCTTCGCCGCCCAGGCTATCTCCGTTAACCGAGAACTGGGTTGGGATACCAGCAAGGTCAACGTAAACGGCGGCGCCATTGCCATCGGCCATCCGATTGGTGCCTCCGGCTGCCGCATTCTGGTCACCCTGCTGCATGAGATGACTCGCCGGGATGCCAAAAAAGGCCTGGCCACCCTGTGTATTGGGGGCGGCATGGGTGTCGCTCTTGCGGTCGAGCGCTGATTGCATGCTCCATGTGGTGCTGTACGAGCCGGAGATTCCGCCCAACACCGGAAATATCATCCGGCTCTGCGCTAATACCGGGTGCCAACTGCACCTGATTGAACCCCTGGGCTTTAACCTGGAGGACAAACAGATGCGACGGGCCGGCCTGGATTACAGCGAATACGCGACGGTGAAAGTGCATGAGGATTATCAGACCTTCCTGGACAACGAGCAGCCGGAAAGGCTGTTCGGGCTGACCACAAAGGGCAGCCAGCACTATCATCAAGCCCGTTTTCAGGATGGCGATTACCTGATGTTCGGCCCGGAAACCCGGGGGTTGCCGGAAGGTGTCCGGAGTGGACTGCTACCCGACCATCGCCTGCGGGTCCCGATGCGCCCCCAAAGCCGGAGCCTGAACCTGTCCAATACAGCCGCCCTGGTGGTGTACGAAGCCTGGCGGCAACTGGGGTTTGAGGGTGCGGTCTGACCCATGGACCTGATTTCAGGCACGCGTAAAAAAACCGGCAAATGCCGGTTTTTTTAACGGAGGCGATTACCGCAAGACAAGCCTCAGTGAGTCTGCTCTTCCTTACCTGCGCCTTCGCCCTCTTCCTGCTTACGCTTGAGCGCCTGGGCATAGATCGCATCAAAGTTCACTGGCGCCAGCATCAGGGCCGGGAAGCTGCCCTTGTTAACGATGCCGTCAATTGACTCACGGGCGTAGGGGAACAGAATCGTCGGGCAGTAGGCACCCAGCATCTGCCCCAACTGAGGGCCCTCAATACCCTGGACCATGAACACACCCGCCTGCTGAATCTCTACAATGTAGGCCACTTTTTCGCCCACCTTTGCAGTCACAGTCAGCGACAGCACTACTTCATACTGGTTGTCGCTTACCTTGTTGTGAGAAGTGTTCAGATCCAGGTTCACCTGCGGCTTCCACTGATCCTGGAAAACCAGCGGTGAATTCGGCGATTCGAAGGACAGGTCCTTCACATAGATACGCTGAAGCGCGAACTGAGGTTGGTTCTGGTTATCGCTGCCTGCTGCGCCTTGCTGATTCTCAGCCATGTTCAATCCTTTTCGTTTCTCTGATAGTGACCACCAGGGGCCCCATTTTTATATTAAGTATTTTACTTCTTGACCAGAGGAAGGTTACTGCCTTTCCAGTCGGCAATGCCACCATTGAGGCGGACGACGTTCTCATATCCTTCCGCTTTCAGCTGTTTCACCGCCATAGCGGAATGCTGACCCATTTTATCCGCCACAATGATCTGCTTATCCTTGAACTTCTTCAACTCACTGGCGCGACTCTTGATCGCATTGAGTGGAATGTTCACAGAACCGGTAATACGGCCTTCACCAAACTCCTTGCGGTCCCGGATATCCACTACAACGGCTTCATCACGGTTGATCAGGCTTACCGCACCCTGGGCTGAGATTTTCTGCCCGCCACGACGGGACTCCAGCACAAGTATCGCTAGCAGGAACGCCACAAACAGCGATACCAGAACGTAGTGGTTGACGGCAAATTCAATAAACCTGTCCATGAAAACACCCAGTTAATTAGTTTGGCGGGATTATACACACCCTGAACCAGTGACAGAAGGCAGACCTCCGTGGCCTAGCGGAATGAAAACGGTTAGAATCTGCACTCCTGTTTACAAACTTCAAAAACATACCGGATTAAGTGATGACCGCAACGCGTAAGCCGACTGCACTGATTATTCTGGACGGCTGGGGCCACCGCGACCCTGCCGAAGACAATGCCATCAGCAACGCCAACACCCCATTCTGGGACAAGCTCTGGCAGCAACAACCCAAAACCCTGATCAACACCTCCGGTATGTTTGTGGGACTGCCACAGGGGCAGATGGGCAACTCCGAAGTCGGCCACATGAACCTTGGTGCCGGCCGCGTGGTTTACCAGAGCCTGACCCGCATCGACAAGGATCTGGAAGACGGTACCTTCGCCAGCAACCCGACCCTGTGCAATGCCATCGACAAGGCCGTGAGCAGCGGTCGTGCTGTGCACCTGATGGGCCTGCTGTCGCCCGGCGGCGTACACAGCCACGAAGAACACATTCTGGCCGCCGCCGAACTGGCCGCGGCCCGGGGCGCAAAAGAAGTCTACATTCACGCCTTCCTTGATGGCCGTGATATGCCACCGCGCAGCGCCAAGCCATCCCTGGAGAAAGCCGCTGCCAAGATGAAAAGCCTGGGCGTTGGTCGTGTGGCCTCCATTGTCGGTCGCTATTACGCCATGGACCGTGATAACCGCTGGGACCGCGTGGAAGCGGCCTACAACCTGATGACCACCGGTGATTCCGAGTTTACAGCCACAGACCCGATGTCTGCCCTGGAGTTGGCTTACGAGCGTGGCGAGAACGACGAATTCGTCGCACCCACACGCATCCATGAAGCAGGCGAACCGGAAGGCACCATCAACGATGGTGACGCCGTGGTGTTCATGAACTTCCGCGCTGACCGTGCCCGGGAAATGACCCGCACCTTCGTGGACAAAGACTTCGATGGCTTTGAACGCCGCAAGCACCCGGAGCTGGCAGATTTTGTCATGCTCACCGAGTACGCCGCCGATATCAAAACATCCTGCGCTTATCCGCCCGAGCAGCTGGTCAACGGTCTGGGTGAATACGTATCCAAACTGGGCAAAACCCAACTGCGCATTTCAGAAACAGAGAAATACGCCCACGTCACCTTTTTCTTCAATGGTGGGCTTGAAACACCGTTTGACGGAGAAGACCGTATTCTGGTGCCATCCCCGAAAGTAGCTACATATGACCTTCAGCCGGAAATGAGTGCACCGGAAGTCACCGACAAACTGGTGGAAGCCATCAAGAGCGGCAAGTACGACCTGGTGGTGTGCAACTACGCCAATGGTGACATGGTCGGCCACACAGGCAAACTCGACGCCGCCATCAAGGCCGCGGAGTGCCTTGACCAGTGCGTGAAGCGTATTGTGGAAGCACTGGACGAAGTGGGTGGCGAAGCGCTGATTACGGCAGACCATGGCAATTGCGAACAGATGACGGATCCCAGTTCCGGGCAGGTCCACACCGCCCACACCATTGGCCCCGTACCACTGATCTACACCGGCCCCCGTCAGGTCACCCTGAAGGACGACGGCAGCCTGAGCGATGTAGCGCCCTCCCTGCTGACCCTGATGGGCCTGGAACAGCCAACGGAAATGACCGGGCACAGCCTGGTAACCATCGATTGAGAGTTCGATTGCTTTCCCCACGGTTACTGGCAGCGGCACTGATACTCAGTGCGCTGCCAGTGCTGGCCAATCAGGAAGTCACTCCCGGCCAGATTGAAGAGCTGAAAGAACAGATTGCCGACATTGACCAATGGCTGGCAAAAGCCGAGAAGGAACGCTCATCCCTGGAACGGCAACTGACCGGTATCGAGCAGGATATCAGCCGCCTGACCCGGGAACGCAGGGAGCTGCGTCAACAGACGGAAGTACAGCAACAGCGCCTGGCGGAATTGCAGCAGCAGGAAAAAGACCTGAATCGCACCCTGGCCAGCCAGCGCGAAAGCCTGAAAAAGCAGATCCGCGCCGCCTGGATGGAAGGCGATGCGCCTGCGGTGAAGGTTCTGCTCAATGAGATTGATCCCGACAAGATTGCCCGCACCATGACCTATTACGAATACCTCAGCCGGGACACCGTCCAGCGCCTTGAGGTGTTCAACGCCAATCTGCGCCAGCTGAGAGAAACCCAACAGGAAGCTGAAGCCGCCCGCGTTCGATTGGCCAAGCTGGAAGCCGATGTGGCGGAACGCCAGAAAAAACTCACCAGCAACAAATCCCAGCGCAAACAGACACTCGCCGCCCTGGATAATAAAATCAGCGAAAGGAAAGATGAACGCCAGGAACTGGAAGCTGACCGGGAGCGCCTGGAGAAGCTACTACGCGAGGTAGAAGAGGCCATTGCCAACATCCCGGTACCCAACGAGTCCTCCCCGTTCAAGTCACTCAGGAACAAACTACCCTGGCCCGCCAAAGGCAAGGTCTTCAGCGGGTTTGGCGCGCCTTATGCCGACGGCAAACTCCGCCGCAACGGCCTGATGATGAACACCTCCGAAGACGCAGACATCAAGGCCATACACTCTGGCAGAGTCGTCTTTGCCAACTGGCTACGAGGCTTCGGCCTGATGACGATTGTCGACCACGGCGATGGCTACATGACACTCTACGGCCACAGCAGCAGCCTCTATACCAGCCCCGGAGACTGGGTATCCCCCGGCCAGGCCATTGCCGCTGCCGGACGCACCGGTGGCACCGAGGATCCGGCGCTGTACTTTGAAATTCGCCATAACGGAAAACCGGTCAATCCTCGCAACTGGCTGGCCAAATAGGCACACGTCCGCTTGTCCACGCCAAGGGCTGACAAACCCGACCAGTGACGCCATACTGTCCCGGTATGCAGGGGACTGCTCAACCATCGGAATAAACACAGGATAAGTGAATGAGACGGGCCAGAAGTACACAAAATGCCAAATCCATCCGCGCACTGACTCTTATTACCTGCTTTATTGCATTTCCTGGCCTGACTCATGCTCAGGAAACCGATGACCGCACCGGCGAACTTCTGGAGGGCGTCCAGAATGGTGAACGGATCCAGATCCAGCTCCCCGACCCCGAAAAGCAGCTCCCCCTCGACGACCTTCGCAAGTTCACCGAAGTCTTCAGCCGCATCAAAGACGCGTATGTTGAAGAAGTAGATGACAGCAAACTGCTGGAAAGCGCGATCAAAGGCATGTTGTCCGATCTGGACCCCCACTCCACTTACCTGGCCCCCAAGGATTATGAACAACTGGAAGAAAGTACGTCCGGTGAATTCGGTGGCCTCGGCATTGAAGTCGGTATGGAAGACGGCTTCGTCAAAGTGATTGCGCCCATTGACGACACCCCGGCACAGAAAGCAGGCGTGCAGGCCGGCGATCTGATCATCAAACTCGGTGACCAGCCGGTCAAGGGCATGTCCCTGGAAGAAGCGGTCAAGTTGATGCGCGGCAAACCCGGCACCATTCTGACCCTGACCATCATGCGTGAAGGCGAAAGCGCCCCGATCGAGATCGATGTTGAGCGTGACATCATCAAGGTGACGAGCATCAAGTCCCGCATGATCGATAACGGGTATGGCTATCTCCGCATTACCCAGTTCCAGGCCGATAGCGGAAGCCAGTTTGTCGATGCGCTCAACAAGCTGGAAGAAGAGTATGGCAATGACCTTGATGGCCTGGTGATTGACCTTCGAAACAACCCGGGCGGTGTCCTGCAGGCAGCGGTTGAGGCGGCGGACGCCCTTCTCGACGGCGGCCTGATTGTCTATACCGAGGGCCGCATCCAGAGCTCCCGTCTACGCTTCAACGCCAAAGCCGGAGATATTATGGAAGGCACACCGATTGTGGTATTGATCAACGGTGGCTCCGCATCCGCTTCGGAAATCCTCGCCGGCGCACTTCAGGATCACCAACGCGCGGTGGTCATGGGTACCCAATCTTTCGGCAAAGGCAGCGTTCAAACCGTCATTCCCCTGGACGAGACCCACGCCATCAAAATGACCACCGCCCGTTACTACACCCCGAATGGTCGCTCTATCCAGGCCAAGGGCATCAAACCGGACATTGAGGTCAAACCCGCGGAATTCCAGGAGATTGATGGCCGGCCGTTCTTCACCGAAGCGGACCTGAGTGGCCATCTGGAAGGGCAGACTGAGGGAGAGCAAGCCCCGACAACCGCACAGCAACAGGACACGTCCGCAGCGGAGCAGGATTTCCAGCTACGCTCAGCGCTGAACCTGCTCAAGGGCCTGAAGATTCTGGATAAGCGCGGCAACAAGGCCCGCGCCGATAACGCGGAATAATGCCCTTGAGACTGCTGATACCACTGCTGGTCGCAACACTGCTGACTTCCATGGCCCGGGCTGAAGAGCCCGGACCAACCCGCGAGGGGGAGATGCCACCGACCATCGCCATCATCATTGATGACATGGGGCATAACCTGCATGAAGGCAAACGCCTGATCAATCTGGAGCAACCGGTCACCCTGGCCTTTCTGCCCTATCGGCGGCACACCGTCGCCCTGGCAAAGCAGGCCCACCGGATGCACAAGGAAATCATGCTTCATGCTCCGATGGCGAATACCCGGAACTTCGGGCTTGGTCCCGGCGGGCTGACGCCGGATATGGACAGGCAAAGCCTGAAAACCACACTTCGCCGGGCCTTGCAGTCAATTCCTCACGTGAAAGGCGTGAACAATCACATGGGCAGCCTGCTGACCCAGCAGTTACAGCCCATGGACTGGGTGATGTCCGAACTGGACCTTTATCCGGTGTA
>JAKLLS010000070.1 GCA_022014155.1 Marinobacter sp. | reverse complement strand
CAGCCTTCATCAGGCCGATGTTGCCT
This sequence comes from Marinobacter sp., assembly GCA_022014155.1. Lineage (GTDB taxonomy): Bacteria > Pseudomonadota > Gammaproteobacteria > Pseudomonadales > Oleiphilaceae > Marinobacter. The sequence continues at coordinate 18,514 of JAKLLS010000070.1, read as the reverse complement.
TCCTGGATCAGGTCCAGGAACTGCAGGCCACGGTTGGTGTATTTCTTGGCGATGGAAATAACCAGGCGCAGGTTGGCTTCAACCATTTCTTTCTTGGCGCGGCGGGCCTTGGCTTCGCCGATAGAAACGCGACGGTTGATTTCCTTGATGTCGGAAACGTCCAGGTCCACTTCGGTCTGGATGTTATGGATACGCTTTTGCAGACGCACGATTTCGTCAATGCGCTCACTCACGGCTGAAGCGTAAGGCTTCTTGCTCTTGCCAATCTTTTCGGCCCAGTCCAGGCTGACCTCGTTACCCGGGAATGACTTGATGAAGTCCTTGCGCGGCATTTTGCATTCACGGACGCAGATCTGCATGATCGCGCGCTCGTTTTCGCGCACCAGGTCGTTGGTGGAGCGAACAACGTTGACCAGCTCCTCGAAGGCCTTGTTGCCCAGCTTGAAGGGGGCAAATACCTGTCCCAGCTCGTTCAGGGCTACCTGGGTTTTCTTGTCGCCACGGCCGTACTTTTCCAGCGCCTCGTGGGCGGCATCAAGCTTTTCCTTCAGCAACTCGAAACGCAGACGAGTCTCTTCGGGATCCGGGCCGCTTTCGGTTTCTTCTTCGGAGTCGTCATCGTCGTCGGATGAGTCGCTGTCATTACTGCTTTCCACCGGTGTTTCCTCGCCCATGAACGGCTCGGCGTCGTCCGGATCCAGAAAGCCGGTAACGATGTCATTAATACGACCTTCGTTCTCAATAATGCGCTCATACGCCTGCAGCACAGTGCCGGCGGTGCCCGGGAAATGGGCCACGGCCGCCATCACATCGCGGATACCTTCCTCGATGCGCTTGGCAATGACGATCTCGCCTTCGCGGGTCAGCAGTTCAACGGTACCCATTTCCCGCATATACATGCGGACCGGGTCAGTGGTGCGACCGGCGTCAGTCTCTACAGCGGCAAGGGCAGCGGCGGCTTCAGCGGCAGCAGCTTCGTCGGCGGTGGAGTCACCTTCGGTCATGATCAGGGTGTCGGCGTCGGGGGTTTCCTCGCACACCTGGATCCCCATGTCATTGATCATGCGAATGATATCTTCGACCTGATCCGGGTCGGCAATGTCTTCCGGGAGGTGATCGTTTACCTCGGCGTAAGTCAGGTAACCTTGTTCCTTGCCTCGTGCAATGAGGTCTTTCAAACGTGATTTCTGCGAATTGCCTGACATAGACACCCTGTGAACTCGCTGGTAAAAGGAAAAAAGTTAAACAGCCATTATAGCTGTCGCTCGGTTGCTCTGCCACCGGATGGTTAGATGGTGATCAACGCTTCAAGTTTCAAGTGCAATACGGGTTTGACCCTGTATTTTCCCGTTTTTGTTCCGGACAACCATGGATTACTGGTCAGTCTTCGGCTCTCTCGCTCAGGGCTTTTAGCTCCTGGCGCTCTTCCGGCGTAAGGTCCGCCAAGCTACGCTTGGCAGACAGTAATGACATCAGGCGCTGCTTGCGGGCCGCTTCCTGGTTCGGGGTCAGCAGTTCCCTGGCGCCGGCCAGGGTGCTTTCCCTTGACGGTATGTGCTCAATGCCGTCGAACAGGTGGTAAAAACGCTCCCGCGCCTGCTTGTCCGTGGCCAGTGTGCTCACCAGTTTGCGGCGGTCACGGATCTGGCGTTCCAGTATCCAGTCTGCAAAGCGTTTTGCCTGGCCAAACTGTCGGGACTGGCGTGCCAGTTCGACGACATCGCTGGCCATGTCCGGGGCTTCCAGCAGGGCCAGGCACAACGTGCTGTCCTTGCTGAGCCTGACGTCAATCCGCTCTTCCTGAATTCTGTCGCGGCGTTCACCAAACCGTTTCTGCCCGTTTTGTGGGCGGCGGTTCTGCCAGTCGTTGCGGCCACTGCAAAGGCGCAACATTTCGTGCCACATGGCATCCCGCAGGGTGCTTTTGGGCATTTTGTTCAGCAGTGGTTCCGCTCGGGCCCGGAGTTCTCCCCGATGCTCAGGCAATTGCAGGTCCAGCCCCTCGCTCTGTCGGTCAAACAGATAGCGGGACAATGGCGTGGCACCCTCAATGCGTTTCTGGAAAGCTTCCGGGCCTTCCTTGCGGATCAGTGTGTCCGGGTCTTCGCCGTCCGGCAGCATCAGGAACTGCAGGTGCAGTCCGTCCGCCATCAGCTCCAAGGCGTTCTCCAGGGCGCGATCCGCGGCGCGGAATCCGGCCTGGTCACCATCAAAGCAGAATACCAGGTGCCGTACCTGCCTGAGCAGGGCGGTCAGGCTGTCCTGGTTGGTCGCTGTGCCCAGTGTGGCGACTGCAAAGTGGATGTCGTGCTGTGCCAGCGCGATAACATCCATATAGCCTTCCACGACCAGCAGCTTATCCAGTTGCCGGATGGCCTGTTTGGCTTCATACAGGCCGTATATCTCGCGGCTCTTGTGAAAAACATCGGACTCCGGAGAGTTGATGTATTTGGCCTTGTCGTCGCCAAGGGTTCGCCCCCCGAACGCAACGGTTTTTCCCCGGCCGTTGCGAATCGGGAACATCACCCGATTGCGGAACAGATCCCTGGGCCGGCCGTACTTATCGGAAACCGTACCGGTTTCAAGCAGCGGTCCCTGCAGATCACGGTTGCAGGCCTCAAACAGTGCCGTGCCCGTGGCAGGTGCATAGCCCAGTTGGTAAAGCTGGATTATGTTGTCGTCCAACCCGCGCTGTCTGAGGTAGTCCCTCGCGAATTCGCCCTGTGGGCTGCGCAGTGCGGACTGATAAAAGCGACTGGCATAATCCAGGGCGTCAGTCAGCGTCCGGGCCTGCTGGATTTCCTGTCGTGCACTTTGATCGTAGGGCACTTCCAGGCCGGCACGTTTCGCCAGTTCCTCGACCGCTTCGGTAAAACCCAGCCCTTCAAACTCCCGCACAAAGCTGATGGCGTCACCATGAGCGCCGCAGCCGAAGCAGTGGTAAAAGCCTTTGTCAGGGCGTACGTTGAAGGACGGTGTCTTCTCATCATGGAACGGGCAGCAGGCTTTGTAGTTGGCGCCGGCCTTCTTTAGCGTGATGCGTGATCCTATAAGCTCTGCCAGGTCCACTCTATCCAGCAGATCTTCAACAAAACGTTGAGGGATCAGTCCGCTCATGATGACTCCGGTTGCGCAGTAATGCCGGCCTAGCGCCGCCAATAGCCAAAAATGCCGCCGAAGCCAGGCCTCGGCGGCATTTAGGAATCGCTCTGTGCAGCCTGCGGCTTAACAGGCGATTATTGGTATGCAGTCAAGCGGCGTCAGCTAAAGCTTAGTACAGACGCTCGAACTTGCGCTGTTCCCGCTGAAGCTTCTTGAGATGACGCTTAACGGCAGCGGCTGCCTTACGCTTGCGAACGGCTGTCGGCTTCTCGTAGTGCTCACGACGACGTACTTCCGACAGTACACCTGCTTTTTCGCAGGAACGCTTGAAGCGACGCAGGGCTACGTCAAACGGTTCATTCTCTTTCACTTTAACAGCTGGCATTCGAAAATCACCTACCTGATGTATTCGGTTTCTGTTTTGTCTGATCGACTCGTGCGTCGAATCGACTCGATACCTGGTCAGATTGGCTAAAACTCGACCAGTGCATATTTAAGGGCGGCAATGATAGCCCCTGCTCCGGGGTAAGGTCAATGTTTGTTCGATGAAACTGCCAGTGGGTTTCGGCTTTCTGCTAAAATAGCTGCCCTGACCATTCATGCTACCCGTTGTGATCCATTATCTATGTTGATTCTCGGAATTGAAACCTCCTGCGACGAGACCGGTGTCGCCCTATACCACAGCGAGCAGGGCCTGTTGGCCCATGCGCTGTTCAGTCAGATCGATATGCATGCGGACTATGGTGGCGTGGTGCCGGAGCTGGCGTCGCGTGACCATGTCCGCAAGTTGCTGCCCCTGTGTGATCAGGTGTTGGCGGAAGCCGGACGCAGCCGCAAGGATCTTGAGGGGATCGCTTACACCGCCGGCCCCGGCCTGGTAGGGGCTCTGATGGTGGGCGGTTCCGTTGCCCATGCCCTGGGCTTTGCCCTGGGTATACCGGTGCTGGGCGTGCATCACATGGAAGGTCATCTGCTGGCGCCCATGCTGGAGCCGCAGCCACCGGCATTCCCGTTTGTGGCGCTGCTGGTGTCCGGTGGGCATACGCAACTGGTGCGGGTGGATGGTATCGGTGAATACGAGATGCTGGGCGAGTCGGTTGACGATGCCGCCGGGGAGGCCTTTGACAAGACCGCAAAGATGCTTGGGCTCGACTATCCTGGGGGGCCGCGGGTGGCGGCCCTGGCCGAACAGGGCACCCCTGGCCGTTATCGGTTCCCGCGGCCGATGACGGATCGCCCGGGGCTGGACTTCAGTTTCAGTGGCCTGAAAACGTTTACGCTCAATACTGTCACAGCAGCGGAAGAGGCCGGTGGCCTGGATGATCAGACCCGGGCGGATATTGCCCTGGCGTTTGAGGCTGCGGTGGTGGATACGCTGACCATCAAGTGCCGGCGGGCTTTGGAGCAGACGGGCTGCAAACGGCTGGTTATTGCGGGTGGAGTAAGCGCTAACAAGCGCCTTAGGGCTGGCCTGGAAAAGATGACGGAAAAACTCAGGGCTGGCGTGTTCTACGCTCGCCCCGAGTTCTGCACCGACAACGGCGCCATGATTGCTTATGCTGGTTGCCAGCGTCTGCAGGCGGGGCAGAGGGATGGGGATCGTATTCTGGCGGTTCCGCGCTGGCCAATGAACACTTTGCCACCAGTGTCACAGCCCCGTTCTACCGGGCTGGTGGACTAAGCCGGCGCTAGAATTAGAATCTGGTTTCCCGCCCCTGGGCCAGGCGAACCAGGTTATTGCGATGGCGCACGACGATCAGAATGGCGAGCAAGCCGAACAGGGGCAGGGTTTTGGGTTCGATGAGTGCACTGATCAGCGGTCCGCTGACGATGGCAATGATCGATGCCAATGCCGAGATGCGCCAACGCCACATGACCAGCGCCCAGATTGCCGCAAGCAGCAGCGTGGTCAGGGGCGCCAGCGCCAAGCCTGAGCCCAGAGCGGTTGCCACACCCTTACCACCTTTGAAGCGGTAGAAAATGGGCACCATGTGGCCTGTGACCGCGCACAGTGCAACCATGGCCTGGGCCAGGATCGACAGGCCGGCGGCGTTGGCGAGCCACACCGGTCCGAAGCCCTTGGCGGCATCCAGCACCAGGGTCAGGACAGCAGGCGCCCAGCCGCCGTTACGGTAGACGTTGGTCGCCCCGGGGTTGCCGGATCCGAGGGCGCGGGGGTCTGGCAACTTCCAAAGCTTGCAGATCTCAAGGGCAAACAGCACGGAGCCGGCCAGGTAGGCCAGAGCGCACAGCAGGACTATCAGTAAAGGGTCGCTCATTGAATTCACGGGCAATTGTTCCGGAGCAAAGACGCGTCCGGTGGATTTATGCGAAAATGCCGGCCCCACGAACGCCGCAGGCCGAGAATCACACAGTATCCGTAGCCTGTACGTTATTCAATCAGCAAAGAGTGTAATATTCCGGTGACAGACAGTGTTCTGATTGAGGGATTGGCCGTAGAGGCGGTGATTGGTGTCTACGACTGGGAGCGGGAAGTCACCCAGCGGCTGGTGGTGGACCTGGAAATGGGTTGGGATAACCGAATTCCCGGAGTGTCCGATGATGTTGTGGATGCGTTGGATTACGCCACGGTCAGTGAGCGGGTTACCCGTTGGCTGCAGCAGGCCAGACCGCAGCTTCTGGAAACAGCGGCTGAGGGGCTTGCAGTCATGATACAGGCGGATTTTGGCGTGCCATGGTTAAAGCTGACGTTGCGTAAACCGGGTGCGGTGCCGACTGCCAGAGCCGTTGGTGTCCGTATCGAACGAGGGCTGCAGTGATGTCCGCCAGGGCGCGGGTCTATATCAGCATCGGCAGCAATACTGATCGGTCGCACTATATCACGGTGGCGTTGGACGCCCTGTCGGAGTGGTTTGATGCACTGACCATTTCACCGGTTTATGAAAGCGAGGCTGTCGGGTTTGATGGCTCACCTTTCTACAATCTGGTGGTCGGTGTGGATACCGACTGGAGTGTTGGCGAGCTTTCGCGTCGCTTCAAGCAGTTGGAGGCAGACCATGGCCGCCGCCGGGATGAGCCGAGGTTCCGAGCGCAGACGCTGGATCTGGACATCCTCACCTATAACGATATCGTTGGTGAAACCGATGGCGTGGAGTTGCCGCGAGGTGAAATTCTCAGGAACGCCTTTGTTCTTTGGCCCCTGTCCGATATTGCGCCCGACGCCCGCCACCCGATCTGTGGCGAGACCTATCGGGAGCTGTGGCGGTCGTACTCCGGTGACCAGAAGCTCTGGCCCATAGATTTCACTTGGCAGGGCAAGCGGATTTCACGGGCGCTTTGATCGGAACAGCCGGATCAACTGCTCGGTTGAGCTGTCGCTAGTTGCTTTTGTTGCCGGGCCACCCACGATCTGATCCAGAATACCTTTGCCCATCTGCTTGCCCAGTTCCACGCCCCACTGGTCGAACGAGTCCACATCCCATATCACACCCTGGACAAAGGTTCGGTGCTCATACAGGGCGACCAGTGCGCCGAGGGTTTCCGGGGTGAGTTTGTCCATCAGCAGGGTATTGCTCGGCTTGTTGCCGGGAATCACCTTGTGGGGCGCCAGAGCCGCGATGTCGTCCTGTGACAGCCCGTCCCGCTCCAGTTCCTGCCGGGCTTCTTCCTCCGTTTTGCCGGCCATCAGGGCGCGTGTCTGACTCAGGCAGTTGGCGAACAGTATGGCGTGATGCTCGCCCACGGGGTTCTGACTCTGCAGCGGGATAATGAAATCCGCGGGAATCAATCGCGTACCCTGGTGCAGCAACTGATGGTAGGCGTGCTGGCCATTGGCACCGACACCACCCCAAATGACGGGACCCGTGGGGTAGGTCACCGGTTGGCCATCCTGGGTGACGCATTTGCCGTTGCTTTCCATGTCCAGCTGCTGCAGGTGCGCGGGTAGGCTTTCCAGGTAATGATCATAGGGCAGGATGACATGGGTCTCGGCACCCCAGAAATTGCTGTACCAGATCCCCAGCATCGCCATGATCACCGGCAGGTTCTGTTCCAGTGGGGTATGGCGAAAGTGCTGGTCCATGGCGCGAGCGCCTGACAGCAGAGCGTGAAAGTTGGTCATGCCCACCAGCAGCGCAATGGGCAGCCCGATTGCGGACCATAGCGAATAGCGCCCGCCTACCCAATCCCACATCGGGAAAATGTTCTCGCTGGCTATACCGAAAGTTTCGGCTTCCCGGGGGTTGGCTGTTACAGCGACGAAGTGCTGGGCAATCGTAGTGTCGGTGCCCCCGTTTGCCAGGAACCAATCCCTGGCAATTTGGCTGTTCTCCAGGGTTTCCTGGGTGCGGAAGGACTTGGATTGGACGAGGAACAGGGTGGTTTCCGGGTTCACCTGCTGTAGAACTTCGGAAATGTCGGAGCCGTCAATATTGGCCACAAAGTGGCCGTTGAGCTGACGGTTCTGGTACGGCTTAAGCGCTTCGCAGACCAGTTTCGGACCGAGGAACGAACCGCCAATGCCAATGCTCACAACGTCCGTAAAGGTTTTTCCGGTAAAGCCGGTACGCAGGCCTGAAAGTATGTCGTCGGTAAACGACTCCATACGGGCCAGTGTCTGCTCCACTTCGGGCATGATGTTGATGCCGTCGACCATGACCGCATCCCCGCCCGGATTCCGCAGGGCGGTGTGCAGGGCAGGGCGCGCCTCGGTGATGTTGATGCGGTCACCACGGAACATGGCTTCCGTTCGTTCCGGCACGCTGCATTGCCTCGCCAGTGCTATCAGGCTGGCCAGGACTTCGTCGGTCATGCGGTTTTTGGAGTAATCGAGGGACAGGCCAGCCCCTTCCGTGAAAAAACGCCGCGCCCGGTCCGGGTCCTGCTCAAATAGCGCCCGCATAGGCGTGTTCTTCAGGTCTTGCTGGAGGCTGGCAAGAGTCCGCCACTCAGGGCGAGACGTGAGTGGCGTGGGATCCTGGGGCATGATGGTTCCTTTCGGCTGTCAGAGTCTCAGTTACGATCGAGTGATCGACATGTTGTCTATCAGTCGCGTGGTGCCGAGGAAGGCGGCGACCAGTATGGTTAGTTCGGAGTCTTCCGGAGTCGCCGGCTTCAGGGTCAGGCTGTTGACGATGTTGAAGTAGTCCGGACGCAGGCCGGCGGCCGTCAGCGCATCATTGGCTTCCTGCTCCAGGGCGGCGAAGTCGGTGAGACCTTCATCGAGCTTGCGGGCGCATTCCTGCAGGGCCTGGTAAACCGCCGGGGCGATGGTTCGTTCGGCGTCACTCAGGTAGCCATTGCGGGAGCTCTTCGCCAGCCCGTCATCCTCGCGAATGGTGGGGGCGCCGATCACTTCCACTGGCATCATCAGGTCACGGACCAGCTTGCGGATAACGGCCAGTTGCTGGAAGTCCTTCTCCCCAAATACGGCGATGTCCGGCTGGACCATGTTGAACAGCATGGTCACGACCGTTGCCACACCCTCGAAGTGTCCCGGGCGGCTGGCTCCGCAGTGGCCGTCGCTGACCTCGGGGACGACTACCTTGGTTTGCTGTACCAGGCCGTTGGGGTAGATTTCCTCAACGCCGGGAGCAAAGACCAGGGTGTTGCCGGCGGCCTCGAGCTGTCTCTGGTCTTCTTCCAGGGTGCGGGGGTAGCTGTCCAGATCTTCGCTGGCACCAAACTGCATCGGATTCACGAAAATGCTGGTTACCACCACGTCGGCTGCTTCGCTGGCCTTACGAACCAGCGATATGTGCCCTTCGTGAAGGTTGCCCATGGTGGGGACCAAGCCGATGGTTTTGCCTTCGCGGCGATAACCGCGAAGGATGGTGCGCAATTCTTTCAGGGAGTTGACGGTTCTCATGCCTTGAACGTGTGCTCCTCGGCGGGGAATGAGCGGTCGCGTACGGCTTTGACATAGGCTTCCACAGCCTTTTGTACGGAACCAGTGTCGGCCAGAAAATCCTTGACGAAGCGGGGCTTGCGGCCGGTGCTAATGCCCAGCATGTCGTGCACGACCAGTACCTGGCCGTCAGTGTCAGCGCCCGCGCCTATGCCAATAACCGGAGCCTTGACGGCCTGGGTGATCCGTGCCGCCAGTGGTGCCGGCACGCATTCCAGAAGCAGGACGTCGGCGCCGGCGGCTTCCAGTTCGCAGGCGTGTTCAATCATCATCTCTGCAGCGTGTTCATCGCGACCCTGTACTTTGTAGCCACCGAACTTGTTGACGAATTGTGGCGTCAGGCCGAGGTGGGCGCACACGGGAACGCCGCGTTCACTCAGGGCGGAGATGGTATCGGTCATCCAGTCCGTGCCTTCCAGTTTGACCATGTGGGCACCGGCGCGCATCAGCTCAGCCGCGTTTTCGAGGGCTGCCTCGGTGGTTCCGTAAGTCATGAATGGCATGTCCGCCATGATCAGCGATCCACGGTTGCCTTTGGCGACCGAGCTGACGTGATAGATCATCTGATCCATGGTGACAGGCAGGGTGCTGTCGTGGCCCTGAAGAACCATGCCGAGTGAATCGCCGATCAGGATGACATCCACACCGGCTTCACTCACGACCTGTGCGAAGGTTGCGTCGTAGGAGGTGAGGGCGGAGAAGGCCTCGCCCTTTTGTTTGTATTCCCGCAGGGTGTTGATGGTAACAGCCATAGAATCCTTGCCTTTTGGGTGGATGATGGGCCAAGACCGCGCCGGGGTCAGCCGGCATTTCAGGTGTTAAGGGTAATCCGGGGGTGTGGTTGAGGCAATAGTACCACGAACTCCGTGATCAACCGGGTGAGAATGGTTCCCGGGAGAGCGGAGGCAGTGGGCGCAGATTGTTGTCGGGGCATCGTTGCCTCAGGTCGGCGATGGTCTGACCGTCGGGTAAGGCCAGATCCGCCTTCAGGTCCAGCAGGGGTTGCAGCGCAAAGTCGCGGTTCGGCAGTTCCGGGTGGGGAACGGTCAGGCGTTCGCTGCTGATGGTGTCATCGCCGTACACCAGCAAATCCAGATCCAGTGTTCTTGGTCCCCAGTGCCGCTTTCTTTCCCGGCCATGGTGCTGCTCGATCTCCTGCAGGTGGTCGAGCAGCTGCAAGGGGCTGAGTCGGGTCTGCAGCCATACCGCGCCGTTTACGAAGTCGGGCTGATCCTGAGGGCCAACGGGACGACTGCTGTAGAACGCCGACTGCGCCACCAGCGTGGTGTCCGGCAAGGCTGCCAGTTCAGCCACGGCTCGGGCCAGTTGGGCGGTTGGGTCTGCCAGGTTGCTGCCAAGTCCGACAAAGGCATCCGTCATTGCCATGATCAGTTCCGATTGGCTGGCTTGCGCTTGCGCCGGCGCTTTTTCGGCGCATCCGTGCTCAGTTCACTGAGCATGCGCTCCTGGCCCCGCTCGTCCGTCGCCTGGAAGTCGGTCCACCACTGGCCCAGCCCGGGTTCGATCTCACCTGCGGACTCCCGCACCAACAGGAAATCGTAGGCCGCTCGGAACCGCGGGTGCGACATGGCCATAAAGGCCCGTTTGCCCTGGCGGCGGGGCAGGCGCATCTGCATTTCCCAGATTTCTTTCATCGGACCGGAGAAGCGCTTCGGGATTGATGTGGCCTGGACCTGGCGGCCAATTACCTTGGCAATCGCCCCATGCAGGGCTGGTTGAACCGGGTCGCCGTTATCCTGGCGGTGTCGCCATTCCGCCTGGAGTGCGGGCCAGAGCATTGCCGCGAACAGGAAGTAGGGCGTGACGGACTTACCCTTGGCAATGCGGGCATCGGTGTTACGCAGGGCTTGGCGGATCAGTTCGTCGGGCTCGCCATTATCCAGCGCTCTGACGGTTTCGGGGAACAGCGGAGCCAGCAGATTGTACTTTCTCAGCAAATCATAGGTGGCTTCGCCGTACCCGGCCGAGAACAGTTTGAGGACTTCCTCGAATAGCCGTGCAGGCGGGATGTGGGTCAGCAGCGGAGCGAGTTTGCGAATCGGTTCTTCGGTACCCGGCTCGATATCGAAACCCAGCTTGGCGGCAAACCGTATTGCTCGCAGCATGCGCACCGGATCTTCACGGTAACGGGTTTCCGGATCGCCAATCAGTCGCAGTTGACGGTTCTTCAGGTCCTCCACCCCGCCGGCGAAGTCAATAACAGTAAAGTCACGAATGCAATAGTAAAGGGCGTTGACGGTGAAATCCCGGCGCAGGGCATCTTCTTCCTGGGAACCATAGACGTTATCCCGCAGCAACAGGCCATGCTCACTGGTGCGACGATCATCGTCGTCGGCGTCATCGTCCGCTTCTATAGCATTGCCGCGGAAGGTGGTGACCTCGATGATTTCACGACCGAACACAACGTGCACAATCCGGAAGCGGCGGCCAATCAGGCGGGAGTTCCGGAACAGGTCATGGACTTCTTCCGGTGTGGCATTGGTTGCGATATCGAAGTCCTTGGGCTGGCCGCCCAGGAGAATATCACGCACACCGCCACCCACGAGGTAGGCTTCATAACCGGACTTGTTCAGTCGGTGGAGCACTTTTTTGGCCGGTTCGCTGATCGCGGATCGAGAGACATTGTGCTGGTCCCTTGGAATTTCCCGCCGCTGAAAGGTGCGGTGCTTCTTCCTTCCGGTGCCCGGCATAAAGGACTGGATTTTTTCGACAAACTTCTCGAAGGGCGAGGTATTTGAGTTAGGCATTGAATTCCGTTATTGCGTGAGCAAAAAACGAGAGTTTAACGGTTTGGACAGGATTTGCACACGCTTGCGGTCGATTAGCCGGGAAAAGCGGGCAAGAAATGTTCAATCCGGAGTGAAAGGCGGGGTTTTCATGGTCCAGATAATCAAAAGGCGGATCCGTTCTCACGAATCCGCCCTGAAAGTGTTGACGATCTGCATTGTTTTTGTTGTTGCCGGGATTTTTCTTCGTTTTTGTACCCCACTGTTCATCCCCAAATCCAGGGATTTCAGTAGTGCAAACGGAAGGCTTTGAATACACAGAGCGGTCAGAAGCATCGGGCGAGTCAGAGGTAAATGCAGTGCCGCCTGGAAGACGATTCTTCTCTACATCTACAACTCGCACGTGCCAAGGGACCACTAAAAAGCACAGTACCCAAAACACTCAGTTCGCTCACGTTCTGTATTTGTTTTTGTTACCGAACGTCTTCCTGCAGCTTTTTGTTTTTGTTTTGGCGCTGCGTTGTCACTCTTGTTTTTGTTGTTGTGCGCTAAATAGAGTGCAGGGCGTGTGCCAGTTTTTATAAATTCTTAATTTACAATAGCTTAATAAATTATGGGTCGTAAGTGTTACCCCGTATGCGACCTAAGTGTTACTGATGTCTCGTTATTATTTTCTTGAGTGTTACCGTACGGAACATGAGGTAACAACTGAGCAGGAGTTCACATTTTGTAGGTAGCTATCCATGCCAGGGCGGCCGGCGGGCTGGTGTGGCCTCAGTTGCCCGAGCTTTTCTTGCGGGGTATACCCAGGCGCTGGCGACGTTCCCACAAGGACTTGCGGCTGATGCCGAGCTTTTGCGCCAGTTCGGTTTCGCTCATTTTATCCTGGTTCTCCAGCACGAAATGCTGGAAGTAATCTTCCAGGGATAGGTCGTTGGAAGACTCCGGCTCGCGATTACGTACCTGTTCGTTGTTGCCTTCCACCAGGGTTTCTGGAATGTATTCGTCACCACCTTCATATTCCAGATCCAGCAGGGAAGGCGTGATCAGATCCGTGTCACAGAGGATTGTGGCCCGCTCAATGGCGTTTTCCAGTTCACGCACGTTACCGGGCCAACGGTGTCGCTCCATGGCGCGCATCGCTTCGGGGCTGAGGTTCAGGTTGGGCTTGCCCATCTTTTCGCCCTGCCGCCGGAGAAAGCGTTGGGCAAGGCCCAGAATGTCCTGCTGTCGTTCCCGCAGTGGCGGAATACGTACCTGCATAACGTTGAGGCGGTAGTAGAGATCTTCGCGGAATTCGCCCGTTCGGGTCATGGCCTTCAGGTTACGGTGTGTCGCGGCAATCATGCGCACACTGACCTTGCGGCTCTGGGTGGAGCCGACCTTGCGGATCTCACCCTCCTGCAGTACCCGCAGCAGTCGTGCCTGGGCTTCTGGCGGCAGCTCACCGATTTCATCGAGGAACAGGCTGCCGCCGTCGGCGGCCTCTATCAGGCCGGTCCGGGCGGAGACCGCGCCGGTGAATGAGCCTTTTTCGTGACCGAAAAGTTCCGATTCAATCAGGCTCTCCGGGATCGCTGCACAGTTCACCGAAATGAGTGGTTTGGTCGCCCGTGGGCTGAGCAGGTGCAATGCCCGGGCCGCAAGCTCCTTGCCTGTGCCGGACTCGCCCTGGATCAATACCGTGGTTTCTGTGGGTGCCACCTTGCGGATCAGGGTGAAGACTTTTTGCATCGCCTCGCACTTGCCGAACATGATGCTGGCCGGATCGCCGCTGGTGGTGTCCTCGCCAGGAGTGCCGGCGTCGGGTGCCGGTGCATCTGCTGATGCGTGTTGTTTGCGGGCCAGGATGTTCTCCACGGCAGCCAGCATTTCATCGTGATCGAATGGCTTGGCAATGTATTCAACCGCTCCCATCTTCATGGAATCCACGGCGGACCGCAGGCTGGCGTAACTGGTCATGATCAGCACCGGCGTATTGGGGGCGCGGTTGATCAGTTCGGTGCCCGGGGCGCCGGGCAGTCTCAGATCGGAAATGATCAGGTCAAATTCGTCGGGATCCTGGCTCCGTTCCGCTTCCTCAACGGAGCCTGCATCGGTGACGTCATAACCGGCATGCTGAAGTAACTTCCTTACTGCGGAGCGAATAATCTCTTCGTCTTCTACGATCAGAATGCGAGGCATAGGGGGTTATAACCTTTCGTTCTGGCTGATGGCAGCATTGCTGGGTTCCGGTTCGTAAGCCGGCAGCTTCAACTGTACACAGGTACCCAGGCCGGTTGCCGGGTCCGCGGGGCTGTCCACGTGTATGTTGCCGTAATGTTCTTCAACAATACTGTACACCAGCGATAAACCAAGGCCGGTGCCCTTATTGGGGGCCTTGGTGGTGTAAAAGGGTTCGAATATATGATCAAGCTGGTCTCGGGGGATGCCCGATCCTTCATCGGTGACTTCGATAATAGCGGAGTAGCCATCGCGGTTTCCACTGACCCGGATAGTGCCTCCCTCGGGAGAAGCATCCCGGGCATTCGCCAGCAGGTTGACGAAGACCTGGACCAGTCGTTGCTCATCGCCCAGCACCATCAGTTGATCCGGGCAATCGTTGATGTAAGTGATACCCAGGCCGCGATCACTAAGAGATAGCAGGTTGATGGATTCGTCCACGCAACGTTGAATGATGACCGGCTCGTAGCGATTGGCCTGGGAATGGTTGCCGGTACGGGCAAAATTCATCAGTGATTGCAGAATGGTGGAGATTCGCCGGGTTTGCTGTTGAATCTGCTCTGCGGTCGAGAGGATTTCCGGGTCGTCTGTTTCCAGCTTCAGGTTTTGCGCCAGGGAGGAAATCCCGGTGACGGGGTTGCCAATTTCGTGGGCCACACCCGCTGCCAGGCGGCCGACGGAAGCAAGGCGCTCGCTGTGCATCAGCTCGTCCTCCAGCAACCGGGTTTCGGTCTGGTCTTCCACCAGGATGATGCTGCCACCTTCCGGATGGTCAGGGCCGCTCAGGGCCGCCTTATGCAGGTTCAGCCAGTGGGGTTTGCCATTCAGATCCATGCGGTGTTTGTAGCGGTGCAGCTCCTCGCCACAGTTGAAATCATCCAGCAACAGGTGCCAGTGTTCCGGTAATGCCATCAGGCGGGCTCCGACGACATCGTCTGCTGTAATGCCGGTCAGCTGCTCCATAGTGTGATTCCACATCAGGATCTCGCCATCCTCACCCACGGAGCAGGCCGGAATTGGCAGATTCTGAAGGGTTTGCCGGTAATGTCGGCGCAGGTTGTCCAGCTCCCCGGCCAGGCCTGTCAGCTGATTCTGGTAATCCCCCAGTGCCCGCTCCACGTAGCGGATATCCTGCGCGGTGCCGCTGCTGGCCATGGGCTTGTAGCCCAGGTGGCGTTTGACCAGGTCTCTCGCCACGGCGGGCCCCAGCAGCCCCGAGAGGTTGATTTCAACCTGGTCGCGCAGCCGCCGCAGCTGATAGGGGCGATATTCCATATTGGGCAACTTGAGCTGCCCCAGGGCTCGCTCTACCTCGCGCTTGGCGACACCGTAGCCAAGAGGGTCGGCCAGCTGGTGGACGAAGTCCGAGGACGATGTGGCTACCAATTCCCGGCGATGGGGGCGGGACAGTGCGCCAAGGGAGCATGCCTGGGCGGCGCTGGTTTCCTCGGCGGAGCTGCCGCTGAGGATGGAGGTTAGCGAAAACACCGACACGTTCAGGGTCAGGCTGATAAAGGTGAATATATGCCAGTTGCTGTAATCCGGCACCAGGGGAGCGCCAAGCCATTCCAGCAAGTTGGCGGTATGGGAAAAGGGTAGGACCAGGGTAACAATCCAGATGGCCATCCCTGAGACCAGTCCGGCGATCAATCCTCGCCTGTTACCTTCGGGCCAGTAAATCACGCCGAGAGCACCAGGCAGCAGTTGTAGCATGCCGGAAAGGGAGATGATTCCGAGAATGGACAGGTCCAGATTGGTGCCAATGGTTTCATGGAACAGCAAGGCTGCGAAAATAATAACGGCGATCAGCAGGCGCTTGATCCACTTCAGCCAATGGTAGATGTCGCTATGGTCCTTCGGCGTGCGCAGGGGCAGAACCACGTGGTTCAGCACCATGCCGGCCAGTGCCAGGGTGCTTACGATCATCAGGCCGCTGGCTGCGGACAGGCCGGCAATGTACATCAACAGGGTCAGCGCCGGGCTGCCCAGAGCCTGGGCGGTGCCGATGGCGTAGAAATTGGGGCCCGTGGTTGCAGCCAACTCCTGGCCTCCCCAGAGGATCAAAGGTACCGGTAGTCCCAGCAGTAGCAGGTACAGTGGCAGCCCCCAGCTTGCCTTCGCCAGAGCCTTGGGCGACGGATTCTCGCTGAAAGTCATGTGGTACATGTGTGGCAATACCAGAGCGCCAGCAAAAGACATCAGCATCAATGCACGCCAGCTGCCGTCGTCGATGCTCATGGTCATGGTGCTGGCCGGTGAGCTCTGGCTTTCCAGCCAGACTTCCAATCCGCTCATGCCGCCGAACACGCTGAACAGGATCACTCCGCCGAGCGTCACCAGAGCAGTCAGCTTGACGACAGAGTCGAAGGCGATCGCCATGACCAGCCCCTGATGGGTTTCGGAGCCCTGATTGCGACGAGTGCCAAACAGCATCGCAAACAGCACCACGGTAATGCTGAACATGACACTGATCAGGTTGCGGGAGGTATCCGGAGCCAACAGGCTGGCAGAGGTGGATACAGCCTGTATCTGCATGCTGAGCAGCGACAGTATGGCCGCGCCGGAGCAGATGGTGACCAGTGTGCCGGCCCATTGGCTGCGATAGCGGTAGGCAAAGAGGTCGGCCAGCGACGTCAACTGATAGGCCCGGCCAATACGCATCACCGGATTCAGCAATACAGGCGCCAGCAGGAATGCGCCGCTGATGCCCAGATAGTAGGCCAGGAAACCGAAGCCGGACTCGGCGGCAATACCCACGGCGGCATAGACAGCCCAGATGCCGGCGTAGACTCCGAGGCTCAGAGTGTAGACCAGGGGGTGTCGTACCCAGTGTTGAGGGAATACACCACGCTCGGTCACCCAGGCGACGCCGAACAGGATCATCAGATACAGCAGGCTGGCCAGTAACAGGCCCGTGGCGCTAAAACTCATTAGGGTCCCGCCGCCACTCAAGCCAGAAACCGATGGCGATCAGTCCCGCCCAGATAATGTAAGGGGTGTACCAGGCGTTACCCGGGGAGGTCCACCAGTCGAGGATGTTCGGTGAAAAAATATAGATGGCCAGAACCAACAGGAAGACCAGACGATAGATGTACATCAGGCTTGGTATCCGCACTGAAGTTTGTGAAGGGCTTGGAGCCTCTGAATAACTCCCGAAAGCCAGAGGCGATTCAGGAGTTATTCAGAGGCTCCTTATACCACGTAGCTTACCGGGATGTCAGGGGGATTGCCTCCGGTTGCCAGTGTCTGACCGCCCAGGCGAGGACGTCGTCCACGGGTTGTTGGTTCAGGTCGACTGGTGGGTGCTGCCCCAGGGCTCCGAGGGCTGATGTCAGGTTGCTGGCCGGTTGTTGGTCGTCCAGTGCCGGGGCATGGTTCTGTTTGCTGAGTTTCTGCCCTTCTTCGTTGAGAATCACCGGGATGTGGAGCCAGTTGGGAGGCGTGGCCCCCAGTGCACGGTATATCTGTTGTTGTTGGGCGGTGAGGTCCAACAGGTCGGACCCCCTCACCACGTCCGTGATGCCCTGATCGATATCGTCGACCACAACGGCCAGTTGGTAGGCGTAGAAGCCTTCCTTGCGGAGAATAACGGGGTCATCCACTTCAGCGATGACCTGCTGGGTTTGCGGGCCCAGTAGCTGATCTTGCCAGCAGCAGGTTTCATCCGTCAGGGCGAAACGGATGGCAAAAGGGCGGTTGCCAGGCACGCTATGGCCCTCACGGCAGTGTTCCGGGTGCCTGCCCTGATGCTGCTGTAGCTGTTTTCTGGAGCAGGCGCAACGGTAGGCGAGTCCGTCTGACAGTAACCGGTCAATAACTGTCTGGTAGGCGTCGTGATGTCTGGACTGGAAGCGAACGGGGGCGTCCGGAATGAGTCCGTGGCAATTCAGGCTGTGAAGAATGCGATCAGTGGCTTCCGGGCTCTCCCGCAGGGGGTCAAGGTCCTCGACGCGAACCAGCCATTGGCCCTGATGGGCCCTGGCTTCAAGATAACTGGCCAGCGCAGTGACCAGGGAGCCGAAGTGCAATGGACCTGTAGGGGAGGGGGCGAATCGACCTCGGTAAGGAATATCAGCCATAGCAATCAGTTAGCCGGCCCGTTGAGGGGCCGGTTGACCTGACTATGGTCCGGCTCAGATGCCGGTCTGGCGCTCGCGGATTTCCGCCAGGGTCTTGCAGTCAATGCACAGGGTGGCCGTCGGACGGGCTTCCAGGCGGCGAATGCCGATTTCTACTCCACATTGATCGCAAAAGCCATAGTCGTCCTTATCGATGCGATCGATGGTCTGGTCGATCTTCTTGATCAGTTTCCGCTCACGGTCACGGGTGCGCAATTCCAGGCTGAACTCTTCTTCCTGGGTTGCGCGGTCGCTTGGATCCGCGTAATTTGCTGCGTCTTCCTGCATGTGGTGCATGGTGCGGTCCACTTCTTCCATCAGCTCCTGTTTCCATTGCAGTAGCAGATTTTTGAAGTGCTCCAGCATTTCAGCACTCATGTACTCTTCACCCTTCTTCAATTCGTAAGGGGTGAAGTTGGTAAAACGTTCGCGTGGTTGTTCTGCAGTGTTTGCCATTG
>JAKLLS010000212.1 GCA_022014155.1 Marinobacter sp. | reverse complement strand
GACAGTCCGGTGTCGACCAGTTCCTTGACGCTGTCCCAGGTGAATTTCCAGCCGATGTGAATAACGATGGCAGCAATCACCACCGCGGCCAGAATATCCAGCCAGATAAAACCAACCATTGCACCAATGGTGGAGAACAGGACGATGACGGAGGAAAACGCGTCTGTGCGGCTGTGCCAGGCGTTAGCAATAATCAGGTCTGATCGTATTGCCTGGCCGACTTGCCGGGTGTAGTGATAAATCCACTCTTTACTACCAACTGACACTGCGGCAGCCACCAGTACCGGCCATTCGGGCACTTGATCGGCTCCGCCAGCGATCAGTCGCAGAATATTATCCCAGGCCAGAATGGCGCCGACGGCAATCAGAATGCTGCCCAGAGCGAGGGTGCCAATGGTTTCAATGCGCTGGTGGCCGTATGGATGGTTCTGATCCGGCGCCTGCCGTGAAAACCGCATTACTCCGAGAACCACTAAATCCGATGCGACATCACTGAACGAATGAATACCGTCGACGATCAGGGCCTGGGAATGGAAAAGGGCACCGGCGATGACTTTAATGACGCCAAGCACTGCATCCAGGATCATGCCAATGATTGTCACCCGTGAAGCGGCCTGTCGTTCCGCGTCCAGGTTGGGACTGTGATGAACTGAGGCTTTCTGGTGTAGGGACATTTCGGGGCAATCTCCGGGAAGTTCTGGGCTCATTATAGCGGTAATGGAGTACTTTCCGAGCAAAAGGGCAAAAACGGTACCTCTGTACGATTTATGCACATGGTGACAAAACGGTGAATCTGTAACGTTTTGTTCTTATGTGTTGGCCCGTAATGCAAATACTATGTAACGCAATGATATTAAAGGAAAAAATAACTGGTCAAAAAATAACCAATCTGTAGGCTGGCGCAGTTATCAAGGGATAGCAACCGTTGCCCCTCGATTTTCAACAGGTTTATCCACAGAAACCGTGGAAAAGCTTACCAGACGTCCACGTTACAGGCATTTACGGGTGAAATAAGTAAGTTGGAAGATGCTGTGGAAAACTTCCGGTATACTCCGCGTCACCCAAAGGCAAGGAGTTTTTTCGATGTACGGCGCTATTCGCAATCTGTTATTCCGGTTGCCCCCGGAACAGGCCCACAACTTTGCACTTTCCGGACTTGATCTGGCCGACCGATTTGGATTGCTGAAGGTATTGGCTCCGACGTTTGATGCATGCCCGGTGAATGTTATGGGTCTGGAGTTTCCCAATCCGGTGGGGTTGGCTGCCGGTCTGGACAAGAATGCCGACCATGTTGATGCCCTCGGCGCCCTGGGCTTTGGATTCATCGAAGTGGGAACCGTGACGCCACTGGCCCAGCCCGGTAACCCGAAGCCGCGTATGTTCCGGTTGCCCGAACATCAGGCCATCATCAATCGCATGGGCTTCAATAATGAAGGCCTTGAGCACATGCTTGCCAGGATAGACAAGCGTCGGTATCAGGGCATTCTTGGCATCAATGTCGGCAAGAACAAGGACACCCCCAACGACGAGTCCGAATCGGACTACCGTAAGGGCATTGCCGCCGTTTATTCCCGGGCTGACTATATCACCGTAAACGTTTCCTCGCCGAACACACCCGGGCTGCGGGATCTTCAGTTCGGGGATTCCCTGAAGCGCCTGCTGGATGCCGTCAAGGACGAACAGGGCAAATGTGTTGCCAACACGTCACGCTACGTTCCCATCGCGGTCAAGATTGCACCGGATATGGACGACGAGGGCATCCGTTTTGTTGCTCAAGCGTTGCGAAACTCCGGACTGGATGGCGTTATCGCCACCAATACGACCATTAGTCGTGATGCGGTTCAGGGACACCCGCATGCGGACGAAGCCGGCGGGCTGAGTGGGGCACCAGTGCGTGAGCCTTCCCTGAGGGTGATTAAAGGGCTGTACGCGGAGCTGGGCGAGGATCTTCCCATCATCGGCGTGGGCGGAATCACAGACGGTGAGAGTGCGGCTGAAAAGATTCGGGCCGGGGCAAAACTGGTCCAGATATATACCGGTTTTATTTACCGGGGGCCGGCATTAATCAGAGAGGCGGTCGAGGCGATTCGTAAGTTGCAGTGAGCCGGAAATGCCGGGAGTGGGGCAAAGGCGCAGGATTTCTTCGGGCCCAGAACGAAGGTGGGCCCGCTGAGCGGGCCCTTGCGGGGAATAAACCCCGTGGCGCTTCTTCGCATGATACGGGTCGGGAGGACCCGTTTGGGTTATTTAAAGTGTTGCGTCAAATTGTAAGTGTTAAAAGATCAGATTAAAGATCGGGGTTTATGGACTGTGTCACGCGGTGGTGACATTTGCGAGTTTATGGATGCCGGATACACCGGTCATGCCCTCCCATTGATCTGTGCGGCCTTCTCGCCACCCGTTTAACCATTCCTGGCGGACTTCCATTTGCTCCAACGGGCAGCTGTCTTTGGATTTACCGGACACGCCGGCCAGATAACCCCGTTTGAATGCACGAGCGTACATATCTCTTTTCTGTCTTTTCATGCCGTTCCTCACTGATGGATTAACAGAACAAGCGTGTACACTTCTGCTGTAGCCCTGACAAACGGTTGCCCCCGGAAATAAACCAGACGGGGTAACTCACTATTGCCAGTTCCGGCCAGAGCAGTCAGGATCCTGTTAACGGAGAAGCTCGTGAGCTCTCCCGAACGACGCGTCTCATACAAGGTAAGTCGAACATCGCGCCGATGTACACTAATTATTTCATCTATATGAAGCTTCTCTTATAGTTGTGTGACATAACGAAGGTGTGTTGGTCCAGAGAAAATGCGCCATTTCCATGCAGTTAGCCGAATACCGAAACTCCCGGGAGTAGAACTTGTCTGATTCTGTCTTTTTCGTAACCTGTCCGAAGGGCGTCGAGTACCTTCTGGCGGATGAACTTCGCACGTTCGGTATGGAACCGGTGCGCAATGCGCCTGCTGGCGTGTGGGCAGAAGGGTCCCTGGAAAGCGGCTACAGGGCGTGTCTCTGGTCGCGGCTGGCGAACCGCGTCATTCTTCACATCGACGAGGTCAGTGCCACCAGCGGCGACGAGCTCTATGACGGCGTGGTGCACCTCGACTGGCAGCAGCACGTGCCAGCCAATGGCAGCTTCCGAGTCATGTTCCTGGGACAGAACGAGGCGATTCGAAACACCCAGTACGGTGCCCAGCGGGTTAAGGACGGCATTGTTGATCGCATGCGCTCGAGCAGCGGGCAGCGTCCCTCGGTGGATGCCAAAACACCGGATGTCACTATTTCAGCGCGTCTGAATCGTGGTCGCCTGTCTCTGGGGCTGGATCTTAGTGGCCACAGTCTTCATATGCGCGGTTACCGTACCGAGAAGGGGGTTGCACCGCTCAAGGAAAACCTGGCGGCGGCATTGCTGTTACGCGCGGGCTGGCCGGAGCTGGCAAAAGCCGGCGGCGATTTTATTGATCCGATGTGCGGCTCCGGCACGCTGGCGATCGAGGCAGCATTGATGGCGCTGGATATTGCCCCTGGCCGGAACACGGACCGGTTCGGTTTTGAAGCATGGCCCGGCCACCAGCCGGAGTTGTGGCTGCAACTACGCCAGGAAGCCGAACGCCGTGCCCACGAAGGCAAGCAGGGCGAACTGCCCCGTATTGCCGGCTACGATCAGGACAGCCGTGTCATTGCCACCGCCTGGAAAAATATCCAGCGTGCGGGGCTGGAAGGCCTGGTTCATGTTGAATGCCGATCGGTCGAGGCCTTTGCCCTTGACGGCGAATGGGCTGAGCAAGGTCTGGTGCTGACCAATCCTCCCTATGGTGAGCGTTTGAGCGAGCGTAAGGAGCTGGGTGCGCTGTACCGGTCTCTGGGCGAGGCCGTGAAGGCTGCGGTGCCCGGTTGGCGACTGGGGGTATTTACTGGCGCGCCAGAGTTCGGCAAATCCATCGGCCTGCGCAGCTACAAGCAGTACAACCTGTTTAACGCCAAGCTGCCGGCGCAATTGCTGCTGTTCTCGGTAGACGACGCCAGCGCGATGACACCCCGGGAGCCGGGGATACCCGGTGAAGTTCAGCCTCGCATCGCCAATGAAGAACGGGCGGCAATGCTGCGTAACCGGCTGAAGAAAAACCTGAAGACGATTGGTCAATGGGCCCGCAAGCAGGGCATTGAATGCTACCGGCTCTACGATGCGGATATGCCGGAATTTGCCCTGGCCATCGATATGTACGACGGGCGGGTTCACGTACAGGAATACGCTGCGCCCAAATCGGTGGACGAACGCTCCGCGCGGGAGCGGCTGGCGGAAGCATTGGCGGTCATTCCCGACGCTCTCGGGGTTGAGCGGGAAGACATAGTGTGCAAACACCGCCAGCGGCAGACCGGCACTTCCCAGTACGAGAAACAGGCAGCCAGCGGTGAGTTTTTCAATGTTCACGAGCATGGCTGTGCGCTGAAGGTAAACCTCAAGGATTATCTGGATACCGGTCTGTTCCTTGATCACCGTCCTGTGAGGTACTGGATTCAGCAGCATGCCTCCGGCAAGCGTTTTCTGAACCTGTTCTGCTACACCGGGGCGGCGACGGTACACGCTGCGGTAGGTGGCGCCAGCAGGTCCCTGAGCCTCGATATGTCGAAGACCTATGTGAACTGGGCCCAGGACAATCTGGCGCTGAATCGGGTGGATGCCCGCCATCACAAGGTGGAGCAGGCGGATTGTCTGG
>JAKLLS010000069.1:16384-19362 GCA_022014155.1 Marinobacter sp. | reverse complement strand
AACCTGTCGCGCTCGACAGCCAGATCCATTTCAGGCACATCACCTTTGAGCATGGCACGCCAGTTAGTCCGGTCAGACACATGCTCCTTACAGGCCACTTCAACGAATCCTGCCAACTGCCGGGTGGCAACACGCAATATGGGGATAGCCTCAACCGCGCCTTGATCGATCCACCGCGTCGGCACCTGGGAAGCTCTGGTAATACCGACTTTCAGTCCCGATGAGTTGGCCAGATACACCACGTGCTCCACCATACAATGGGTCTCACCCCATTCCGGCTCGCGACACGTGCCCTCATGATAATGGCATTTCTCCGGGCTCATGATGCAGCTATCGCAAGCCGCAAGCTTGCGGAAACAGGGGTAGCAGTAGCCCTGACCGAAACTCTTTTTGGTGACGCGATCACAATGAATACAACGGATAATCCCATCATAGTCTATCTGCACCGGGTACCCGATCATGTCGTTGAGGGGAACCCGCGTATCTCCAACCTGAATCACATAGTCGACCGGCTGGCCGGCTTCAACCGGCATCTTCCGGAGCCGGCCACTGACATCCACCAATGCCTTCAAGACTTGACCTCGACAAACTGGGATGGATCCACATCACTGGAGGCAGAAGCCTGCTTCACAGATGGGTCACAGGCCGTTCCGGCCTTGCTTCCGCGATCCAGGTAACCGACCCGTTCGGTTTCGGGAATGCTATGCGTATTCTCGTAATAGATAACCGCTTCCAGGCAGATCTCGCGTTGCTCTGGCGTTAGCTTGCGGCCATCCGGCCATTTTCCCAGCTCAATGGAGCGACGCAGATTCTGGTAAACCGTTGGATCCAGCCGCTCAATCAGCTCTTCGTATGTCATGGTCTTCTCCTGCAAAACACTTCTGATAAAAATAGTTGCAACGGGTTGACAGACGCAAATGATAATGATTATTATTATCTCACCAAATGACGAAGGTCGTATTCATTTGGTCTCTCTCATCAGGAGCTATAAGCTCTTTTAACGCCCCACCTTATGGTGGGGCTTTTTTATGCTCTCACCGCTCGAACAGGCAAAACCAGCGCCAGAGCGATACCGGCAATGAAACCACCAAGGTGCGCTTCATTTGCCATCCGCCCCAACCCCAACGCTTCCGGTAACGGCGTGAAACCGATGACCATCCACACCACGGCGAACGTGACCAGCGCCGGCGGGAACTGAAACCTGGGTAAACGCCGCTGACTTAACCAGCAATACCCCAGAATGCCGTAAACCACACCGGACAAGCCACCAAACAGGGGGCCGGACACAAAATACTGCAGCCCGTTGGACACCAGGCTGGTGAAAACAAACAGCCCCACCAGCCTCGCCTTACCATCAAACCATTCGACCTGGCTGCCCAGGAACCAGAGCATGACCGAGTTGAAGATAATATGAGTCCAGCTGAAGTGTAGGAAATCCGGTGAAATCAGGCGCCAAATCTGACCACCGGCAAGGGTTTCCCGTAAGGCATACACCCTTGATGACAGGGTATGCCAGTCAAATTGCTGGGGATCGACCATCATCAACAGCGTGGAAACCTGGTTACGCCCCATCCCGGTGACCCAGGCCATCAGCAAAGCAAATACAATCACGCCCAGTACCACTGGGGCATGACTGGGTGATGGCTGCCATCGCCCGCCACGGTACACCGGAGATTGGCTTTTGGAATTCACGGCTTCACGTAACTCCGGTTCGGACAGAAAACGCTCCAGGGCCTTCAGAACCGGCTCGGCATGATCCGGATTCTCCAGCCACAGCACCTGAAACTCACCCTCTTCGGTAATCCGGTGCCCGACACCCTGTTCTCGCAACCAGCGACTGAACCCCGCCAGGTTAACACTGGTATCAATCTGTTTGACCCGATACACGAACTACCTCGCCACACTGTCTTCGCTGGTTGGGTAGTCCGGCTGTTCTGGCCGATCCACATCCACCCAGACGAATTTGTCTTTGGACAAGGTACGTTCGCCATCCATTCGATAAGCCACCAGCTTGCCGTATTTAACGGCACTGTAATCAATGCAGGCAACGTTAGACTTCAGTGGCGCGGGACTGCTATCCATCCAGTAATGCCCCACAAATACCGGCGGCTCGCTCAGCGGGTAGGAAATCAGTTGGCACCGCTCATCATCGGACAACTCCATCCGCGCTACTTCCGGAGGCAATGGATCCGGCTGGAACACAACGTCGGCGTAGGTTTGTGGATCATCAGCCCAGAACTTGGTGCGGAAGAACTCACGCACATAACCATCTTTGCCGGTGATCTTCACGCCCTCCGGCAATCGCAGGTCGGTTCCACGCAGCAGGGTATCCATCACCTGGCCGGCAAACGACTCAATTGCGGATGAGGCATGGAGGAAGTCCTCATCGATGCAGGCGCCACCCTGGGCATGCTTGAATTTTTCAATCAGCTCACCATCCCAGCACGCGTGCACTACACGGAATCCTTCCTCCTCAATAAACAATGGAATGGTGTAAAACCATTCAAGGAATTCGTTCCACTCATGGGGGTAGTGCTCAAATTGATCCAGAGTTTCCCGGATCAGGCGATCGTGGCGGGCATTATGCTCCCTCAACCACTGCTTGCCGCTGCCAGGCCGGGCCCGGGTGCAATAACCCAGGGCATTGTACTCGTGGTTCCCCATCACAATACGGGCTGAACCGTGGTCCACCATATCCCGAACCAGGTGCAACGCCTCACGAATTCGCGGGCCCCGATCAATAATGTCACCAATGAATATGGCCTGACGGCGAGGATGCTCGTAGATACCATTCACTTTCCGGTAGCCCATCTGCTCCAACAAGTGGATCAGTGTGTGGGCACACCCGTGAATATCGCCGATGATATCGTAACCACGGTTCGCGGTTTTTATCTGTCCTGACATGCTCAACTCGCTGCAATCTCACTGGCCCAGCCCAGCTTACCGCGGCATGTGGCGTAAAAATTGTGATCCGTAGG
>JAKLLS010000069.1:0-16284 GCA_022014155.1 Marinobacter sp. | reverse complement strand
CACTGGCCCAGCCCAGCTTACCGCGGCATGTGGCGTAAAAATTGTGATCCGTAGGATGAATAAGACGGATCTTGAACGGTTTCTTGGTGATTCGGATGACGTCACCGGGAGCACAGGCAACATTCATCTGCCCGTCGAAACTGATCTGTGGATAGGTCTCGTTGGTCTCACCGATAACCAGCTTGATCTCACTCTTACCGTCCACCACGATTGGCCGGCTACTCAGGGTATGGGGGAACATGGGCACAAGCACGATGGCATCCAGCTTGGGGTGCATGATCGGCCCACCAGCGGATAACGAATACGCGGTCGACCCCGTAGGAGTAGACACAATAAGGCCATCCGAACGCTGGCTATATACGAAATGTCCGTCAATAAACAGGTCGAAGCCGATCATCCGGGTAGACTTGCCGGGATGCAGCACCACGTCATTCAGCGCGGTTCCAAACCCCAGCGGCTGGCCGTTACGTTCCACATTACCGTCCAGCAGAAAGCGGGTTTCCTCAATGTACTCACCCTGAAGCACCTTGCCCAGGCGCTCTTCAAGATCCGACGGAGAGATATCGGTCAGAAATCCCAGGCGACCACGATTAACGCCGAGCAGCGGAATCTTGGATTTGGCCAACTCCCGTGCGGCGCCGAGCAGGCTGCCATCACCGCCAACCACAATCACCAGATCACAGATCTCACCCAACAGCTTCTTGCTGGCCACTTGCAGGCCATGGCCGGGGAGCATACTGGCCGTGTCTTCCTCGATAATGACATGGTAGTGGTTATTCACCAGATACTGTTTGAGCT
This sequence comes from Marinobacter sp., assembly GCA_022014155.1. GTDB lineage: Bacteria > Pseudomonadota > Gammaproteobacteria > Pseudomonadales > Oleiphilaceae > Marinobacter. The sequence goes on along the minus strand of JAKLLS010000069.1, from coordinate 15,486 downwards.
GGCGCAGAGATTCCACTACCTTGACGCTGCCCATACGGCCAATGACGCCGATATTCCTGAATTGATCCATGTAACTTCCTGTGGTGTCGGGAATGGAGCCGGGCCAGTGTCATGGCAAGACCCGGTGACGTTCTGGGGACAGTTTAACGAAAGTTACACCGATACTGAAAAAAGAGTCAGCCCGGAGGGAAGATCCGCTCAGGCTGTGACCGATTCACGGTGTTTCTCGCAACGATCATCCTTCCCTGCCCGGAAATCCGCTGGCTGGCTTACCCGCATAACAGGTTCACCACAGGCGTTCCCATCGTCTCCCTGATGTAAACACACAGGATTCTCGTAATGCTCGAGCCACTCGCGGTACGCTGGCTCGTTGAGGCCGCAACGCTCAGCCGCGTAGGCCATCGGGTTATTGAAATAGGGTTCGATATCGTCATATGGCAGGGTGATGTGACCAACACCGGCGTGGTAGGCGACCAGGAATACAGATTGACGCCGCAGATGATCCATCACGGAGTTCTCCGGAGGTTCCCGGTGCCTCAGTTCATGGTTTTCCTGTTCGAGGGCTACCAGTTTCTGGTCCCGCAGCTCAAGTTCACGCTGCTTACGGTCCAGCTGCTCCCGGAGCAACACCAACTCCGCATCGGAATTCGCCCCCTTACGGACATCCTGCTCCTCACCCTGGGCTACCTGCTCCTGCATGGTCAGGTACTGCTCATTTCGCTCCGCCAGCCGCGTCTTGAGCTGCTCATTACTCAGGCGCTGGCGCTCATACTTCTGCTCAAGCGCCGACATTTCACTGCGCAGGGCCTTCATTTCCAGGCGATGTTCGCGCTGGATGTCAGACAATGAATCCCGATGGACGCTTTGAAGGGTCTTGATGCGAAGACGCTGCTCCCGGATCAGCTGGGCCAACCTGGCACGATCACGAGCGTCTGACGGTGTGTCCGAAGACTTCGATTCCGCCGCCAGTACCGGAATGTCCTCTTCCCGGGATGGTTCGATTTTTCGGAACTTGAGGGTATTGGCGTCCACCGCTTTGCGAATGGACTGGAAATGATTGCTCCCCGGCGTCATATCCGGGTCCCAGAGTTCCTCCGCAAACGCTGGATCCGGGCACTGGCTGCGGCAGACCAGCCGTATGGGGCCAGCCCCCATATCGGGTCCTTTTGCGCCGTTCAGGGCCAGCTTTTCAATGGGAACATTCCAGTGACTGTCAGCGCGCCCTTCCTCATCGAAATAAATCCGGAAGAACACCAGTGACTGTACCTGCAGATCCCCACCCAGATCCACCAGGACGGCCTTTACATCGGTCTCCGCCAAGTCGGAAAGACCGACGTAGCCATCAAGGAAGGCACCGAACTCCGTCGCACGCATTTGCCGCGACACATTGCTGCCATCCATAAAAAACACCGCCGAATAACCATCACTCGCCTGGTCGGCAGATACCATTGTTGACTCCCCGCTATTCTGAAACCCGACACCAACACGCCAAACACCTCGGGGGTGTTCCATTTGTCATTGAAGTCGGTGCTCCCACCCCGGACCACTCAGGCCCGGGGCAAGATTTGAAACTGACAGACTTCTGAATAATAGTCTAGCCAGACTGACGGCGGGGAACAGCGAAAAACTGAAACGTTTTGTGATCGCGAGCCTAAAGTTAAACCCTAGATCTCCGCTGCAAGGCGACTGCCCTGGTCGATGGCACGCTTGGCGTCCAGCTCGGCTGCAACATCAGCCCCCCCAATCAGGTGGACCGGAAGCCCTGCGAACTCCAGACCCTGCTGCAGTTCACGCAAGGGTTCCTGGCCCGCGCAGAGGATGATGGTATCCACTGGCAACAGCCTGTCTTCACCCACCTCAGCGCCCTTTGGCGTGACGGTAATGTGCAGCCCCTCGTCATCAATCTTGCGGTAGGTCACCCCCGGCACCATCTGGACCTGACGGTTCTTGAGGGAGGTACGGTGTATCCAGCCTGTGGTCTTACCCAGGTTCTTGCCCACTTTCGAGGCCTTGCGCTGCAGCAGATAGACTTCCCGTGCCGGCTCGGGCACTTCTGGCTTCATTCCCTGAATACCGCCACGGTGTTCAACGCTGAGATCCACGCCCCACTCGCGCATGAAATGCTCCGGATCCAGCGCGGCGGATGTACCTTTATGAACAATAAATTCCGACACGTCGAAGCCGATGCCGCCGGCACCAATCACCGCCACTTTCTGACCAACCGGCTTACGCTCCAGTAACGCATCCAGATAACCAATCACCTTGGGGTGATTCACGCCGTCGATCTCGGGCGTGCGGGGCTCGACACCAGTGGCCAGGACCACGTCATCAAAACCACCGGCCTTTAGCGCGTCCACGTCGACCCGGGTATTCAGGCGAACCTCCACACCGTGCTTATCCAGCATGACACGGAAATAACGCAGGGTTTCGTAGAACTCCTCCTTGCCAGGGATACGCTTGGCCACGTTGAACTGGCCACCAACTTCACTCCCTGCATCGAACAGGGTGACCTTGTGCCCGCGCTCCGCAGCCACCGTCGCAAACGCCAGGCCTGCCGGGCCGGCACCGACCACCGCGATGGACTTCGGAGACGCCGTCTTCACATAGCTGAGCTCGGTTTCATGACAGGCTCTCGGATTCACCAGGCAGGAGGTCAGTTTGCCGCCAAAGGTGTGATCCAGACAGGCCTGGTTGCAGCCAATACAGGTATTGATCTCATCCGCGCGGTCTTCCGCTGCCTTTTGCACCAGATCCGCATCGGCAAGGAATGGACGCGCCATGGAAACCATATCCGCATCGCCTTCCGCAAGAATCTTCTCCGCGACATCCGGCATGTTGATGCGGTTGGTGGTCACCAGCGGAATCGACACTTCGTCTTTCAGGCGTGCCGTGACCTTGGTGAACGCGCCACGGGGTACCGACGTGGCAATGGTAGGTACACGGGCCTCATGCCAGCCGATACCCGTATTGATAATGGTCGCACCGGCTTTCTCGATTTCCTTCGCCAGATGAACCACCTCATCCCAGGTGCTGCCGTCCTCAATCAGGTCAAGCATCGACAGGCGATAGATCAGGATAAACTCATCACCGACCCGCTCGCGTACGCGGCGCACAATTTCAATGGGCAAGCGGATGCGGTTTTCATAACTGCCACCCCAGCGATCCGTGCGATGGTTGGTGTGGGAGACGATGAACTGGTTAATGAAATAACCCTCTGAGCCCATGATTTCCACACCGTCGTAGCCGGCACGCTGCGCCAGAGCGGCACAATCGACGTAATCCTGGATCTGCTTTTCGATACCGGCCTCATCAAGCTCCTTCGGCTTGAACGGGTTGATCGGCGCCTGAATCGCAGAGGGCGCCACCAGCGTCGGGGCATAGGCATAGCGCCCCGCGTGCAGAATCTGCATACAGATCTTGCCGTCCGCCTCGTGGACTGCCTGGGTAATCACCTTATGCCGGTCGGATTCATCGTCGGTACTCATCTTGGCCGCATGCTGGAACACACCGCCCTCTTCGTTCGGTGCGATACCACCAGTAACGATCAGGCCAGCTCCGCCCCGGGCGCGCTCCGCGTAAAAGGCGGCCAGGCGATCAAATCCGTGCTTCGCCTCTTCCAGGCCTGTGTGCATGGAACCCATCAGGGTGCGGTTACGCAAACGGGTAAAGCCCAGATCCAGAGGCTCCAGAAGATTCGGGTATTTCTGCACGCCGGGGGTCGCTGCTGCGGTCATATTCTCTCTCCTCAGGTATTTTCCGGGCTGATCGAAAACCACTGCCAGCCCTGTTCATGACGCTAAACTACCGATGCACCTTGCAATGAACAATATCCCTGAACTACATTTTGATATCTTCACGAAACATTTATGACAGATCCATCATGGAAACGACATCAGCCTCGCGCCGCAACTCACTGGGCGATATCAGTGTCCTCTACGTTTCGGTCCTGATGAGAGCCGTTGCTGCAGAGGGGAAAAACCCCACCCCGCTGATGGAGCGATTCCGCCTCAACAACGAAACCCTGGCGTCCCCGGACGCCCGTATCAGCATTCCCCGCTTCATGCGCCTGGGACAGGCGGCCATTGAATTGACGGGCCAACCCGCTATTGGTTTGACCATGGGCACACTGAGCCGCCCGGTGGATGCCGGTATTGCCGGGTTGGCTGGTCAGTGCGCCGCCACCACCGGGGAGGCGTTGACGACCCTGATCCGCTATAGCCTGCTGACCAGCCACAATAGCCGGGGTGCCTCCCATACCAGCCACAACGGACAACAGGCACACTTTTACTCCATACGTCCTTACAACGTGTTCAACTTCTTTGTAGTGGATTCGGTGCTTGCCGCCTGGACCCAGTTCGTACGGACAATCAGCGGCCAGCAGGCCGTTCTTGAGCGAGTAACCATTGAATACCCATCCATTGGCCTGGATGAGCAGTTTGAAGACTGGTTTGGCTGTCCGGTCCACTTCGGTGCCGAGAGCAACGGCATCACCCTCACCCCGGATATACCTCTGCTTCCGTCAAAAGACGCACAAAGCGCGGTTCATGCCGCCCTGGTACGACAATGCGAGGACGCGTTGCGGAAAATACGCCACGGCTGGACCACCGGAGACAAAGTCAGAGACCTGCTAACCCCATTACTGCAGGGGGAGACCCCGTCACTGGAAACCATCGCAACCCGCCTTGGAACAACGCCCTGGACCCTGCAACGGCAACTGGCGGAAGAGCGGACTGGGTTCCGGGAACTGCTGGATGAAACACGGAAGGATCTGGCGACTGACTATATTCGGGAAACCAGGACGTCCCTGGCGGAAATTGCCTGGCTACTCGGCTTTGCCAACCCGGCAGCGTTTCACAAGGCCTACAAGCGCTGGTTTGGCATCAGTCCGGGCGAACATCGGAAGCAGTTTTATGAGGAACAAAAGGCAAAAGGGATACGCTGAGCGGAAAGCTCAGGGATTGCAAACTATGAACAACAATGGAAATTAAATCAGGGAAGGAAAATGGCGGAGCGGACGGGACTCGAACCCGCGACCCCCGGCGTGACAGGCCGGTATTCTAACCAGCTGAACTACCGCTCCGCGTTGGTTACCACCTTCAGAACTGAACACCGCTTTCTCGTTTGAGATCAGGTTGTTCCGCTCACCACAGTCAGGGGCCTGACTGCTTGGTGACAACGAGGGCGCATTATAAAGACGCCCCCGATTATGTCAACGATTTTTTCCAAAAAACTTTCCACACACTCATTGCCTTACATGGCATCAACCATCGCATCCTTGCCTTGCGCGGTTTTGCGGTACTCGATCGGCGTCATACCCGACCAGCGCTTGAACGCACGGTAAAAGGTACTGGGCTCGGAAAAACCGGTCAGATAGACAATCTCATCGATGGATTCATCTGTGGTCGCCAGTAACTGACGCGCCAGCCGGTAACGGAAATCCGCCAACACCTGGTTAAAGCTGGTCTCGGCTTCGGTCAGCCTGGTGCGAAGCGTTCGGGGCTTGATGCCCAGCCGTTCGGCAACGGCGTCTAATGTCACCTCACCGCTGTCCAGAAGCTCCGCCACAATTCGCTCAACCTGACCTACAATGTCCTTCTTCTCCAGGCGGGCCACCTGCTCACTGGCAAAGCGTTCATGGAGATCCAGCAGCTCTGGCTCAGCATGGGGAGACGCATGGGAGAGCATCTCGGCCGGGAAATAAAGGCGATTCTCATCAGCGCCAAACACGACGTCACAACCAAGAACTTCCTCGGCGTGCTCCAGGCCATGGTCACGCTGATGCTCGAACTCAATGCGTGAAGGCTTGAACTCTCCGTCAGTGATCGACTGGAAAAAGATAATCAGCCCCTGAACAAAACACTCGTTGAAATGCCGGAGACGGCTGATCTCTTCAGAGGCGGCGTCCAACACCATGCAGGCGTTGTCACCTTCAATGAAAAAGTCGGTATTGGCAGCGTCACTCAACAGGCGCTGATAGTTTTGAGCACGGCGAAGGCCTTCACCAAAAGTCGGGCTGCTTAAAAAGAGATACTCAAGCACCTGCCCCTTGTAGGCGGGGAGCAGCTGCCCAAGGTGCAAACCTATGTCAGGATCACCGGAGACATCCTCCACTGCCTGCCAAAAGTACACCTGTGCGCTATGGGGTGTTCTTAACTGCTCGGTGTAAACATATTTTTCATCTACACCCAACCGGCTGAATATTGCATCTGTGTCGATACCCTTCCGTTTCATCGCCTCATAGATCAGGCGCAACATCACTCCTGCGTCACGAAGTTCCTGCATAACATCCCGCTTTATAGTTGTGTTTAGAAACCGCCTTGGCCCACCGGACAAACGCCCATGGGAACCAAGTCAATGTCGAATCCAGCCGGGTTTGCCAGACTTTAAGACCTTGGTCTTATATTAGAGCATATCAGGCCAGACACGCACAGTTGTACCAGAATGTTTACACATCTCACCTTTTTGGTCACAAAGCAGCTTCTAACTGTTTCAAAGTGTTGGAGATTTCTCACTATGTCCGATGTGCCTATTTACCGCAGCCATCCGCCGTCACTCTGGTCACTGTACGGCAAAGCCGTACTACCCAAGGGCAAGACAAACACTGGCGACCTGATAATACCTGGCCTCAGCGCCGGTCTGGTTGGCGTCAGTACGGCCAACAATAACCTGAAACGCTACCAAAAGGTATGTGGTTTTTCGCAGCAAACCCATGCACCGATTACCTGGCCCCATATACTGGCATTCCCTCTCCACCTCAAGCTCCTGACTGAAAAAGCCTTTCCCCTACCATTGCTGGGGCTGGTTCACTTGCGCAACACCATCACCCAACACAGGCCCATCGGCATTGGCGAAACACTGGATATCGATGTTCGGCTGGACGGACAAACGCAGGGGACCAAAGGCCTGGAATTTGATCTGGTAACCGAGGCCCGCTCAGCAGGAAAACTGGTTTGGGAAGAAGTCAGCACCAACCTGTTCCGCCAACCCCAACAAGGTGACAAGGGCAAGCCCGGAAAACCGCCGGAACTGGAGCGCTACCCCAACACCCTGAGCATCAATGCACCTGAGTCCATCGGCCGTCAGTACGCCAAGGTATCCGGGGATCGCAACCCGATCCACCTGCATGCGTTAACCGCCAAGGCGTTCGGATTTCCACGGGCTATCGCCCATGGCATGTGGAGCAAAGCACAGGTTCTGGCATTGCTTGAACAGCAAGCAGACTGGAAAAATGAATCGGTATCGGTTTCCTGCCAATTCAAGAAACCGCTGTTTCTGCCAGGCACGGCCCAACTTAACTGGCAAGCCGGGGACGGCGACTGGGATTACCAGTTGCTGAACGCCAAGGGCGATGCGCCCCACCTGACCGGAAACATCACCTGGGGCTAGTCAGCCCCACAGGAATTGCCCTCGGCGCCCGCTACAGGCAGTGTGAAGAAAAAGCGGGCGCCACCGTCTTCCGGCCTTTCAAACCCGATATCACCGCCCTGTGCCTGGATCAGCGAACGGCACATGGAAAGACCAATGCCCATGCCATCTTCCTTTGTTGAGTAGAACGGCAGGAAAAGCTTCTCCTCCGCGCCGTCCGGTAGGCCCGTGCCGTGATCCCTTACCTCAATTCGCACACAGCGGCTGCCAGACATGGCGGCAGATACTTCCACTGGCGCCGAGGCACCAGCACTGCCCGTAGCCTCCAGGGCATTACGAATCAGGTTCAGCGCCACCTGTTGCACCTGGATCGGGTCTGCCAGCACGTCGGGGACATCCTCCGCCACCGTGACTTCAATCCCCCCCTCATTATTGCGCATGTCCACCTCAGCGAACTGCCGGGTGTCTTCCAGCAGAGCCGGCACGGACAGGACTTCCTTGCCAGTGGCGGGTTTTTTCATAAAGCGGCGGATACGGCGGATAATCTCGCTGGCACGATGAGACTGGGCCTCAATCTTGTCGAGGGTTTCCTGCAACAGATCACGGTCCAGCACATCCTTTGCCATCAGTCGCTTGGCGACTCGGGCGTAATTGGTAATGGCGGTCAGCGGCTGGTTGACTTCATGGGCAAAACCGGCGGCCATTTCACCCATAGTGGACAGCCTCGAAGCGTGCGCAAGCTGATCCCGCTGCTCTTGCACGATGGCCCTGGCATCTTCCAGCGCCTGCTCATTTTCCAGTTCCGCGGTAATGTCCCGAAATACGACGACGGCACCACGAAGCTCATCACCATCCAACTTGGGGGTGGATCGGCACTCGGCGGGGAAGGAGGTACCATCCGGCCGGCCCATGACAATATTCCTCTGGTTCTCGGGAATACCCTGGCGGCAGGTTGACCGTACCGGATGCTGACTGGTGCCCGCATCGACGTCGGCAGTGCAGTGAAGGTCAAAGAAATTACGACCAATCAGCTCTTCCGCGGGGGAGCGCATAATCAGTGCGGCAGCGGGGTTGGCAAAAACGATGTTGCCTTCAGCATCCAGGCCGTAAATGCCCTCACTGATAGAGTTCAGGATACGCGCCTGGTCACTTTCCAGTTGCCGGTTGCGTTCCTGGAGTTCCCGCTCAAGGCGGATGACGCGGGCATGGGTTTTTACCCGTGCGATGACTTCCTGGGCCTGGAACGGCTTGGAAATATAGTCGGCACCACCAAGGGCAAACCCCCTGACTTTCGCCTGCACATCATCCAGAGCAGACAGGAACACGACGGCACAGTCAGAAGTGACCGGATCGGCTTTCAATCGTTCACATACCTGATAGCCATCCAGTTCTGGCATCATAATATCCAGCAGGATGACTTCTGGCTGGTGGCGGTGGGCCAGGTCCAGGGCTTTTTCGCCGTCATTGGCAATCAGCAGGCGGTAGCCTTTGTCCTTCAGGGTCTCATAGAGGACTTTGAGGTTCTGCGGATTATCATCCACAAGCAGAACCGTCACCTCTGCAGTCTCGCTGACAGCTTCAGTCATATAAACAGGACCGGTTGAAAAGTTGACCGTATCATGCCGGCCAATTCAGCGGGCGTCGATAAGGTCCTTTACTGACAGGACCATGCGAACCAGGTGCGCCAGCGAATGGGTCCCCATTTTATGCATCACCCGCGAACGGTGGATCTCTACCGTGCGCTGACTGATTTCCAGCTCAATGGCGATCACCTTGTTGGCCTGACCGGCGATCATCCGATCCATGATTTCATGCTCCCGCGGCGTCAGGCTTTTGATTCGCTTGATGATTTCCTGCTTCTCATCCAACGACTTACGCTGTTCAAGATCCTGTTTCAGGGCAGCCTCAATCTTTTCCAGCAACGCCTCTTCACGGTATGGCTTCTGAATAAAGTCCACCGCGCCCTCTTTCATGGCATCAACGGCCATGGGCACATCACCATGACCAGTCACAAAAATAATCGGCAGAATGGAGTGTTTGTCGTTGAGCTTTTTCTGGAGCTCCATGCCATCCATCCCTGGCATGCGAATATCCAGCACGATACATCCCGCCATTTTCTCGGAGTAATCCCGCAGAAAAGCCGTCGCGTTCTCGTAGGTCTTTACCGGCTTGCCATCGGACTTGAGCAACAGCTCCAGTGAGTCACGGACGGCTTCGTCATCTTCTACCACGTACACGGTTTGCTGGATATCAGTCATGTGATCTTACTCTCCTGTCCTTTATTATCGTTGCCGGTCAGTGAATTGACGGGTCTTTCTGCTCATCCCGAGCGTGTTCCTGACGCTCATGCTCGCGCATTTTTTCCAAGCGTTGCTGGATAATGCCAAAAACACTCTGCTTCGGGTACCGGCCCTTTGTGTCGGCCTTGCCCGCAGGCTTACCCAGCAGCAATGTGATCGCCTCCTCCGCACGACTTACGGAATAAACCGCAAACTGGTCTTTACGCACAGCCTGGACCACTTCGCTGTCCAACATCAGGTTCTGCACATTGGTAGCCGGGAGGATAACCCCCTGGGTGCCGGTAAGGCCGCCCTTGAGCTGACAGGTGTGGAAAAAACCTTCAACCTTCTCGTTGACGCCCCCAATTGGCTGTACCTCGCCAAACTGGTTCACCGAACCGGTAATCGCCAGATCCTGACGAACCGGCAGTCCGGATAACGTGGACACCAGGGCACACAGCTCTGCCAGAGACGCACTGTCGCCATCCACTTCTCCGTAGTTCTGCTCGAAGGTCAGGCTGGCAGACAAGTGCATGGGATCATTGACGGCAAAATGAGCCGCCAGCCAGGAGCTGAGAATCATCACCCCTTTGGAATGAATATTCCCACCCAGTTTGACATCCCGTTCTATGTCCATGACGGCGCCATCACCATAATAGCAGGTGGCTGTGATACGGTTTGACAGCCCGAATTCAAAGCCGCCGGTGGAAAGCACCGACAGGGCATTCACCTGCCCGACACAAGCACCTTCGGTGGACACCAGTGTGGAGCCATCACGGATGGAATCATAGAACTGGTCGCGAATACGGCTGCTGCGATACCTGGCACTTTCCAGCGCACGCTCCACATGAATATCCTGAATCAGCCGGGCCCTGGCCTGGCGAGCCCAGAAATCGGATTCCCGCAACAGGTTGGCAATATCCGCCGCGTGCAGGGAAAGGCGATCCTGGTGATCGGCCATACGGGCACTGTATTCGATGATCCGCGCCACTGCCTTATTGCTGCAGTGCAGCAATTGCTTTTCGCTGACCAGACTGGCAATAAACTTTGCATACAGGAGCTGACTGTCATCCGTCCGGTACATTTCATTCTCGAAATCCGCCGTCACCCGGAACAGTTCGGAAAACTCCGAATCGTAATCCTGCAGGAGCATCCAGGTTTCACGGTCACCGAACAGGACAATCTTGACGTCCAGGGGAACCGCCTCAGGCTCGATGGAAATGGTCCCGGACAGGGTCATTTCCCGCTCCAGGGAATTGATCTGTATCGACTTGGACCGTAACGCCCGCTTCAGGCCATCCCAGACAAATGGCTGCTCCAGCACCTTGATGGCATCCATCAGCAGGTAGCCACCGTTGGCCCGGTGCAGGCTGCCCGGACGAATCAGGGAGAAGTCGGTGAATACCGTTCCTTTGTAGGTCACGTTCTCCACATAACCGAACAGATTGTGATAGGTCGGGTTGTCCTCTACCACCACCGGCACCTCGTCCGTTTTCTGGTGCACCAGGACATTGACCAGATAGCGGCGGGGCATTTTCTTGTCCAGAGACGCGTAGGCAATGGCGGCCTGCTCCTCGTTATCTTCAAGAAAAATATCCAGGCTATCCGCCAGATCCGTCCTTACCGCCTCAAAATAAGCCACCACTTCCGGCAAGTCTTTGTACTTGGTGATTAACTCGTCCAGTTGGTGGCCGGAAATCCCTTCCAGGGTTTCCTGGTTCAGGGCCTGCTGTTTCTCGGCATACTCCTGCTCCCAGTCCGCCAGCTTGCGCAAGGCCTGGCGCAGTTTTTTCTCCAGTTTATTGATGGAGTCCTCAAACTTATCCCGCTCCTCGTCGGTCAGCGCCTGGAACGTCTCTGCGGTATGAGGTTCTTCGCCATTCATGGCCACCAAACGATAGCCACCTGGTGTTGTGACCGTCAGGCTGACCTTCTTGCGTTTCGCTTGATTGGCCACCTTTTCCAGTTCGTCTTCCTGCTTTTTTCCGTACTCGTTCTTGAGCTGTTCGGAGCGCTCCAGAAAGCTGTCGCTGTCAAAGGTCTGGGGGATCATTTTCATGAGCCGCCCCATTAACCGCTCCATGTCCTGCTTCAGGGCGTTGCCTTTCCCCGCCGGCAAACGAAGCAGCTTCGGTATCCGGGGCTCCTCGAAATTAGCGACATAACACCAGTCGTGACTGCTGTGCTCGGTGTCCACATGATGCTCGAGGTAACGGAGCATCATGGTGCGCTTGCCCAGACCGTTACGACCGACAGCATAGACGTTGTAACCGCTGTGGGGCATGGCCAGCGCAAACCGGACGGCTTCCTGGGCCCGGTTCTGGCCAACGATTTCAGCCAACGGCTCCAGTTGCCGGGTGGTCTTGAATGGCAGATCTTTTAGGACACAGGCTTTGTATAGCTGATGCAGGGACAGTGACTTCAAGGTTCGTTCCTGTAACGGTCAGAATGCTTTGGCGATCCCCCTTTCGGGTATGAAACGCCAAACGGGTTATATCCATGGCCGGTCATTGTAGAATCTGCCGCCCGCTATGTCGCGTCCCCACTGAAGATTTCTCGTATGCGGTTGGACAATCCTGTTTATGTTATTCAGTTCACAATTTCAGGAGTGGTCATTTTTCAGACAGCCGATCCGGAACTAGACTTTCCATCCCGGCGGACGCCCGGAAACAGAATAATCATAAGACTCGCAACGGATGCACCTATGACGAATGATTCGGCAGACCGCAGAATCAAGGATCGCTACCCAGCCATGTGCCTCAGGGTTCGGTTACGTGAACGGCGCTTTTTCGGCCGGGGTCGGAAGCCCGTGGCGGTTACCTGTCTGGACATGAATCGTTACGGCATGGCGGTTCTGTGCCCCCGCCCGGTAGACCCGGGAGCCACCCTAAACCTGGACTTTGATGGCAAATACATCTCCGAATCCCGGGTCACGGCCGAGGTGGTAAGTTGCCAACCGTTCCAGACCGGGTACCGGCTCAGCCTTCATTTCAGCTATTGCTTTAATCAAAAGCGATATTCCAGGACCATGGACAATGCCCTGTCCCGGATTGAAGGCTTTTACAATCGTTGTGCCTAGTGTCCGCTACAGCAGACCGGCATCAAGACTTGCTGCCACGTACATCCCCAACTCCCGGCACTGCTCCTCGAATTCATCCCTGTACTCACCGCGGCAAATCAACGGCTCCTGGATCAGTTTCCAGCGCAGGCCGGTGGTGATGCTTTCGATGGCGCGGTTGGTGCCAGTGCCATCGTGGCCGGCGCGGATGTAGTAGGTAAAGGGCAGGCCCTGGGTCAGTTCCAGGCAGGGGTAGTAGCTGCGGTCGAAAAAGTCTTTGAGAGCGCCACTCATGTACCCGAGGTTTTCGGTGGTGCCGAGGATGATGGCGTCGCAATTGAGGATGTCATCTGGGCCAGCCTCCAGTGGTGCTTTGACCACCACCTCGACGGCCTCGATGTCTTCATGGCGGGCACCGTCTTTAACGGCATCGCGCAATCGAAGGGTATTTGGGGAAGGCGCATGGGCGACGATTAGCAGTCGTTTCATTGCGTCCTCCCCCGAAAGGCTAAAACCTTAAAGCAGCTCACCATTGGCTTCCGCCGGCTCTTCGACTGCCGCTTCTTTCTTGGAAACCGGCTTCGGCATCAGCTTGTCACGCACCTTGGCTTCGATTTCGTGGGCGATTTCCAGGTTTTCTTCCAGGTACTTGCAGGCATTGGCCTTGCCCTGGCCGATCTTGTCGCCGTTGTAGGCGTACCAGGCACCGGACTTGTCCACGAAACCTTCCTTCACGCCCATGTCCAGTACTTCGGCCATGTGGTAAATACCCTTACCGTACATGATCTGGAACTCAGCCTGTTTGAACGGCGGGGATACCTTGTTCTTAACGACTTTAACGCGGGTTTCGTTGCCTACGACTTCGTCGCCGTCTTTAACGGCACCGATACGACGGATGTCGAGACGAACGGATGAGTAGAATTTCAGGGCGTTACCACCGGTAGTGGTTTCCGGTGAGCCAAACATGACACCAATTTTCATACGGATCTGGTTGATGAACACCAACAGGCAGCTGGCGTGCTTGACGTTACCGGTCAGCTTACGCAGGGCCTGGGACATCAGGCGGGCCTGCAGGCCAACGTGGCTGTCGCCCATTTCGCCTTCGATTTCCGCCTTTGGAGTGAGGGCTGCGACAGAGTCGACGATGATGACGTCCACCGCATTGGAGCGCACCAGCATATCGGCAATTTCCAGGGCCTGCTCACCGGTGTCTGGCTGTGAAACCAGCAGATCATCCACATTCACGCCCAGCTTTTCAGCATAAATAGGATCCAGGGCATGCTCGGCGTCCACGAAGGCGCAGGTTTTGCCCTGTTTCTGGGCTTCCGCGATAACCTGCAGTGTCAGCGTGGTCTTACCGGAACTTTCCGGACCGTATATTTCGACAATCCGACCGTATGGCAGGCCACCAATACCGAGGGCAACATCCAGCCCGAGGGAACCGGTGGAAACCGCAGGGATGGCCTCACGGGGCTGATCGCCCATTTTCATGACGGCGCCCTTACCGAACTGACGCTCGATCTGACTTAATGCTGCGCTCAATGCTTTCTTGCGGTTGTCTTCCATCGGTGCGAAACCCTCATTCCTGTATATTTGAACAGTATTAAAACATAACCCGTCGGCGAGACCAACCCCTGTTTTCAGGCTGACTCGATAAACCCTGTAACGCCCTGGAGTGCATACAAAACGGCCTGTCTTCGGACCTCATCCCGGTGGCCCGGGAAACATTCCACTCTGGCCACGGTGTTGTCCAGGCTACTCCCCCAGGCAAACCAGACGGTGCCCACGGGCTTATCCTCGCTGCCGCCCCCAGGGCCTGCAACACCGCTGATCGCCACTGCCACACTCGCGCCGGTGGCAGCCAGCGCACCAGCGACCATTTCCCGCACCACCGGTTCGCTTACGGCACCATGCTCTTCCAGGGATGTTCCGGTGACGCCAAGCAGCCCACTTTTGGCTTCATTACTGTAGGTCACCAATCCCGCTTCTACATAAGCGGAGGATCCGGCGCGGTCGGTCAGCACCTTGGCGACCCAGCCGCCTGTGCAGCTTTCGGCGGTGGCAATGGTACGGCCCTGCCGGATCAACTCATCACCGAGACGGTTCCCGGCATCGGCGAGTTGTTCATCAGTAACAGACATAATCCTTTTCCTCGTTTCATCCGGGACGTTATTTTCTTACAATCCCCGACTCTGTTTAAAGCCAATGATCCGGACGTCTTCATGTCAGTAGCTCAGACCGACTTATCCCAGCACACCCCGATGATGAGGCAGTACCTCAAAATCAAGGGCGAACACCCGAATGAACTGGTGTTCTACCGCATGGGAGACTTTTACGAGCTGTTCTACGATGACGCCAAAAAGGCGGCGGAGCTGATGGACATCACGCTCACGGCCCGTGGTCAGTCCGGTGGCAGCCCGATTCCCATGGCCGGGATTCCGTACCATTCCGCTGAAGGATACATTGCACGGCTGGTCCGGGCAGGTCAATCCATCGCCATCTGTGAACAGATTGGTGATCCGGCAACGAGTAAGGGGCCAGTGGAGCGACAGGTTGTCCGTATCGTCACCCCCGGCACCCTGAGCGACGATGCCTTCCTTGAGGACCGTCGGGACAACCTGCTGGTGGCCATATACAACCACCGTGAACAGTTCGGCTTTGCCTCCCTGGACATCTCAAGCGGTCGCTTTGCGGTGTCCGAGCTGGAGAACCCGGAAGCCCTACAGGGGGAGCTCCAGCGCCTGCGCCCGGCGGAAATCCTGATCAGTGAGGATTTCCCCTATC
>JAKLLS010000211.1 GCA_022014155.1 Marinobacter sp. | reverse complement strand
ATCACACAGGTGGCTTGGCGACTGTCTACGCGCGGCATGGCGAGGATGTTGATTCGCCAGACCAAGGCTTCCGCTGCGTAGTAAATCACCCAGAATCCATTAACTAGCCCGATCTCATGCTGGGCCCGCCTGTGTGATATATCAAGACGAATATCGCTGCTGTTCGGTGAGCATATTGTTGTGAATTGAGGGACTTCCAACGAACTAATATCCACGTATAATTCCCAGTTCCCGAAGACAAGCTGTCATCGGGCCAGGACGCAATCGTCAAAGGAACTGATATGAAAACCTTCAACACCCTGCGGGTGATTTTTACGCTCGTGGGCCTCGGCATGCTCGTCGGCGCCTTGTTCTCATTCCAGAGCACTTCAGCGTTTCTTGAAACCGCAACAGCCAAACCAGGCGTTGTGACAGATCTGATTCTCTCGCGATCCAGTGATTCCAATGCCTATTATCCCGTTGTTCGATTCGAGGATGAGCAGGGCAGGCCTATTGAATTCCAGTCCTCAAGCGGCAGCAATCCTCCTGGTTTCAGTCGCGGGGAGCAGGTTCGCGTGCTGTTTGCGCCGGGTGAGCCGGAGTCGGCTCGTATCGACGGTTTCTTCTCGCTTTGGGGGGCTTCCCTCATTGTTGGTGGCCTTGGCGCTGCTTTCTTTCTGAGTGGAACTGGCATGTTTGTGGTGCCTGCGATCAGGAATGGCAGCGCTGCAAAATTGCGGCAAACGGGCAGCGTAAAACCTGTTGCGGATACCCGCAACACTCCCTGACACACCCGGGAATCTAACCTATCCTGACTGAATACCTGAAATTCCTCAGATAAGGGAGGATTCCCCGCCCATGATCCCACACACCATGAAGGCCATGGTTCTTACCGGTCACGGTGATATCGACAGGCTCGAATATCAGGATGTCGCCACCCCCCGGCCGGGCCCTGACGAAGTGCTTGTTCAGGTGACCGCGACCGCCAAGAACAACACCGACCGCAAGGCCCGGGAGGGGCTTTATCCCACCAGGAAAGGTGAGATGACGTCTTTCCAGATGGGCGGAAAACCCACCCTGGTGTTTCCCCGTATCCAGGGGGCGGATATTGCTGGCCGCATTGTGGCCGTGGGTGAAGGGGTTGATGGTGGTCGTGTTGGTGAGCGGGGGTTGCTGGATTTCAACATCTACGCCAATGATCGTCGCGACATCAACCTGACGCCCGACTATTACGGCCACGGCGCCGATGGCGGTTACGCCGAATATGTGGTCCTGCCATCGGACCAGTTCCATTCTATTCCCAACCCTGAACTGGCGGACGCGGAAGTGGCGTCCATGGGCATGTGCTCCTACCAGACTGCCATGCACATGCTCACCTCCGCCAACATCAGGGCAGGGGAGCGGGTGCTGGTCACCGGCGCCAGTGGCGGTGTGGGCACCGCACTGATCCAGTTGTGCCGCATTATGGGAGCCATTCCCTACGCACTGAGCCAGCAGGACAAGGCGGATTCACTTCTCGGTTTGGGAGCCGAGGCGGTTCTGGATCGATCCGATATGGACACGTTCGTCGATCGGGCCAAAGCCGCGACCGGTGGCAAGCCCTTCGATGCGGTCATGGATCTGGTGGGCGGTGAAATGACTGATGTGTTCATCGACACCATGATCTTCGATATGAATGCCCGAGATACCTACCCGCGCCTGAGCATAGCCGGCGCTAGCGGCGGCAACATCAGCGAGATCCTGTGGACTCGCATCTACCTCTACCAGGTACAGATATTCGGCGTTTCCCACGGTACCCGGGAGGAGGCGGAGCAACTTATGGCCTGGATTCGTGGAGGACAGCTCAAGCCGGTCCTACACGGCGCTTTCAGGCTCTCGGATCTGCATCAGGCCGAACGCTACTTTGTGAACCGTGGTAGCAATTATCTCGGCAAGATCGTGATTGTGCCTGACTCACAATGGGAAGAGCACGGTAAACCCTGGTCCCTGGAGAGCGCCTGATGAAGCACGAACTGACGATCCAACTGATGGATACACATGCCGGCGGCGATGTCAGTCGCATTGTGACCGGAGGCATTGATGCATTGCCCGGTGATACGGTCCGCGCGCAAATGGAATACCTGCGGGACGATGCCGACGGATTGCGAAAACTGCTGCTGGAAGAGCCCTACGGCATTCCGGAGATGTCGGTGGATTTGTTGGTCCCCGCAACGAACCCGGAAGCGGTTGCCGGGTACATCATTATGGAAGTCATGGGCTACCCGATCTACTCAGGGTCTAACACCATATGCACCGCCACGGCGGTGCTGGAAAGTGGCATTGTTGCCAAGCAAGAAGGCCGGCAGAGCTTTGTGCTGGAATCGCCGGCCGGACTGGTCCGTATCGACGCCACTGTGGAAAACGGAGTGGTGGAAGCCATTACCTGCGAGGGGCTGCCCAGTTACATTGATACCTACCAGGCCACCATCGATGTACCCGCCGTTGGCCGGGTGACCTACAGCGTGGCCTACAGCGGGGGCTTCTATGCGCTGGTCGATGCCACCGAATTAGGGTTTGATCTGACCCTGGATGAAGAGCGCAAACTTGCCGATACTGCCCACGCCATCGTAGAGGCGATTCAGGCGGAGCGGGGATTCTCCCACTACACCCTCGGTGATGTTGGTCCGTTGCCGTTTTTGCACTTCATGGGGCCGGTGGAGCATGTGGCGGAGGGGTATTACCGGTCAAGATCAGCTACCTATGTGCATCCGGGCGTCATTTGCCGTAGCACCACTGGGACCGGCACCTCGGCACGCCTGGCACTGATGAATCACCAGGGGCGCATCAAACCCGGGGACCGGCTGGAAACGGTATCCTTGAGGGAGACCGGCTTTATCGGAGAATTCACCGCAGTGAAGCAGGAGGGTGAGCATCAGGTGGTGGAGAACAACATCACCGGCAAGGGTTATGTGATTGCCCGATCCGATATTGTGGTGAACTGTGATGATCCCATGGTGGAGTGCGACGGACTGCACCACATACTGACCAGCAGCCACCCTTCCTGACGGCTTCTAAGCAGCCTTTTCTACATGCGATATTCGCCTAAAGTTTACCTTTACGTAAACAGGACCCTGTGCTAAATCTACAACCCAGCATTCAACGATAAAAACAACAGGAGTTGAGAATGAGCCTCCCGGAATACGCAACGGTTTATAACAATTTTGATGCCGCCGCTCTGGAAGCGGAGATCTTGGATGGACGCCTGGATTCCGGGCTGAATGTATGCCACGAAATCTGCGACAAATGGGCAGCGGACCCACAAAAAGTGGCGCTTTACTATGAGAAGGATGGCGGTGGCGACGGCACCCTGACCTTTGCCGAACTGAAAGAGAAATCCGCCCGCTTTGCGAATTACCTGAAATCCCGTGGTATCGGTAAGGGCGACCGGGTGGCTGGTCTGCTGCCGCGCAGCCCCGAGCTGCTGGTGGTGATTGCCGGTGCCCTGCGCGCAGGCGCTGTATACCAGCCCCTGTTTACTGCTTTTGGCTCCGGGGCTATTGAGTATCGTCTGGAGCGCGCCGGCACCAAGCTAGTGGTGACCGATCCGGTGAACTACCCCAAGCTGAAAGACGTTAAGCAGTGTCCACCGGTGGTGTGTCTGGATGCGAACCAGGCAGGTTCTGATATTCCTGATTTTGAACAGGCCCTGGAAGAGCAGTCTCCCGAGTTTGAGCCGGTGATGATCAAGGGCACGGATCCGTTCCTGCAGATGTTTACTTCCGGCACTGTAGGCAAGGCCAAGGGCGTGGCTGTTCCTGCCCGGGCTCTGATGGCTTTCTACGTTTATATGAAGTACGCCATTGACCTCCGCGACGACGACACATACTGGAATGTGGCTGATCCGGGATGGGCTTATGGCCTTTATTATGCGGTGGTCGGGCCACTGCTGATGGGTCACGCGACCCATTTCAATCCGGGTGCTTTCACACCGGAATCCACCTACGACATGATCCGCAAGTACAAGATCACCAATCTGGCGGCCGCACCCACGGCGTACCGACTGCTCAAGGCCCATGATCATGTGTTGCCGGAAGGTGAGAATCTTGGCCTGCGGGTAGCCAGCAGTGCCGGCGAGCCACTGAATCCGGAAGTGGTTAACTGGATCAAGAATCGTCACTACTGTCCGGTCAAGGATCATTACGGGCAGACAGAAACCGGTATGACCTGCTGTAACTTCCACGGCCTTGAGCATCCGGTGCGCCAGGGCTCCATGGGGTATTCATCTCCCGGTCATAAAGTGGTGGCATTGAACGAGAAGAACGAAGAGGTCGGGGAGGGCGAGATCGGTCAGCTAGCCGTGGATGTAAAAGCGTCGCCACTGTTCCATTTTGACGGCTATACCTGGGGTGAGAAAGATCCGTTTGTGAACGGTTACTACCTGACGGGTGACATGGTGATCTGCCATGGCGATGGCGGTTTCTCATTCAGTGGTCGCGATGACGATATTATTACCACTGCCGGTTACCGGGTTGGGCCCGCAGACGTTGAAAGCACTCTTCTGGAGCATGCTGCGGTTGCGGAATCCGGTGTCGTTGGCAAGCCTGATGACAAGCGTGGGTCCATTATCAAGGCCTATGTGGTGATCAAGAGCGGTCAGGAGCCGGCCGAAGATCAGGCGCTGAAAGACGAGCTTCAGGAGCTGGTTCGCCGCCGGCTCTCCACTCATGCCTATCCCCGTGAAATAGAGTTTGTGGACGAGCTGCCAAAGACGCCCAGCGGCAAGATTCAGCGGTTTGTGCTGCGTAATCGTGCGAAGGATGAAGCTG
>JAKLLS010000068.1 GCA_022014155.1 Marinobacter sp. | reverse complement strand
GCTCCCTGCAGCCGTTGGAGGCAGGTCTTTAATATCAAGCGGTGCACGGGACGCGCAACCCGCAATAAGGGAGCTTGCTATAGACAGAAGTACCACCGTGTTGGCCCTAACCATGACAGCACCCTCTGCGACAATTGGTTTTGATGTGTTTGCTTCGAATTTACCTCCTGTAAGCATGGCATATAAGGGCAATATTCAAAGGCGAAGGCTAGTTTTTGTGATTATATCTGCTCGTTTTTTATTCAATAAGTGAGGGGCGGAGTCAATGGCTTAAAGCTTTTGTGCCTGGGCTGGTAATCTCCCTGTGCCTGCCGAAGTGTCTCGTAGCACGTTACTACACCACACTTGAGTCCATCGGGCACAAATCGTAGGTGTGGTAGCTTCAAGTCAAACAGACTGGTTCTTCTGAGTTGGTCAGCAAGCGGATTTACGAAGGACAGACTGACCGTGACACAGAGATCGTGATTTCGGGTTTCCGTGCAGTGAGGACTGGTTGAAGGCATGTAGATCCCCAGTCCGGGCTCGAGATCAAGGATCAATGCTTTCTGCTCGAATGACGGTTCATATTTTAATGAAGGTGGGTTAGCTTCACCGCCGAAGAATTCCCGCAAGCTCTGCTTGGACACCAGTTCCGGATCGTTGGGACTAAACGCCAGAAAACGTTTGTTGCCGCGCAGTTGCAGCAGTAAATTACTGCCGTAGTCCATATGAAATGGCGTGGTTGCTGTGCCTCGGCTTATGAAAAGGGATCCTGTGCAGAGCTTTACATGGCCGTAGGTAGGCGGCAGAGAGGAGGTAAGCGCAGTGGCCATTTCCAGAAACAGCTGCCGGAGCATGGGCGTATTTTCTATTTCATGTAGCACGATCCAGCAGTCGTCATCGTCACTTTCAAACAATTCCATTAATTCTGGCTGTGTTATTTCATGGGTATTGAAGGCTTCCTGCCATTTTTGCGAAGGGGTTTTGGTTTTGATCTTTTCAGGAGGGACGGTATCTAACAATCTGCTCAAGCTTTCATTGCTACAAAGTCTCTCATTGTGGCAATCATGCGCCACGACTGTCGGTTCTTTTCCCAAGTCACTCCCGTGGGAAGAGCATGGCTGAAACTGAATCATAAATATGACCTGATACGTTACATATCGTGATTCGCACACCATAGTTAAAGGATAGCTTTCACAGGCAGGCTGGCTAGCAGAGCGTAGGAATGATTTGAGCTGATCATATAACGCTCATAACGCAACGTTCTGTCGCTAAGGGAGCGTCAAACTGAATGGGGCTTGAGGCGCTTGCGCATGGGCGCTTCTATGAAACGGTAGGTAAGGGCCGATATTCCGATAAGCAGGACGAACATCACTGTTATTACCGCGACTTGCGAGACTAAGGGGAGTTCTTGATGGGCTAGAGTGCCGGTAAAGAACAGCGCTCCGTCTTTCAGGATGTCCATCATCAGCCAGTGTACAAGATAGATGGAGTATGAAATCTTGCCGAGATACACAAGCAGGGGATGGTTCAATAGGTGGTGGTTTTGTTGGGGTAAACGGGAAGCGCACAGTACTAACCAGAAAAATCCGGCGACTGAAGGCACACCAGGGACCGGGATGGCCAGTATGGAGAGGTTCAGTATCAATACTGGTAACAGAAGTCTCGCGGACGCAAGCTTACTTAACATTCCCATCTGGTAGCATCGGAATGCCAGGATTCCCAGAGTTGCCTCGCAGAGGCATCTGACCAGCATGGGCCAACCGGCGTAATGAAGTCCAAGGTCACCAAAATGCCACTCAACAATCATTAGTGGGATAAGCGCCAGAATTGCAACGAAGACAAACGACTGCTTTTGCAGGCGAAGCAGTGGCTGTAAAAGAAATGGGAAGAAAAAATACATTATCCACTCAGCACTGATAGACCAGGCCGGTTCATTCCAGTAGGCCTGCCAGTGGAGGGTCTGTACAAGCAGGAGGTTGGTGAGCAATGTTTCACCGCTTTGCTTGCCGGTAAAGGGGGCGGGAAGGTTCTCCATGCCCGGTGCGCCGAGAGTACTGAGAAACCATTGCAGGCCTTCAAAGCCTACGAAAAGTATCAATATGAACAGGTGCAGCGGATAAATACGGGCGAAACGGGCCTGGATAAAAGGACGATATCGTGCGCCCGTCACTCCGTTCCGGAAGGTGTCCTGATAGATGTAAGCCAGGACGAAGCCGCTCAGAATAAAAAAGAGGTCAACCCACAAGTATGACTTTTCAAACAGGCGGGAGGGAGTAAACGCAGCAACGTCGGGCATAACGACAAACATCAGGTGGTGCCACACCACGAAAATAGCAGCGATGCCTCTGAGGGAAGTGAGCGCGGCTAGTTCGGGTTTTCGTTGCTGGCGCATATGCATACCCTGTAGCCTGCCTCGCTTCCATTGCTGACGGGTTGCTGAGTGTGTTTAATCAGGTCCCTGGCCCAGTCTGAAATGGACTCGACAACGGCCCTTCTGTCTTCCGGCTCTGACAGAATGTGCGTAGCGTGGGGGTGGTGAATGACTGTCAGGTTGTCGCCAAAGGCAACGGGCTTAAAGCAGTCTTCAAACTGTTTATGATATTTGTAATATTCATTCCCAAAGAACACGTAGAGCATGCTCAAACCACGTTCATTCAGTTCTCGAAGACCCTGTTTCACTTCTTGTCGGGGTGGGTAGCCCGCAAAATTGGGCACTTCAAAGTAACGCTCCTCAATACCTGAGACTTCCGCACCCTTTTTAAGCTTGATCAAACCCAGCTTGCGTAATACAAGCTGGCCCCAGCGAGATGGTGAGAGAATCCTGGGTGCGTAGTGCAGCATGTGGCTTTTCCAGGTTCGGTAACAGTACCCGTCGAGCTGCACGGTGCCTATGACCCTTGGGTCGCTGAGAGCTGTGCGGTATGACGCAAAGGCTCCCGAACACAACCCATAGAGTATGAAGCGGTCAAACTGCTTCCAATGACCCAGGTAGTCCATGACCTCCTGCACTTCTTCTACCGCTGCCTGAGCGGCGGTTAACGTGCCTCGGCGCGCTTCGCTGTCCCCAATGCCGGAAAAGTCGAATCGAAAAGTGGCGAGCCCTGCACGTTCAGACAAGTCACGAGCCAACGTAACTGACAGCCTGCAGGAGCCCACACGATGTATGACACCCGAATTCAGCAGGATGACAGCGGTATTTGGTGCTGAATTTTTATCTTGGTCGGGTTCACTGAGCACTCCAACCAGAGGCAGATCATCTCCGACCATGACTACTTGTTCGCGCATGGTCACTCCTTACGCATTAAAACGCCCGTTGATCGAAATACGCTTCAATGGCATCAATTATTGGTTTTGGCCAGAGGATACCACCGACGTGATCTACGTAATTCCAGTCGTGAGGGGCCGGCGCCAGTTCGTAGTAAAAGTCAGATCGTTCGGATAGCTGTTGGCTCAGGTTGGTGAATGCTTCGGTTTCATGGGAAACAATTTGAGCGATTGGTACTGATACAGCGCTAGCCAGTTCATTCAGCCGCAAATTTGAAAGGGTTTCCTGGAATGGTAGCGGCATGGAAAAACCGTTGAAATGGATAGTGCCATTCGGTTCAAGGATTCGTGACCGGCTACCCTGGTTCTGGGCCTCCAGAACAGTGGATCTGATATCGTGCAGGTAGGTTGATCCATTCGCTATCGGGTCCCACATTATCAGGCGGGACACCTGCTTGTTATTCCTTGCGGCTTTTGCTGCCACCAAAGCCCCCAGACGCAGGCCAATTAATGCAACTTTGGGTACGGCGGCCATATCGACAGCCTCCTGGATCGCATGCTCAACGTCTTCCACCCAGTGGTCAGCGGTTACCCCTGCCAGATCTCCGGCTGAGTCACCGGTACCTCGATAGTCGAATCTGAGTACTGAATATCCGAGATTGGATAAATTGATAGCCAGTCGGCGCATGGACTTGTGGGCCCTCAAATATTCCTGTCCAAAAGGATTACACAGGACGACAGCTTCATTCCGGTTTGTGCTTTGCCGGGGGTGGAAAACCCCAAACAGATAGCTTTCAGATGGTCCAAAGTAAAACGCTTCCAATAGTTATCCGCTCCTAGACCTACCACGGTTCAGCCGATGACAAACCCAATCCTTGAATGTTAATGCCATCGGCTACAGGGAACCGAAAAGCCGCTTAAACAAATTCCTCCGGGGTGCTTTGGCTTTTTTCTCTGGCGCTATATTGTGCTCACTGTTCGGCGCCGGCCCCTCCTGATCAATCAATTTCGCTAATTGCTCCAGAGTATTGACCCACAAATCCTGGGGCATAAGCCGAACTCCAAACGCTTTTTCAACGTCGACAATGACTTTGAGTGCAAGCAGGGAGTGCCCTCCGATGTCCAGGAATTGATCATCCAGTGCCACCTCGTCGCGCTTAAGCATCGCTTTCCAAATAGTCATCAACTGTGCCTCAGTATCCGTTGGTTCGCGGTGGGAAATCCGATTGGGCGCCGGGGCGCTGCCTGATTGTGCGAGCAACTTTCGATTCACTTTGCCTGAAGGCAGCAGGGGCAATTGGTCCAGCGCGGCAAATTGCTGGGGAATCATGTAATCCGGCAAGTACCGGCGTAGGTATTTGCGCAGCTCACTACTGGTTGGTCGCGCCTGCCCGGCGTATACAATATTGGCTGTCAGTCTCTGATCATCCGGCCCGAAACTTTGCACCACTACCGAAGTATCGGCAACAGCAGGGTGTGTGCGCAGATGGATTTCAATTTCCTCAAGCTCGATCCGGTAGCCGCGAATTTTGACCTGGTTATCGATACGGTCGCCAAACTCAATCTGACCATCCAATGTCCAGCGGGCCCAATCTCCGGTGCGGTACAGACGTTCATTGTTGGCCGATTCGACAAAACGCTCGGCCGTCTGTTCGGGATTGCGTCGGTAGCCGTTGGCGAGGCCGGCCCCACCAATACAGAGTTCTCCGTAGACACCGAGCGGTAGTGTATTGCCCTGTGCGTCCAGAATATGCAGTTGGGTGTTGGCCAGGGGCCGTCCAATCAGAATTCGCGGCAGCGCTCCATCGGTGCCGGCGGTGACGGGATAACAGCTGGTCCAGACAGTCGCTTCCGTCGGGCCATACATGTTCCATAATTCGACACCCTGGGTGACGAGCTGTTCGGCCAGATCGGCAGGTAACTTCTCGCCTCCGACCAACCCCTTGAGTGATTGTCCGGTTTGACTCCCGCTGTTCACCAGAAGCCGCCAGGTTGCAGGGGTTGCCTGCAAGGTTGTGATGTTGTGGTGCTCAAGTAGCGAATTCAGCTGATGTGGGTCGCTACTCTGGGTAGAGGAAGCGATAACCAGGGTGGCCCCGACGGTCAATGGCAGGAACAGTTCCAGCAGGGAGATATCAAATGCCAGCGTAGTGATGGCGAGTAGCCGGTCATCTTCCGTGAGTCCCGGTTGTTCGGACACGGCTTTGAGGAAGTTGTGCAATGCCCCCTGGCTGATCTCAACGCCCTTCGGGACACCAGTAGAGCCAGAGGTGAATATCACATAGGCCAGTTGGTCTGCCTGTAAGGATGAGGCGACATCGCTGGAGTCACAGTCGGCTATGGTCCTGGCATCCACATCCAGCAAAACCGTGGTGCCGTCATGTGCGGCCAGGGCTTCCTGGTAGGTTGAATACGAAATCAGGAGTTTGGCCTGAGCGACGTCCAGGATGGCCCTGATGCGTTCCTGTGGATAGGATGGATCAAGCGGAACATAGGCCGCACCGAGCTTCCAGAGCCCGATTATGGTTGCCGGCAGGTCGACGTCGCGTTCAAGCAGGAGCGCTACGATATCGCCGTTCTGAACACCTTTGGCGGCAAAGTGCCGTGCCAGCTGGTTGGATCGCTGATTCAGCTCCGTGTAGCTGTAGGTAATCTCTCCACCATGACAGGCCGGTTTGTCAGGATGGCTGGCGACCTGAGACTGGAATTCCGCCAGAAAGCCCTCAGTAAAGGGCCATTCACGTGATGTGTTATTCCAGTTGGCGATTTTGCCCAGTTCGTCCTGGTTCGCGGATACCAGCTCGTTGATATTGATCGCATCCTGCTTTTCAGTAAGCAGTTGAATACTGTCTTTGAAACTTGCCACGAATGCATCAATGGTTGCACGTTCAAATAGCTCTACGGGGTATTCGAAACCAGCTTCGATACCGTTGGCTTTCCTTTTGAACCAGACGTCCAGATCGGTTTCCACCCCGGTGCGGTCCAGGTTGATCTGGGACCGCTGGATGCCTTCCATCTGGTCCTGACGGTTACGCACATCCTGATAATTGAATAAGGTCTGGGCGATCGGATTTCTGGAAGAGTCACGCGGAGGATTGATCTCCCGTACGAGTGTCCCGAAGGGAATATCCTGATGATCCATGGCCCCGAGAACCGTCTCCTTGACATGTTGAACCAGATGGCCAAATGACTGGTCTTTTGTCAGTTTGAAGCGACACACCAGAACGTTGATCAATGGCCCCATCAGGCCACTCAGTTCGTCCTGGTTTCTGGCGTACACCGGCACATTGACAATCAGGTCCGACTGCCGGCTGAAGCGATGCAGCATCAGGACGTACAAAGCCATCAACACCATAAAAAACGTGGTTTGATGACGTACCGCCAGAGCTTCCAGTGCATCGACGGCGGTCTGGCTGATGTGGAATTTAACGCCTTTGCAGCGGTTTGGCTGAACCGAAGGCCGCTCAAAATCAAGCGGCAGGTTCAGAACGGACAGGTCACCGCCCAATGTCTCTTTCCAATAGGTTAGATGGTTGTCCATGGTCTGGCTCTGCAGCCATTCCTGTTGCCAGTACGCGTAATCCTGAAACTGCACCGGCAGAGGAGCCAACGGGTTCTCCAGACCTTTGGAATAAGCGTTGTAGAGCGTACACATTTCTTTCAGTAACAGGTCGAATGACCAGCCATCAAACACCAGGTGATGAATCAGTAAGAACAGTATGTGGTCGTTTTCACCGGCCCGGATCAAGCGGGCTTTGAAGAGTGGCTCGGATTCAACATCAAAGCCGGTTGCGACGTCGGCGCGAAGCGCGGATTCAAGAGACTCGATATCGCTGATCCCATAATCCTCCAGGGCGTGCGGCGCCAGTTCAATGGACCGTGAATCATCAATCGAGATCTGCACTTGCCCATCGGCGTTGATAAAATTGGCGCGCAAGATGTCATGGCGTCGCAGGATAGTGTTAAGGGCCTTTTCCAGGGCGGAAATATCCAGGCTACCCTGGAAGCGGAACACGGCCGGCAGGTTAAACGCAAAAGCTTCCGGCGCAATCTTTTCGTACAGGTACCAGACTTGTTGCTGTGGCGTTGCATAAACCACTGCATCCTTTGGTCTGGGGGGGATCGTTGGCGAGCGTTCTTCACTCTCTGTTGATCGCC
Source organism: Marinobacter sp. (assembly GCA_022014155.1). Taxonomy (GTDB): domain Bacteria; phylum Pseudomonadota; class Gammaproteobacteria; order Pseudomonadales; family Oleiphilaceae; genus Marinobacter. The sequence goes on along the minus strand of JAKLLS010000068.1, from coordinate 12,018 downwards.
TGATCAGTTCCGCCATGGTGCGAACCGTAGGTGCCTCGAACAGTTTGCCCAGGCCGAGAGTAACGCCATACTGGCTTTTGATCTGTGCCAGCATCTGGGTCCCAAGGAGAGAATGCCCGCCCAAATCAAAGAAGTTAGCGGTGACACTGGCTTTTGGTACTCCGAGGACATCGGACCAGAGCTGGCTCAGTTCCGATTCCAGTCGGGTCTCAGGGGCCTCGTAGTCAGGGCCGGCGGTTGCCGTCAGATCGGGTGCGGGCAGGGCTTTACGGTCAACCTTTCCACTTGGGATCAGGGGCAGGGCAGCCAGCTGAATAAAGTGCTGGGGCATCATGTAGTCGGGCAAAGCCTGGCCGATATGGGCTTTCAGATCGGGTAACCAGCTTGTCAATTCCGTATCGGCGACGATATAGGCGACCAGCCGCTGGTCCTTGTCCCGGTCTTCCCTGGCAAGTACTGCACACTGCGTGACACCCGGATAACGCAGTATGGTGGATTCAATTTCCCCCAGCTCAATACGCAAGCCCCTGACCTTGACCTGGAAGTCATTCCGGCCGATGTATTCCAGCACGCCATCAGACCGCATTTTTACAATATCCCCTGTGTGATAGGCCTTGAATGGTTCTTCTGAAAAAGGGTCATCCACAAATCTTTCGGCGGTCAGTTCAGGGCGATTGATGTACCCTCTCGCAACCTGTACGCCGCCGATTAACAACTCACCGACCAGCCCCGGTGGAACCAGATTCATCCGGCTGTCGACGACATAAAGCCGGATATTCGGCAGAGCCTTTCCTATTGGCACCGTATGATCAGAGTTTGCCTGGCCACACAGCCAACTGCTGGCGTGAACGGCTGCCTCCGTCGGACCGTACAGATTCCAGCATTCCGCTTCCGGAAAGGTTTCTTTGAATCGGCTTTCCAGTTCGGTACTGACGGCTTCTCCCGTTAGCAGAAAGCGGCGAATGCTGGGGCAATGCGTCTGATGGCAGGCATTCAGGAACAGGTAAGCAAGGGACGGAACAAAATGAATGTGTGTGATCTGATGTTGGTTGATAAGACCAATCAGATAATCAGGGTCTTTATGCCCACTGGCGCAAGCCCCTGACCTTGACCTGGAAGTCATTCCGGCCGATGTATTCCAGCACGCCATCAGACCGCATTTTTACAATATCCCCTGTGTGATAGGCCTTGAATGGTTCTTCTGAAAAAGGGTCATCCACAAATCTTTCGGCGGTCAGTTCAGGGCGATTGATGTACCCTCTCGCAACCTGTACGCCGCCGATTAACAACTCACCGACCAGCCCCGGTGGAACCAGATTCATCCGGCTGTCGACGACATAAAGCCGGATATTCGGCAGAGCCTTTCCTATTGGCACCGTATGATCAGAGTTTGCCTGGCCACACAGCCAACTGCTGGCGTGAACGGCTGCCTCCGTCGGACCGTACAGATTCCAGCATTCCGCTTCCGGAAAGGTTTCTTTGAATCGGCTTTCCAGTTCGGTACTGACGGCTTCTCCCGTTAGCAGAAAGCGGCGAATGCTGGGGCAATGCGTCTGATGGCAGGCATTCAGGAACAGGTAAGCAAGGGACGGAACAAAATGAATGTGTGTGATCTGATGTTGGTTGATAAGACCAATCAGATAATCAGGGTCTTTATGCCCACCGGGCCGGGCGATCACGAGTTGACTGCCGGTCATTAATGGTAAAAACAGCTCGCAGAGTGACACGTCGAAGGTATAGGGCGTTTTCAGCATGACGGCGTCGGAGCCATCGAGGGGAAAGGTCTCCAGCATCCATAACATGTGATTGCAGATGGACCGGTGTTCCAGCATGACGCCCTTGGGTTGGCCGGTGGAGCCGGATGTATACATCACATAGGCGAGCTGATCCGGTGAGAAAGCAACGTCTGGTCGTGTGCTGCTGTACTTGCTGAGGTCTATATCATTTCCGTCAATGGAGATGGCTTTGCCGTGTTCCGGTACCCGATCCTGCAGAGCCGACTGGGTCAGAACGAAGCAGGCCTGTACCTCGTCGATGATAAAGGCCTGGCGATCGTATGGGTGCTCCGGGTCCAGTGGAAGGTAGGCGCCACCGGCTTTCAGGACGCCGTTAATGGCAATCAGCATGTCCATGGACCGATCCATCAGAATCGGAACAATCGTTTCAGCGCCCACGCCCTGTTCAATCAACCAGTGTGCAAGTCGGTTGGCTTGCGCGTCCAGCTCGCGGTAGCTGAGCTGGTTAGCTTCAAATACCAGGGCGGTGTTATCGGGGAACTGGTCCACGGCTGATTCAATCAGCCCATGCAGACTTCTACTCTTCAGATCGTAGGGCCGATTCACGGCGTTCCATTCAGAGCGATAGAGCACCAGATCACTGTCACGTATCAGTTTGAGTTGGGTTAACTCGCAATCCGGGTCTGCCAGAACGCCCCGCATAAGCAGCAACAGCTCATCCATGCGGCGATCCATGGTGTCCGTGTTCCAGAGCTGGAGGTTGTGCGTGCATTCCATCACCGCAGACTGATCCTGCAGGGTGATATTCAGATTCAGGTCAAAATTCTCGAAGACCCGGGGATTGGACTCAAAGTTTGCTTCCAGTCCGGAAAACCGGAAATCAGATCCAATGGACTGGTCCACATTGAACAGGACCGAGACCAGGGGTGGTTTTGACGGGTCCCGTGAGACGCCTAGTGTCTGCAGCAGCGTGCCATAGGTAATGTACTGATGTTCGAACGCTTCCAGCATGCACTGTTGCGTGCGCTGGAGAATCGCTTTGAACGAGTCCTGTTCCGAGACGTTGATGTAGAGCGGAATAATGTTGACACAGTGGCCCACAAGGCTGTGTTCTTCCTTTGCCATCTGGCCGGCGAAAGGAATGCCCAGAACGATGTCCGTGCAGCCGGATATCCGGTTGATGTAGGCAACAAACGCTGCAATGAGGGTCGTGGTGATTGTGCTGTTGTTTCTGGCGGACAGCCCCTTGAGTTCGGTGAGGAGATCGAAAGGCAGATCCTTATCCAACCGGTAAGCAGCGAAGCTACGATGTAATGGCCTGGGTCTGTCGTAGGGTAAGTCGAGAGTTGGAATGCCACCGGAAAAGCGCTCGGCCCAATAGTTCAGGCTCTGTTCCCGCAGTGGTCGGATCTCCTCGCTGCGTTCCCACTCGGCGTAATCGCTGAACGAGGGAGGCGTTTCCAGTGGCGCTGAAGTTGACGGGGCACACTTGGATGAGTAAAGGTCACCCAACTCACTAGCCAGTATATAAAGCGACCAGCCATCGCACACAGAGTGATGCAATGTCAGAAGTATTCGAGTGTCGGTTTCGTCGAACCGGATGACCTCAAATCTGGCGAGGGGGCCGTTCAGAAGATCGAATGCCTCGACGACAACCTCGTGAGCCAAAGCTTCAAGTTGTTCCTGTTTTGTGTCTGGTGCCAGCGACAAGTAGTCATGAACCTGAATGGGGGCAGGGCGGTCCCGGTAAACCACCATTTCCCGGCCATCGTCGCTGAAGCAACCACGTATCGCGTGGTGGCGATGCCAAAGCGCATCCAGTGACGACATCAACGCCGCCTGGTTCACCTCGCCGTGAAGATTTACGAACACTGACTCGTTGAACGCTGCACTGGCGTCGTCGCCGAATTGCGCTGCCAGCCAGACCTCCCGCTGGGACTCGGTGGTCTCAACGGTGCCTTCCAGTTCACCAAACTGAAAGGGGTCATGACGATCGATGTAGTTCAGCACGGCGGTGTTCATAAGGGGCTAACCTGACCATTTCTCAAACTGGTTTTTATCGGTTCGGGAGGGCACGTACCAGGCAGCCTTACCGGATTCGTCCCTTCCCAGCCGAGCGCCTTCCACTGGCGGTTTCTGGCTCATGCTGGCGGGTGTTTCAACAGCGCTTTTGGTGACCGGGAAAAACTCCATGGCAATCATCTCGTCCATGGCTTCCTTGAAAGCTGTAACGATTGTGTTGATATCCTCATCGCTATGGGCTGTCGTTATGAACATGGGGCGGGCATCCCAGACATGGATGCCTTTTTCCCGAAGGATAATGTAGATCAGTTCCTCAAAAGCGATATCCTGAGGAATCTTGATTTTGCACATGGATCCGCAGTGCTCAATTTTCACCGGTGCACCCACAAGTTGTGCATATTGGTTGATGTCGCTCACCATCCGATCCGCCCGCTGATTCAGTTCTGTCTGAATATCGGGGTTATCAATGAGGCGTTGTAAGACGGCAACCGCTGCCGCCAGAGCCAGTGGATGCCGTACAAACGTACCGGCAAAATAGGTAACACCGACCTCGGGCGTTGAGTCATCTCCGAATTGCCACTGACCACCGTCCAGCGCGTCCATAAACCGGGCCTTACCGGCAATGACGCCGATGGGCAATCCACCACCGACCACTTTGCCGTAAGTGCAGATGTCGGCAGCAATGTCATAATAGCCTTGGGCGCCCCGTGGATGGATCCTGAAGCCGGTAATGACCTCGTCAAAAATCAGGGCGATCTGTTGTTCGCTGCAGAGGCTGCGGGCTTTCTCCAGGAAGGTTTTGGGCTGTAGATCCGGATTCCGGCTCTGTACGGGTTCGACAAGCACTGCGGCAATCTCGTCCGCATGAGCGCGAATATAATCCAGAGAGGCATCACTGCCATAATCCAGCACAATCATGTTGCTTGCTGCAGCGTCAGGAATCCCCGCAGCTGCGGGTGCCGCATATCCGTTGGCGCTCCTGGTCACCACCACATCGTCATGAATGCCGTGATAGTCGTTCTCAAATATGACGACTTTTTCTTTGGCAGTCACCGTTCGCGCCAGGCGCATAGCTCCAAGAACCGCTTCCGATCCGGTATTGCAGAAGGCGACACGCTCATTGCCGGTGATCTGGCAGAATAGGCGCGAAGCATCGGCAACCAATGGGTGTTGAGGGCCGATTTCGTAACCGGTCTCCAGTTGCCGCGCAATGGCTTCCTTGATAAATGGGGCGGAATTGCCGAAAAAGTTACTGCCAAAACCGCAGGTGACGTCAATCAGCTTGCCGCCATCAATGTCCCAAAGGTATGGCCCTTCCGAGCGCTCAACCACGATGGGGTAGATGACTTCTTTAATGACATTGCGGAACCCGGAGACAACTCGCGGATCCGCCAGTTGCTTGCGGTTATCCTGAGCAAATTTTTTCGATTTCGAAAAACGGGCGTTGTAGCGGTCAGACAACGTTTTGAAGTTTTCCCGCTGGGTGCCTGTCATGTCGTTACTGCGCTTAACATTGATCCGCGTGCCCGCTCCAAAGGGTTTGATCGATGTGGTTTCTTTTTCGGGGACAGGGCTGGCGGTTTGCCCGGACAGGGAAGACAACAATGCCAGCTGACCCTGCATAAGCTGCATTTGTTGGTTGAGGAGGGATTGAATGTCGCCGGCCGATGCTTGATTGCCCGGAGCATTGGATAAGGTCGCAGCAGGGGCGGATGGCGCCGAAAGCGGCGTGGGGTTAGCGTGGTGAGTCGAGGCAGGGGAGGATGCCTTTTCAACCGTGGGCGAAGGCGTTCCTTCTGTGGCGACACCCTCTTTGATCAGGTAGTCGGTTAGTTTATTCAGACTCCCGCAGTCATTAAGCAGTTTCCGGAAGGTGATATTGACCTTGAATTTCTTTTTGATCTTGAGCGTTGATTGCGTGAGCAATAACGAGTCCAGCCCCAATTCAAAGAACGTCGCGTCCCCGTCGGCTTGACTGAGATCGATTCCGGAGATATCGGAGAATAGCGTGCGCAATTGCTCAATGATGACATCGTTCATGCTGGATCCTGCCGGTATTGGTTGACTGGCTACAGCGGTGGCGTCACTACCAGGCGCGTCATTGCCAGGTGCACAATTGAGAGTGTCATTCGGCACCAATGCAGTCATCCCTGTAGGCTCAATAACGTGGAGGCGATGCTGGAATGGATAACCGGGCATTCGAGGCCTGAGAGCTGGATTCTGATCACCGCAGGGCCAGTCAATGGCAAGTCCGGCGGACCAGGCTTGCCCCAGCCCCTGGCTGAAAGACGGCATCTCTCTCTCGGGATGACCTGCCTCTGGCAGCAGGGGAATCAATGCAAGGTCGGATTTTTCGTCCAGATTCTGCATAAACATGCCGGAGACGGTGCTTTGCGGACCACACTCAAGCAACAGCAGATTCTTTAAAGTACCCATCGTTTTGACGCCTGAATGAAACTGCACTGGCTGTCGAATCTGGTTAGCCCAGTAATGGATGTCTGTCGCCTGCTGGTCGGTGATCCAGTCGCCCGTGACACAGGAGATGAATTTGATACCGGGCGGTTTGAGAGCCACATCGGACAGCGCTTCCACGAAGGCTGAGGAAGCGGCGTCCATGGATGGTGAATGGAAGGCGTGGGACGTGTTCAGTCGTTGGAACCTGATACCGAGCTGTTCGAGGGTCGCACAGGTCGCATCGATGGCGTTGTGCTCGCCGGAAAGGGTGCAGCTGTCACCGGTGTTTTCGGCGGCAATCACGACGCCATCACTCAACATGGGTGACACCTGCTCGCGGCTGGCACGAACCGCCACCATGGCTCCTGATGGTTGTGCCTGCATGACTTCACCGCGCGTCATGATCACGCGGATGGCTGTGGGCAGATCGAACACCCCGGCAACGGTGGCGGCGACCAGCTCACCGATGCTGTGGCCAATGGCCGCTTGAGGCCTTACGCCCAGACTGATCAACACGGAGGCCAGGGAATATCCCATGCAAAAAAGACTGATTTGGGTTTTCCTGGTGTCCTTCAATGGGTCACCGGAATTGAACATCAGGGCCTTGATATCGAGGGAATGGTGATTCCGCAGGATTTCGGCACAGTCATCCAGTGCCTGCTTGAACGCTGGAACATGGTTGTAAAGAGACTTGCCCATACCAGTGACCTGGCTTCCCTGACCGGGAAAAGCAAAGACAACCGAAGGCGATTTCAGCGCAGCTTCGACGTCTTCGGCATCCTCAATGTTTGCCATCAATTCTTCTACTGTCACAGACTGCGGCAGAGTTTTCCGGTGACTGAAAACGCGGCGGCTTCGGATAAGGGCGGTGGCAAGATCAGCTCTCTCTGAACTGCCTGCTGTTTCTTCAATCAGCGTACGGTAGGACGTCAGGGTATCGGCCAGCGCTTTACCTGACTGGGCACTGAAGCACAGAGGTACCCACTGAGGTGTGAGCATCCGGTCCGGTAGTATTCCGGGGTCGGTACCCTTGAGTATCGCGTGAGCGTTCGTTCCGCCAATTCCGAATGAACTGACGCCAGCGATTCGTTGTGTTCTGGGTGCGCTCCAATCGCTGGTGGCGTCGGCGATTACGAAGGGCGTCTTATCGAGGTCCAACTCAGGGTTGGGGGAATCAAAATTGATGGATTGCGGTATTTTTCCGCGATCAATGGCCAGCGCACATTTTATAAGGCCCACAACGCCCGCACCGGCGGTGAGGTGCCCGAAATTACTTTTCACAGAGCCCAGTTTGCAAAACTGAGTGGCACTTGTATGGTCTGCAAAAGCAGCGCTCAGGGCGGATACCTCAATCGGGTCGCCAATAGGTGTGGCGGTGCCATGAGCTTCTACGTAGCCAATGGCGTTAACGCTGAGTCCTGAGTCCTTCAACGCTGCCTGGATGACGGATTTTTGTCCCTGGACACTGGGTGCGGAGAAACTGCCTTTCTCCGCGCCATCATTGTTGACAGCAATACCGCTGATAGCGGCGTAAATATAGTCTTGGTCTTTCTGGGCGTCGTCCAGGCGTTTGAGAACAATCAGACCGCCGCCATCACTGAATACCGTGCCCGAGCTGTCCTTATCAAAAGGCCGGGTGTGGCCATCGCGAGTATAGATGCTGCCTTCCTGATGAGTGTGCGGTTGTTGCTGGGGAAAGGTCAGCGATGCGCCGCCGGCGATTGCGATATCACAGCGACCGTTGCGAATGGCTTCAACGGCTTCGGCGACCGCAACCAGAGAAGTTGAACATGCGGTGTGAATACTGAGTGCCGGGCCGACGAGGTTAAGCTTGTGGGCCAGCCGTGTGGCGGCGTAATCCTTTTCATTGGCGACCATGGCCTGTAGCGGACCATAGTCCTCGAGCTTGTCTGCGTTCTTGAGGACGTTGTTAAGGTAGTAGGTGTTGTTGCCCACCCCACAATAAACGCCAATTCGACCAGCAAACTGTTCCGGGTCATACCCTGCGTTCTCTAATGCGTGCCAGCCAAGCTCGAGAAGCAATCGTTGTTGCGGATCAATGAATTCCGCTTCAATGGGGCTGATGCCAAACAGGCGGTCGTCGAAGCCCAGTGGGTCGTTTAAAACGCCGCGGGCATTTACAACCTCATCTTCACCGCCCGGGGGAGAGAAAAAGGTGATGCTTTCTTTTGCATCTACCAGATTCTGCCAGAACGAATCGAGAGTCTCGGCTCCGGGAACACGAACGGCCATGCCAATAATCGCGACATCCCGGGGCGAACGGGCTTCATGTTTAGCGTCAGATTGATCCGCTTGACCAGGCGCCCGAACAGCATGCCGGGAAATAGCGTAATCGAGAAATTGCCCGACGGTTCGATATTGGAACAGGGAATAGACCGGAACAGCCAGCCCCAGCGACCCGTAAAGTGTTGCGGCAATTCGGTTGGCTGCCAGCGAATCCATACCCTGATCCTGCAGGTTGTCATCGGTGGTCAGATCAGGCTTGTTCAGTTCGGCCTGAATGATCGATAGTAGGCTGTCGGCGCTGATTCCGCTTTCGACTGCATGAATGGTGGTTGGACTGGCAAGTGCCTCAACCATTGATTTTCGGTCAATCTTGCCAGAGGGAGTCTTCTTTAGCTCGGTAAGCCAATGATATTGAGCGGGAATCATGTAAGCAGGAACAGCTTTGCCCAGCGCCTGCCTGATCAATGCCTCTGTATTGCCTGAACCATCGCCGCCAGTCACGAAGGCCACCAGCTTTTTCTGGCTCTGGAGGTCCTGAACGGCCACGGCTGCCTCTTCGACCAAACCGGTATCCAGCAGCCTGGCTTCCACTTCGCTGAGCTCGACACGATAGCCATTGATCTTGACCTGATTGTCGATCCGGCCCCGGTATAGCAGTTCACCGTCGTCGTTCAGGCTGACAAGATCCCCCGTCCTGTACGCTCTCTTCGGATTACCGGAACCAATCTCTGTCAGCGTGACAAAACGTTGTTCCGTCTGCTCCGGACTGTTGATATAACCATGGGCCAATACTGGCCCTGCAATGTAAAGTTCACCGACCTGTCCCGCATTGACCGGTAGCTGTTGCTCATCAAGGATTAACAGTTCCGCATGGTTAATGGCTTTGCCAATCGGAGGCAGGGCAGGCCAGTCGTCAGCGGGCCAATGTAACTGCTGTTCACTCACTACATGGGTTTCGCACGGGCCGTACTGATTGTATAGGGAGGCGTTCTCCATGGCATTGAACGCGGTACGTAACTCCCGGCTGACCACCAGTTGCTCACCCGCTGTGATGACCTCTTTGAGAGACGCAGGATAGTGATTCAGTCGGTTTGCCCACATGATCAGTTGCAACAGGGCAATGTAGGGGAGAAAAATGCGCTCTATCCGGTGTTCTTCAATGAACTCAAGCAAGCGGTGAAAGTCTTGCTTGGTCTCGCTGTCGATCAGGTACAGCGTTCCACCCTGAGTCAGGGTTGAAAAGATTTCCTGAAAAGAAACATCAAAACTCAACGAGGAGAATTGCAGGGTGCGATAGCGTGTCCCGGTGTCGTAATGGCTGTTCTGCCAGTGAATCAGGTTATCAAGGGTGCCGTGATTCATTAACACCCCCTTTGGGACACCGGTGGAGCCTGAGGTATAGATCACATAGGCATTGCTCTCGGGTGTGACTGGGCAATGTTCCTGAGAGGGCTCGGAGGGTTTCTCAAAGGCCATCTGGCGGAGGTCGAGGTGACGTCCCACCGGTGACCGAAACTCGTCATTGTCAGTAATGGTCAGGGGTACGTTCGCGTGGCTGACCATGTAGCTGAGGCGCTCCTCAGGATAGAGCGGGTCAAGTGGTAAATAGGCGCAGCCGTAACGGAGCGTTGCAATCATGGCAGTAATTGCCAACATCCGGTTCTCGGCGTGAATCGCAACTGGCACGCCACGTTCGATTCCAAGTTCCGCAAGATAGGCTTGCAGGATCCGCGCGTCCCGGTCGAGTTCCTGATAGGTCATTGTCTTTTCGGATGACCATAGGGCAACAGTTGCCGGATAGGTGAGAACGGCAGTCTGGAATTCGTCGAGGAAGCTTGGCTGACCGGGGGAAGGCGTTCTGACATTCATCTCTTTGCCATCCTTGATAGAGATTCATACAGAGGAATCGGCAGGGACTCTCACCGGGCCCCATCAGCTCACGGGTAACAGAGTGCTAACCAGATGTTACATTATGTAAATTAGCATAGTGGGTAAGGTTGTGCTAGGAAGTTGTGATGCCGTTGAAGAGGGTTCTCTGTCAGGCTTTGAGCTTAGTATTTGCGGGGATAAAAACTACTGGTAATAAGCCCGATCTGTGTTTGCAGAACCAAACAGGGAAGGGGGCTGGATACTTCGTTTATACGGGCGGTCAAGCCCTGATTGGTGCTATCCAATCGTATTTCCAGAAGGTCCATATAACGCCCAATGAGAACCGACGTGGCTTTTACGACGGATTCTTTGATACTGAAGGCAACGCCGACAGGCGACAAGTCCGGATAGAGAGAGCGCAACAGCGCCTGTTCATGGGGATGTACAACCTGGGCAGCCAGATCCTCGGTAACCTGGTGAGAGTCTTCTATCAAGTCGAGGCCAAGCCCTGCAAGTTCGCTATCGAAGCCGATCACCGCTGCGCCGTGGATGTGGTCGTGTGTTATCGAGCCGACCACTGAATCTGGCCAGATCGGGTTTCCAAGAGGGCCGCGTGGTATACAGGTCGGTGAAATACCTGCACGATGCAGGGCTACGCGCGCGAGGTGCCGGCCTGAGTAGAATTCCCTTTGCCGACTGGCGACGGCGTGCCGCACTAGCTGCCGCTCCTCTTCGTAGCAGGAGCTGGATTCAGTTAGCCCGCCTGCCGCGAGGTATATAGGTGTCTGGGTAAACTGCCGCAGCTGATGCTCAATGACTTCAAGTTTCAGGTGGTCGTGGGGCATGGAGTGTAGCACCAGATACAAATACTGCCGGGGAGGGCAGGTTGTTTGAGTTCCCCTGAGTGTCCCCTACACTGAGATACAACGGACTGTAAAGGATACTGAGACTTGAAAACTCTACGGCGATGGATGGGTGGAATCAAGCGAAGGTTAGGCCGGCTGCTGGAGGTTAAGGCCGGCGTCATGCTGTCCCAGCCGGTTTTGCCCGGGGCATCTGACACGATCAACCATGCGTTAACCGAGCCGGCGCTTCGCCATGCGGTTGATTACCGGGCCGATTTGGCGTTTTCGGAGGCGGAGTTTAGACGTAGAACCCTTCAGGGAAACCGTCTGTATGAGCTATTGAGCGGAGAGAAGTGGGTGTCCTATGGCTGGGTTGCGGAAGCAGGGACACGAATTGGTGTATTACATAATCTTCAATTGACGGTACCCGACCGCGCATTCTACATCTGGGATTGTGCCACCGATCCAGCCGTCCGGGGGCAGGGACATTTCCGGACCTTGTTAAAAGGAATTGTGAACGCCCATTATCCAGCTTCAACCCTGGCACTGGTCGCTGTAGACACGGGCAATCATGCTTCCAGAAAAGCCTTGGCTAACGCCGGTTTCAAGCCAGTCTTTACCTATTGCAGTGTCCGGGTTCTTGGTTTCGCGCCATTCAGCTTTGCATTCAGAGAGGGAAAATTAACCGCAGCGCAGCCTCAATTTGACGATCTGGCGCACGACAAGGCAGCCACTAGGCGTTCCGTTCACTCCTGAGTGAAGTCTGTTGTCCTCTGTTTTCGATGGTGATGGGAGTGGCGCTTGCAGCTTTTTCACCCATGGCATATTGTTAATTTGATACTGAG
>JAKLLS010000210.1 GCA_022014155.1 Marinobacter sp. | reverse complement strand
GATTACGTGTACTACGTCCATCAGCGTAATGGTGGATTTCATATCGCACGCACGGACTTGAGTAATGGAGAAGAAACCGTTCTGACTCGAACCGCGTCTGACGAGTCTCCGTCTCTTGCTCCGAATGGAAGAATGCTGATTTATGCCACCAAACACAGTGGTACCAGCGTACTGACGGTAATTTCGGCGGACGGTGGGGCAGCCTATAGCCTTCCGGCATCCGAAGGTGACGTCCGGGAGCCGGCCTGGTCGCCGGTTATCCGTTAATACGGAACCGCCCCGATGGGGGTTCTTAGTCAAAACACCAGATAACAGTAAACCAACAGGAAGGAAAGATTATGAAATTATCAGTTCACCAGAAAGCATTTGCGATGGTTCTGTCCCTTGGTCTGTTTGCCGGCTGTAGCTCTACTGGCGAGACCATGGGTGAAGATGAATACGGTTCCGACGTATCGGCGGTAGATCAGGATGGTGGCAGCACTGTATACGGTGGAAGTGACGGAAGCGGTGTCTCTGCTTCAGACCTGACCGAAGAAGAGCTGCGCGCGCGCGAGGAGCGGGCCGAGCAGGAAGCCATGCGTAACATCACGACCTTCTACTTTGACTTCGACACGGCTGAAATCAAAGCTGAAGCTCGCGAAGTGCTGGTGGCTCACGCACGCTTCCTGGAAAACAACCCCAGTCAGCGGGTGCGTCTGGAAGGCCATGCCGATGAGCGTGGTACCAAAGAGTACAACCTGGCACTGGGCGAGCGCCGCGCCAACGCTGTTGAACGTTTCCTGATTGTGAATGGCGCTTCACGTGCTCAAATGGAAACCGTAAGCTATGGTGAGGAAAAGCCGGCGGTCATGGGCTCTAGCGAGAGTGCCTGGGCTCAGAACCGTCGTGTTGAACTCGTTTTCGAGTAACCGTTAGATAGCCACAGGATCTCCCATGAGATATTTGCTCATGGCGACGGCCGTTCTTTCGCTGGCCCTTGGGCCGGCGGGAGGCGCGCTGGCGCAATCTGCAACACCGGTGTTTCAGGACAATGCTTCCCAGGCCCGTAATAAGGCAAGTGGCAGTCAAGCAAACGCTGAGTTGTTCTATATGATTCAGCAGCTTCAGGGGGAGGTGCGTCGGCTTCAGGGCGAAGTCGAGGAGCAGCGAAACCTGATTGACCGGTTGACCCGTCAGTCCCGTGATCGATACATCGATCTGGACCAGCGGATTCTTGAGCTTTCCGAGAAGGTGTCTTCCAGCGGAGCCGTATCGCGCGCCAGCGAGGGCAGTAATGCCGTGGCTGCGGATTCGGCTTCGACCGAGAAGCCCGTTGCCAAGGTTTATCGTCAGCCAGAAGCTGATGAGCGCGAGGCCTACGAGCAGATTCAGGATCTGATCCACCAGGAAAAGAAATACGACGAGGCCATAAATCGGATATACGATTTTGTCGATAAATATCCGGAAGGTGATTTGTCGGTTAATGCTTATTACTGGCTGGGTGAGGTATATCTGGTCAAGCCTCAGCTTGAGCAGGCCAAGCAGGCGTTCACCATTGTCGCTACCCGCTATGCGGATCACCGGAAAGCCTCGGACGCAGTCTATAAGCTGGGGGTAACGCTGGATCGCCTGAATGAAAAGTCCGAGGCGAAAAGCCGGATGGAGTCGGTCGTTCGTAACTATCCCGGGACCAATGCGGCCAAACTGGCGCAAAAGTACCTGGATTCTTTGGGCAGTTAATAACCAGCTCTGAAAGAATGTTGAGAAACCTGAGAAAAGGGGTTGATCAGCGGCAAAAAATCATTACTATATGCGCCTCGTTTGGGTCGTTAGCTCAGTTGGTAGAGCAGTTGGCTTTTAACCAATTGGTCGAAGGTTCGAATCCTTCACGACCCACCAAATTCGGAACATGGCGGCTGGCTGAGTGGCTGCGGTGTTCGATCCTGGCGAAGATGCGAAAGTTTGAGCAGATGTGAATTGCGATAACTCGCAGGTATGAAGAAAGGATCAACAGTCAAGGGTCGTTAGCTCAGTTGGTAGAGCAGTTGGCTTTTAACCAATTGGTCGAAGGTTCGAATCCTTCACGACCCACCAATACGATGAGAAGCTACAGGCTTCTTATCTGAAAAAAGAGCCTTAGGGCTCTTTTTTTTTGCGTGAAGGCTCCCAATGGTATAATCCACACGTCAACGAAACACAGAGACGCAGTAATGACACGATCTGAAGACCGGATTCTGGTTCAGGAGCATCTGGCGCACCAGGCTGAACCCAAACCGTTGAGTGAGGACGAGAAAGCCGGGCTGGAGGCGCGTATCCGGCAGGCGTTGCAGGACCAGGATGCGGTACTGGTTGCCCACTATTACACCGACCCTGATATCCAGCGTCTGGCAGAGGAAACCGGCGGCTGCGTCGCCGATTCCCTGGAGATGGCGCGATTCGGAAATCAGCATCCGGCCTCTACCGTTGTCGTGGCCGGCGTTCGTTTTATGGGTGAAACGGCCAAAATCCTGAATCCGGAAAAGCGCGTGCTGATGCCCACTCTTGAGGCCACGTGCTCTCTGGACGTTGGTTGCCCGGCGGATGAGTTCGCGGAATTTTGCGATCAGCACCCGGACCGGACCGTTGTGGTCTATGCGAACACCTCGGCGGCGGTGAAAGCCAGGGCGGACTGGGTGGTTACGTCCAGTTGTGCCCAATCCATTGTGGAATCCCTGGACGCCAGGGGAGAGAAGATTCTGTGGGCTCCAGACAAGCATCTGGGGCATTATGTCCAGAAGACCACCGGCGCTGACATGCTGTTGTGGGATGGCTCCTGCATTGTCCATGAGGAGTTCAAGTTCCGTGGCCTGGAAGACCTGAAAGCTATATATCCGGACGCGGCGGTGCTGGTGCATCCGGAATCACCGGATGCTGTGGTTCAGATGGCCGATGTCGTCGGCTCGACGTCGCAATTGATCCACGCGGTGCAGACGTTGCCAAATGAACAGTTCATTGTGGCGACAGACAACGGCATTTTTTACAAGATGCAGCAGCTGGCGCCGAACAAAACCCTGATTGAGGCGCCCACTGCAGGTAATGGCGCAAGTTGTCGCAGTTGTGCCCATTGCCCGTGGATGGCCATGAATGGCCTGGAGAACCTGCTTCACGTGCTGGAAAACGGGAGTCAGGAAGTGCTGGTGGGTGACGACCTGCGGGAGCAGGCCTTGAGGCCGCTTCATCGGATGCTGGATTTCACCGCCGGCATGAATCTGAAGGCGGCCGGTAACGCCTGATTGTTGTCTCTGGCGGCAGCGGGGCATCAGCTCCGCTGTGCATTCAGTCTCTCGGTGATTTCGGTCAGGCGCTCGGTCACTACCTGACGCATGGGTGCGCCCGCCGGAAGTTTTTCCTGCGCCTGCCGGAGCTGCCTTTGGGCCGCTTCCAGATCTCCCATCAGGGCTTCGTATTCCGCCCGGGCACGGTGAACGCCAACAATGTTCCGTGCCAGTCCTTCCGCTTCTGCCAGCCGGTTCCAGAGATGTTCCTGGCGGGGCATGCGTCTGGTCAGTTGTCGAAGGTATTCCGCCGCCGCTTCACCATTGCCGTTTGCTGTCTCCAGCCTGGCCAGGGTGTAGGTGATAGGGTAGTTCCCGGGATTGCGGGCAAGGCCTTCCCTGAGTATGTCTCTCGCTTGGTCCAGTCGTTGCTGATCGATCAGCGCTTCCGCGAGGGTAACGATGTACGTGATGCGCCCCGGACTACCTTCCAGTAACTTTTCAAGAACTTCAGCGGCGCGGCCCGGGTCACTATCGCGGAGGTGGGCTACCGCCAGGCCGTAGCGGATGGCATCGGTTTTATCGGTATCGGGGCGTTCCAGATAATCCCGGAAAGTATCCACTGCCACCTTGGCGGAACGGGCGTAATGGACCTGCAGTCGTGAGCGGATCAGGTGGTATTCCTGAGTATCCTGGATGTCGCGTACGGGATATTGTTCAGCCCGGTTGCGGGTATCTGATACCCGGTTCTGGGTCAGTGGGTGTGTCGACAGGTATTCCGGTAGTCGACTGCCTTGCAGGCGGTTCTGTTTCATCATGGTTTCGAACATTTCAGGCATGCCGCGTGGATCCATGCCAGCGTCTGCAAGGATCTCCATGCCTACACGGTCGGCTTCCTGCTCATGGGCCCGGCTGTAAGCGAGCATGTTCTGCACAGACAGCGCTTGGGTGCCGGCAATGGCCGCGATACCAATGTCCGACTGGGTGACGGCGGACAGGACAATGCCGGCGAGCATCCCGGCGATCGTCAGGGGGGCGCTGGTTTCCTGTTGTTCCATGCGACGGGCAAAATGCCGTTGGCTTAAGTGTGCAAGTTCGTGGGCCAGTACCGATGCAAACTGTTGTTCGCTGCTGGCGTTTAGCACCAGCCCCCCGTTGATTCCGACAATGCTTCCGGGTACCGCAAAGGCATTGATGTCAGGGCTGTCGATGATTGCAAGGGTCAGGTCGCGGTTCTTCAGCGGGGCAGACGGCACCAGGCGATAGATAACGTCATTCAGATAGCTGTACACCAGTGGATCGGTAATCTGCGGCGCAGAGCGCCGGATAGAGATCATTACCTGGCGCCCGATCTCCGATTCCTGTTGTTCCGAAATCAAACCGCCCCCTGCACCACCAATGGAGGGGAGTGAGCTTTCCTGGGCTTGGGCGGCACCCGGTAGCAGGATTGTCAGCGCTACCAGGTAATGAACGAGCCATGAAGGCGCCCGTTTTGGGGATGGAAAAAACATGCTCATCAATATGGACTACCGTTGTTAAATCGCTTGATATGACAGCATTTTG
>JAKLLS010000209.1 GCA_022014155.1 Marinobacter sp. | reverse complement strand
CCCCGACAGAGCGCTTCTTCCGGAGTCTGAAAACAGAATGGGTGCCGGAAATCGGATATCCATGCTTTGCCTCGGCGAAGCAATCGGTCACGGACTATATGATCGGTTATTACAGCGCACTGAGACCGCACAAACACAACGGTGGATTGCCGCCGAATGTGGCAGAGAAGGCCTACTGGAAAACTCAAAAGACGGTGGCCTAAAACACTTGACCACTACAGTCATTAAAATAAAAAACTGCTACGATCTCTTAAACTAAAAAGCTGGCTGTGTGTCAAAGCACTCAACCCGACCGTTTGGTAGATGAAATCGAGATGACCCCAACGAACCGCCGAATCATTTCCGTGCTGCTGTCACTGCTAATGGTGATGAGTGGGCCGGTTCTGGCCATTTCCAAAATATCAGTTGGTCAGGAGGATACTGCGATGAAAGGTTGCGGTTCCACGATGATGAAGCAGGCTGGAAGCAACGACTCCTCTTCCGGCAAAGCAGGTGATTGTGTTCCAACGCCTGACATGACATGCCCGAGCGCCAGCGGGCTGAGCAAATGTGGCGCCAGCTTTGCTCTTTTTCTGGCAGCTTCAAATGGTTTGCTCAATACCGGGTCCCAACCGGTATTAAATGCCCCCGCGGCCCTCTACCAGGAGCCGTTCCTAGCCTCCATTACGCCCCCTCCACTACATCACTCCTGAGTTGCAACCCGGATTTGTGCCCATCACGGCAAAATCATTGACGTAAATTTTTGCAACGATTTTTATGAAGCTCCGTGTTTTTTCATCACGGATCTTTAACTGGAGTGAATCAAATGCGCAATTCAAAAATCAAATTCGCGATCACAACGATTTTTCTGGCCGGTACCATCGGCACATTCTCTGTGTTTGCCCACGAGGGCGAAGGCAAAGGCATGATGTCCTCGGAAGGCATGCAGGGAATGGGCGGCATGATGGGAATGATGCCCGACATGTCTCCGGAAGATCGTAAAGCCATGACCGATGCCTGCATGAAAATGATGCAAAGCCACGGTGGTGACCACATGGCCGGCGGTGAGAACGATAAAGGCGCCGAGTCCAACTAAAGGTACGGGTGCGCCCCGAACTGACATTGATTGCCCGGGGAAGCCATGGTGAACCCGGGCCTTGCGCTACCCATTATCGAATCAAATCGAGGATTACCATGAAGACCAAAAAACTTGCCCTGTTTACCGGAGTAACCGTCACTATTCTCGCCGCCGGCGCAACCACATTGGCGATCCAGGCCGACGAGTCTGCCAAGTCATCCACCGCTGCGGCCTCTACCGCAGAGGCTGGCCCGGCCATCACAATTTATAAGAGCCCTAGCTGTGGCTGCTGCCAATCCTGGGTTGAGCACCTTGAAGCCAACGGGTTTAAGACCAACACCATCGAAACCGACAACGTTAATGAGGTCAAGCAGGCTAATGGTGTGCCCCGGGATGTGGCCTCTTGCCACACCGCGTTAATCGGTGATCTGGTGATTGAGGGCCATGTGCCAGCCAGCGATATTCTGGCTTACCGGGAAAATCCCCGGTTCAATACAGTGGGACTTTCAGTGCCCGGCATGGTCCAGGGCAGCCCCGGTATGGAGACCGGTAGAAAGGATGATTACCAGGTGATTGCCTTCCGTGCCAACGGGCAGCAAAGCGTGTTCCGCGAACATAAAGATTACTGAGGTCGGTCCCAGCCCCATACCGGATCCCGCAACAAGACTCCGGAACTCGCCGGCACATCCTTGCACGGCTCTTGACATGTCGGGCCTATCGCGCGGGAAAGCCCACACAAACAGACAACCATACCTGCGATGCCGACCACCAGGCCTGGCAACAGGCCGTATTGCTCCAAAAGGTTCATGCAGTACGATGACGACTAGGGCGATGCCCCATGTACTGGTATGATTAATGGAACCTTTCATAATTCAAGGGTCCGGTTCCTGAGGTCGGGGTGCTCGACTCCGAACCTTGCTCCTGCAGATTCAGTGTTAACAAGTGGTACTGAGCTGCGCACTGTCGCAGATATCAAACACAGTCAGAAATCATCCATACGGCCAATCTGGCGGGCCAGGCGCCTGGTTTCATTCTCTCCCATGATCAGGAGCGACTGGAGCAGCTCCCGTGCTTCGGGAATTTCGGCTTTTTCGACAAGGGTCTGATAGAGATCAAGAATTTGCTCGTGGACGTCGAACACTTCACGGCAGATGCCAGCAATATCAAGCCTCACGTATGGCTCGTCACAGGTCCGATGGGTTTTTATGGGATCATGAGATAGATAATCGTAAACGCGACTCTCCAATGCCTTCGCATCTCCCTGGCGCTCAAACTCCCTCACAATGCGCTCGATTTCAGATTCATGGGTGGCCAGATAGTCCAACAGGGCCCTTGCCTGCTTGTCTTCGTGCTTTGTTTCACAATGGGACAGACACCGCGCCAAGTGCGAGTGGAGCCTGCTCGTCCAGTCAATTAGCTCTCCGAGTGTTTTGATATCCATACGGGCTCATCCCTCGCGGAAGGTATACTTTAAAAAAATACACTTAAACGCTGTTTCCGAACAGGGGCCTTTACTCGACTCCAATGCACTCCACCGGGCATAGCGAAGGCAATGATCCCCGCACCCAGGCCGATGCAGCCAATGGCAAATTGTTCGCTCATCACCGCACTTTGCACTGCGTCCGGCCCAGCAGCAGAGCGTCGCAAGTGCCGCACCAAGCCTGCAGGCAGCTGGCCACAACTAACCGTCACTTGGAACGCCGATCATCGGTACGGTCCTGCGAAGCGTCAGCAAGCCGTCGCCACTGTCCCCAGCGGGGAATGAACATGGGCACTTGCTGCTGATAAGCGCGGTAGACGTCTCCGAACCGGGCGATCACCTGCTGCTCCTCACGATACGCCAGCCAGACGTAAATCAGCACGATCATTGGGAACAGAGCAACGGAGAACAGCGTTGGCCAGTGCACCACTCCTTCGCCGAATAGCGCAATGAACAAACCGGTGTACTGGGGGTGTCGCACATAGGCATAAAGCCCGTCAGTAACCAGCCTATTTTCCTTGCGTGCCCGGTACACCTGACGCCACCCCTGGATGAACAGGCCGATGCCGGTGAACGCAATGGCGTAGCCAAGCAGCATTGAGACAAGCATACCGATCTCACCCAGCCCGACCAGCGAGGACCAGAGGCTTGCACTGACGAACTCACTGTCAAGGCCAAAGAAACGGACTAGGAGTCTGCGCGGCAGGAGCCACCTTCTGGCATAATACGTAAAAATTCTTCAGCACCGGAGAATCCGATGGGAACCACCTTCCGCCCCTATTCACCTGATCAGGAACTGCTTCTTCCCCCGAGCCTGAACGAGTGGCTGCCCGAAGGGCATCTGGCCTATTTCATCAGTGACGTGGTCGAGGAACTGGATCTGAGTGCCTTCTACGCCCGGTATGAAGGGAGCGGTCGGCGCAACTCGCCTTTCGATCCGCGGATGATGTTGAAGGTGTTGATCTATGCGTACGCGACCGGCGTGTTTTCATCACGAAAGATCGCCCGGAAGTTGGAAGAAGATGTCGCCCTTCGGGTCCTGGCGGCTGGCAATTTCCCCAGACACCGCACTATCTGCGATTTTCGCAAGCAACACCTGGCTGCGTTCAAGGCCGTATTTATTCAGGTGGTCCGGATCGCCCAGGAAGCGGAATTGGTTACTCTCGGTACGCTGGCGATTGATGGCACCAAGGTCCGGGCCAACGCCAGTAAGCACAAGGCCATGAGCTATGACCGCATGCGGGAGGAAGAAGCCCGTCTGTCAAAAGAGGTTGATGAGCTTTGTGGCCAGGCTCGCCGTGTGGATGAATCGGAAGACCAACAGTTTGGCCCGGATCAGCGGGGCGACGAGTTACCCGAAGAGCTTCAGCACCGTCAGGGGCGGCTGGACAAGATCCGGGCAGCGAAGGAGAAACTGGAAGCGGATCAAAAAACGCAAGATGAGGCCAAAGGCCGGCATCCAGACGATGATCGCCGCTCACCCAAGGGTGGCCGGAACTTCAAGAGAGATTATGGAGTTCCGGAGGACAAGGCTCAGAGTAACTTTACCGACCCCCAAAGCCGGATCATGAAAACGAATGATGGGTTCCAGCAATGCTATAACGGCCAACTGGCCGTGGATGGCGAGTTCCAGATCATCGTGGGCAACCGCCAGGGTAACAACCCCAGTGATAACGGCTGTCTGGTGCCGCTGCTGGGCGAGGTAAAAGAAACTCTGGGAAGTTACCCGGGCCAATGTCTGGCTGATGCGGGTTATCGCAAAGAGGAAGACTTGCAGGCATTGGAGACAAAAGGCATAGATGGCTACGTCTCGCTGCGCCGGGAAGGCAAAAAAACCGGAGATATAAACGCGAGCCGGTACCCGGCGACGGCCCGCATGGAGGAGAAGCTTACCACGGCGGAGGGGCGAGCAGTCTACGCTCAGCGCAAGCACATGGTTGAGGCGGTGAATGGCTGGATCAAGAATGTCCTGGGCTTCCGGCAGTTCGGCTTGCGGGGCCTTCAGGCGGTGCAGGGTGAATGGGATCTTGTCTGTCTGTCGCTCAATCTCAGGCGCATGAGTTCACTGATGAGGCTGGCATAAGTCGCTGAGGCAGCCTTTGGCTCACGGTAGGTACAGCTGGGGCCCTGCGATGCCCCTTTTAACCGGTTAACTGGCTGGATCGAAAGCGATGATGGAGCCGATCCGATATCGCGAACACTCCTTCCGGCCAGACAATGATCCGGTCTGGCGGAAACGAGGGCTCAAAACGTTTCTGCCGCGCAGACTCCTAG
>JAKLLS010000067.1 GCA_022014155.1 Marinobacter sp. | reverse complement strand
GCGACACCGAGGCTGGCTCGCCAGGGTCAATCACCGTAATGGGCACGTCGAAGTCGACTTCATAGACCAGACCGGCGGCGGGATAGACCTGCAGGGAGGTGCCGACAATCAACAGGTGATCGGCGGTGCGGACCACCTCGGCCGCCTTCTCCAGCATCGGTACTTCCTCGCCGAACCAGACGATATGGGGTCTGAGCTGGGCGCCCTCGTCGCAGGTATCACCGGGACTGATATCCCGGTAACCGATGTCATACACCAGCTCCGGAAAGCGGGAACTGCGGGCCTTGGTTAATTCACCGTGCAGGTGGATCACGCTGGAGGAGCCGCCGCGTTCGTGAAGGTCATCCACATTCTGGGTGACGATCGTGACGCGATACCTTTTTTCCAGCTCACCCAGCAAGCGGTGAGCCTGATTGGGTCGGGCGGTCTGAAGCTGGCGCCGGCGATCGTTGTAGAACCGCAGCACCAGCTCCTGGTTGCGCTCAAAGGCTTCCGGGGTGGCCACATCGTACACACTGTGCTGCTCCCACAGCCCACCGTTGTCACGGAAGGTGGAGAGTCCGCTTTCGGCGCTGATGCCAGCGCCTGTCAGTACCACGATGTGATCCTGCATCAGTCGAAAATCTTGCCCGGGTTGATGATGCCGTTGGGATCGAAGACCTGCTTGATACCCTTGAGGTAAGCGATCTCCGCCTCACTGCGGGTGTAATGCAGGTAGGGCTTCTTGGTCATGCCAACACCGTGCTCGGCGGAGACACTGCCCTGGTAACGCTCGACAATCTCGAACACCCACTTGTTGACCTGCTGACACTTCTCGAAGAAGTCCTCTTTCGCCATGTCTTCCGGCTTGAGAATGTTCAGGTGCAGGTTGCCATCGCCGATGTGGCCGAACCAGATGATTTCGAAGTCCGGGTAATGCTCGTTCACCACGGCGTCGATTTCCTGCAGGAAGCCAGGCACCTTGGACACCACCACGGAAATGTCGTTCTTGTAGGGCGTGCGCGGCGCGATGGATTCGGAGATACGCTCCCGCAGCTGCCACAGATTATTGGCCTGTGTTTCGCTCTGGCTGATCACGCCGTCCAGTACCCAGCCGTTTTCCACGCATTGCTCGAACAGGGTCATGGCGTCATCCATTACCTGATCGGATACCGCTTCGAACTCCAGCAACGCGTAATACGGAGCCTCGGTTTCGAACGGTGCCTGCACCTGGCCGTGGGCCAGCACGTGCCCCATGGCTTCATGGGAGAAGAACTCGTAGGCGGTCAGGTCGATCTGCTTCTGGAACGCCTGCAGCACATCCATGGTATTGGTCAGGTCGTTCAGACCCAGCACCAGCACGGTCAGGTTGTCCGGCTTGCGGGAGAGCTTCATGGTGGCTTCGGTGATAAAGCCCAGGGTACCTTCGGCACCGATAAACAGATGACGCAAGTCGTAACCGGTGTTGTTCTTTTCCAGGTCCTTGTTCAAGTCCAGGATATCGCCCTTGCCGGTCACGACCTTGAGGCCGGCCACCCAGTCCCGGCTCATGCCGTAGCGGATCACCTTGATGCCGCCGGCGTTGGTGGACAGGTTGCCACCCAGCTGGCTGGAGCCGGCGGAGGCGAAATCCACCGGGTAATACAGGCCATTCTCTTCCGCGAAGGTCTGCAGTTGCTCGGTCACAACACCCGCCTGACAGCGCACGGTGCGGTCACTGGCACTGAAATCCAGAATCTGGTTCATGTTATCGAACGCCACCACCACTTCACCGTTGGCGGCAACCGCGCCCGCGCTCAGGCCGGTACGGCCACCGGAGGGCACCAGTGCCACCTGGTTCTCATTGGCGAATTTCACCAGTGCCTGCACCTGCTCCGTTGTTTTCGGCAGCACAATGGCCAGCGGCTTGGGCGGATAGATTCTGGTCCAGTCCTTGCCGTAGTTTTCCAGGTCTGCCGGATCGGTCAGCACTTTACCGGGGGCATCCCCTGCGGCAATCAGCTCTCTCAGCGAAGCGATAATCTGTTCGGAATTCATGAAGCTATCAGTCTCGTAAGGGTTGGACGGCGGGCCTGCATTCAGCGAATCACGGGGCAATTGATTCAGGCAATCCGACGCGCTGTGAAAATCTGCGTTTATGGTATCATACCGCCCCTGTTCTGTGAGCCAGCCCGACGATCCTGGCTCCAGGTCATTTCACGTGACGAAAGGTTCGGAAGCAAGCCCATGTCAAATACGTCTCTCGAAAAGAGCAAAATCCGGATCCTGCTGCTGGAAGGCGTGCATCAATCTGCTATTGATACCCTGAATGCCGCAGGCTACACCAACATCGAGTACCTGACTCACTCGCTGGCCGAGGAAGACCTGATTGAGAAGATTGCCGACGCGCACTTCGTCGGGATTCGCTCGCGCACCCAGCTGACCGAGAAAGTATTTGATGCCGCCCAGAAATTGGTGGCAGTGGGTTGTTTCTGTATTGGCACAAACCAGGTAGACCTGCAGGCGGCTACCCGCCGGGGTATTGCCGTATTCAACGCCCCGTTCTCCAACACTCGCAGTGTGGCTGAGCTGGTGCTGGCGCAGGCCATCCTGCTGCTGCGCGGCATTCCCGAGAAAAGCGCGAAGGCCCATCGCGGTGAATGGCTGAAATCCGCCAAGAACAGCTACGAGATTCGCGGCAAGAAGCTGGGTATCATCGGCTATGGCAACATCGGCACCCAGTTCAGTGTCCTGGCCGAAGGCCTGGGCATGGACGTGTACTTCTATGATGTGGTGTCCAAGCTGTCAATCGGTAACGCCACCCAGGTAGGCACGCTGCAGGAGCTGCTGAATATATCCGATGTGGTAAGTCTGCACGTACCGGAAACCCCGTCAACCAAGTACATGTTCAAAGCCGAGCAGTTCGCCCAGATGAAGCCCGGCTCCATCCTGATGAACGCTTCCCGGGGAACCGTCGTGGATATCGACGCCCTGGCGGATGCCCTGAGGAGCGGCAAGCTGCTGGGCGCGGCGATCGACGTATTCCCGGTTGAGCCAAAATCCAACGATGAGGAATTCATTTCTCCGTTGCGGGAGTTCGATAACGCGATCCTGACCCCGCACGTCGGCGGTTCAACCATCGAGGCCCAGGAGAACATTGGTCGTGAAGTGGCGGAAAAGCTGGCGATGTACAGCGACAACGGCACCTCGGTGTCTTCCGTGAACTTCCCGGAAGTGGCGCTGCCCTCGCACCCGAATCAGCACCGCCTGCTGCACATTCATGAGAACGTGCCGGGCGTGATGTCAGAGATCAACCAGGTGTTTTCGGAGAATGGCATCAACATTTGCGGCCAGTATCTGCAAACCAAGGAAGACATTGGTTACGTCGTTATCGACGTAGACAAGGAGTATGGCGAACTGGCGCTGGAGAAACTGCTCCACGTCAAAGGCACCATTCGCTGCCGCGTTCTGTTCTGATCAGATCGACGGATAGTCCATAAAAAACGGGAGCCTCGAGCTCCCGTTCTTTATTCCGCCTGCGGCTAGTGTCCCGTCTGGCTAATTCGTTAACCCACTGAGCCCCTGAAAGCCTTGAGAGCAAGGCGCGGTGGCGAAGGTTTGGTGGTTCCAAATCGAGCCGACGCAACACCGCTCTCAAGGCTTTCAGGGGCTCCCGAAGGGCGTACCGCTGGTGCCTCTGGGCCTGTGTTGCCAGCCCTTGATGTGGAACCACCACACCTGCGGACTGGCGCCTTGGCCAAAGGCACCAGCGGTACGCAGTGGGTTAACGAATTAGCCAGACGGGACACTAGTTCAATAGCTGTTATTGAGGCGCGCGCAGCAACAGGTTCGGCGAACCTGCCTTGATGCCACTCAGAACATTCGCCGTCGCCATCTCCTGAATGGCGGCACCCACCTGATCCGGGCTCAAGCTGCCCTGATCGCCCAACACCAAGGCCGCAACACCAGCCACATGAGGCGAAGCCATCGAAGTACCGCTGATGGTGTTGGTTTCGGTGTCAGTCTGATACCAGGCCGCCGTGATGTCGGATCCGGGCGCAAACAGGTCTACACACTCACCGTGGTTGGAGAAGGACGAGCGTTGATCCTCGCGGGTGGTACTGCCCACGGTAATAGCCGCCGCCACACGGTTGGGAGAACCTGAACAGGCATCGGTATCGCTGTTACCGGCGGCAACAACAAAGGTTACGCCTTTTGAAATAGCGCCTTTCACCGCAAAGTCCAGAGCATCTGAATCGCCACCTCCGAGGGACATATTGGCAACCGCGGGCGCCAGATGGTTTTCAGCGACCCAGTCCACACCGGCAATCACGTCAGAAGTCAAACCGGCACCGGAACAGTCCAGCACCCGCACTGCTGCCACCGAGGCAGCCTTGGCAACACCATATTCGCTACCCACAGCCGTGCTGGCGACGTGCGTACCATGACCATTGCAATCGGTAGTATCTTCGGGGTCGGTTTCTCCTCCAACATTCAACAAAGATCCGGCCAAGGGCAGTCCGCCAAGGCCCAACAGCCCGCTGTCGTTTACGGCGAAGTTGCGTCCCTCAATCACACGACCGGAAAATTCCACATGGCTGTCCCGCAGCCCCGTATCGATGATGTAAACGTTGGTGCCCGCCCCGGCGGAAGCTGGATAACCGTATAACTCATCCAGAGGCAAAAACTGCTGATCGATACGGTCCAATCCCCAGGTTGCGCCTTGTTGAACTTCCGAATTGGCGGCCACAATGCGATCCGGCTCAACAGCCAGCACACCGGGCAGAGAGGACATCAGCTCAGCCTGTCCTTCGGTCAACTCGACGGCAGCGCCAGTCAATGCAGTGCTGTAGAGATGAAGGATGTCCCCACCGCCAACAGCCAGCAGCAGGGATTCAACACCCGCTTGTAAGTCCGCCAACCCGAGCAGCTCGGGCAACTGGGGATCAAGAGTCAGGATATAACGCCCGGGCAGAACATCACCGGGTTGCAACTCCTGCTGGGTGGTTTCCTCCGTGGAGCTCGCGGTGAGCCCCAACAGGCCACCATGGACCACCGGAGAGGAAGCGACCAGGGCCACACCGAGACAAACGGCGGGAAACATTCTGTTGATCATAGTGCTCGTCCTTTTTTTTGGTTATTCAGGTGTTCGAGCGTGACAATCTGTCACAACAGGCACCACCCTCAACATGGCTGCGAAGGCCAAAGTGTGATCTAGTTATCGTTATTTAACGGCTGGAGTTCTGATTTGCACTTGAGAAACTGCCAATAACGTCCATGGTTAATAGGGAAAGGGTTCGTTCAATTCGCACGCTTCCCCCTTAACAGGAGCAGACTATGTCACTGAAGGATTCCCTGCTGACCAAGCTGGAAACCCAGACCGAACGCTGGAGCAAGCAGATCGACAGTCTCAGAGCAGATGCCGAACACAAAATGGCAAAAGCCAGGGATGATCAGGCCGAAGCTGAAATTCAGAAAGAGTTTTCCGAAAAGGTACAGAAACTGGAAGACCGGATCGAAGATGCCCGGAAAAAACTGGGAGAGGTACGGGATTCCGGAGAAGACCGGCTTCAGGATCTGAAAGACCGCATTGATGAATGGCTTCCCAGCAATACCAACTAAGCACAAAAAAGCCCCGGCGCCTTACGACACCGGGGCTTTTGCTGTCCGAAACAGATCTTATTGCATCGGTACCAGCGTCAGCTCTACCCGACGGTTCTGCTCTCGTCCGGCAGCCGAGTCATTGGACGCAATCGGATAACGCGGACCATAACCCACGGCCCGGGTGCGCTTGGGCTCAATACCCTGATTGAGCAGGAAGTCCCGTACAGAACCGGCACGGCGCTCACTCAACAGCTGGTTGTAGTTCTGGGAACCTGTGCTGTCAGTATGACCATCGATCTGGATGATGGTCTTGTCGAACTCCTTCAGAACCAGGCCAACGGACTCCAGCGTGTTGCTGAAGGAGGGCTTGATTGTGGACTGATCGGTATCGAAAGTGATGTTGCCCGGCATGACCAGCTCAATCTCATCACCGTTACGCACAACCCGCACGCCCGAACCTTCCAGTTTACGACGCAGCTCGGCCTCCTGCTTATCCATGTAGTAGCCGATACCACCACCAACCGCAGCACCACTGGCGGCGCCAATCAAGGCACCCTTGCCACGGTCGCTGCTGCTTGACGTTGCAGCGCCCACAGCGGCACCACCGATAGCGCCAATGATACTGCCCTTTGTGGCACTGGAGGTTTTCTCTTCCCCGGTATACGGGTCATAGGTCATACAGCCACCCAAACCAACGGTGGCAACCGCAAATGCGAGAACAGTCTTTTTCACAGCATACTCCTGGCTTTTTTATCCCTAGCAGGCCTCTGACAGAGGACCCGCATGGTCGTTTGAGAAGGCATCAATAATGGTATTGAATACCGTCGATTGCAGATCCTGTGCTTCGTTCACCAAATGATGACGACCATCCGGGATACGAAGTTCCTCCACCGAGGAAAATTTATTACGGATAATCCGCAAATTGTGCTGCCAATCGACAGTCAGGTCTTTTTCGCCCTGAACCACCGTGACCGGAAAATTCACCGGTCTGGCAGACTCAATGTGGGGCACCCAACTCCTCAGAGCCGATACCCAGTCCACATGAACCGCCCGCGCCTGAAGCGGGTCGTGTTCTTTCAGGAACCGCAGAAACCGCGTATTCCCGCTATTTTCGGCAAACACCCGACGCCACCGCGTCAGGAAGGGTCTGGCCAGGCTATGCAGTAACTTTGCACCAAGCCACCCCGTGGGTCTGATCAATGGCGCCAACAACACGACCTGACGAAAATCCGAGGTCTGCTGATCGTGCTGGTTCGACAACAGGTAATCAATCAGGATAGCCCCTCCGGTGCTCTGCCCGACGGCATACCAGGGGCCCCTCACCCTACCTTTCATCCGGGCTATCACCTCCGATAACACCGCCTGGTATTCCAGGAAGCTGCCGATGGCTGCCGGTGTGCCACTGGACAGTCCGTGGCCTGGCTGATCATACGACAGCACATCAAACCCTGCCCCCAGGCAGCGGTCGATCAACTGGCTGTACAACCCCACATGATCAAAGTACCCATGAAGGATAAATACGGTGCCCTTTGATCCGGTGTTCTCCGGTGACCGGAAGTAATGCACCATGACCTGATGCCGCCCGGCACTGACATACCCCTGATGGTAGCTCACCTCGGGGTGCTCCACCCAGAGATCCAGGCCGTAAAAGCGGCAATAAGCCACCATCTCTTCCCCCAGTTCCCGGGGGCAAGACGGATCAAACGGTTCAAGCCGGTCCAGCAATGAACTGCGATTCCAGTCCGGAATTTCTATGGTATCTGTTTTCCAGTACACGTAGAGTTACACGCTTGTCATTTAAGGTGATTCAAGATGGCCCTGACGCCCCTTGCCCGCTTCAGCTTCCGCCACTAGGTTAGCACACCACCGTATCAACACGGACAGAACCTGATTATTTCCATGGAGAAACCCATGCTGCAAAACCTGCTCGAAACCAGTTTAAGACAAACCATGAACCGCATGGTTCGTCCCCTGCTGCACCCGGCAGTACCGGTCTCCCTCCAGCGCACGGTCATTGCCCAGGCCTATCGAAGCTCCATTCCTCCCAGGGGCTGCATGTTCGACACCGTCACCGTCGGTGGCATCAAGGGCACCCGCACCCGTCATCGGGCTGCCGCAGAGGGGGTTGTGCTTTACTTGCACGGTGGCGGCTATATTATAGGATCGTCTTCCACCCACCGGGGAATCACCGGCCATCTCGCCAAAGCCAGTGGCCACACCATCATCGCACCGGATTATCGATTGGCGCCGGAACACCCGTTTCCCGCAGCCCTGGATGATGCCGAATCTGCCTATGAAGGGCTACTGAAGGAAGGACATGCTCCTGCCTCCATAGCCATTGCCGGTGACTCCGCCGGAGGTGGCCTGACCATCGCCCTGGCCATGCGGCTCCGTGACAAAGGTCGTCCGCTACCGGCCTCGCTTACGGTTTTCTCGCCCTGGGTCGACCTGACGCACCAGCACCTCTATTCTCCAGAATGCGAGCCAGTCCTGCAGCCACGCTGGATTGAAAAAGCAGCCGGGCTTTACGCAGGCAAGGAACCCAGAACGAATCCTCTGATGTCTCCCATCCATGGCGATCTCAGCGGCCTACCCCCGCTACTGATTCAGGTTGGTAGCGAGGAAATCCTCCTGAACGATGCCCAACGGTTGTCAGAGCAGGTCAACCGACAAGGCGGCGATGCCACCCTGGAAATCTATAACAGCCTCTGGCATGTGTTTCATGTCCATGCGGGCCAACTGGACCGTGCAACCGATGCCCTGGCCGAGGCTGCGGCACACATCAATCGCCACCGGGCAAAGTAATATCTCCCCGCACCAACGCCTCCTTGCGGGTGCGGGGCCACTGTTTGAGCTGCCACTCCAGCCGGGATGCGACACTGCGGTCACTGACCTCTGCGGAGAACACCAGCTCAAGCGGCCCTTTCCCTCGCAGGCTTCTTGCGCCTTTGGGGCTACCGGCCTGGTGTTCTGAGAACCGGCGTTCCACATCTGTGGTAATGCCGGTATACAGTGATCCCCTGGCTGTCCTCACCATGTACACGTACCAACAACTCATCCGCGTTCCACCTTTGAAACGCGCTCCCTGACCTTACGTTGCTGGACCCAGAGTCCGGCCACGATCAATACCAGGCCAACGTAGGTCGACGGCAGAATAACCTCCCCCAGGATCAGGGAAATAAACACCAGGGACAGGAACGGAGAAATAAAGATCAGGTTACTGACCCGCGATGTATTTTCGGCCTTTTTCATGGCATAGGACCACAACACAAAGGCAACCCCCATTTCAAAAACTCCCACATAAACGGCTGCCGCAACGGCGGTGCCCGGCACGATGTCGAAACCATCTGTGACCGCACATATCACGGCGATGACAGGAAGCCCGCAGAGGAAATTCAGAAACAGTCCCACCACCGGGTCACGGGTATCCCGGGTCGCAATGATCCAGTAGGACGCCCAGATCAATGTACTTCCAATGGCCAGCCCGACCCCGAGCGGATCGGAGAATGTCAGCGACAGGACATCTCCCCGGGTGGCAATGACCACCACCCCGGCGTAACAGATCAGGCCGGCAATGATATCCAGGCGACGCAGCCGCTGCCCCAGAAAGGGGACAGACATGTACGCCAGCACCAGGGCCCAGGTGTAGTTCAGTGGTTGAGCCTCCTGGGCAGGCAGACGGTCGAAGGCGCCAAACAGCACAAAATAATAGAGACATGGGTTGATCAACCCCAGCCCCATGGACTGCAGGTACTGCTTGCGACTCAGAGAGAAAACCAGGTGCCAGCGGCCCTGCACCACCAGGATCGTCGCCATCACGATTACAGATGCCGCACAGGCAATGACCAACATCTGTACGGGGGATAATTCACGCAGGGACAATTTGAATGCGGTGGCGACGGTGGACCAGAGCAGCACCGTCGCCAATCCGTACAACATCGCCTGTTTCTGGTTGGTCATTCTTTATCCCCAACGCCGGCATCCAGCCATCGATAAAGGGTTCTGCGATTTACCCCCAGGATCTGGGCGGCGCGGCGCTTGTTGCCATCCACGGCACGAATGACCTCGCTGACGTAATTCTGCTGGAGGGTTTCAAGAGTGGGCCAATCTGCCAGATTATCTGCATTGAGTCGAGTTGGTGTAGCGGGAGAGTCAGCCTGGCGCTTACGTATCCTGGCAGGCAGGTGTTCAGGTTGGATCACGTCGCCATCACAAAAAGTCACGGCGCGCTCAATGGCACTGGCAAGCTCCCGCACATTACCCGGGAACGGATAATCCATCAGGATCCGGGACGCCACCTCCCCAAGACGCATAAAGCCGCGATTGTGCCGCAGAGCCGCCTCTTTGAGGAAATACATGGAGAGAATATCAACATCGTCACCCCGCTCCCGCAATGGTGGCACCACCAATGCCAAAGTCTCCAGCCGGTAATACAGATCTTCACGGAAAGCACCTTCCTCAACCGCCTTCAACAGATCTACATGGGTCGCCGCGATAATGCGGACATCCACGGTTTCTTCCTGATCAGCCCCCACGGGCTTGATGGTTCCCTCCTGTAATACCCGCAACAGTTTGGCCTGCAACGCCAGGGGCATTTCACCGATTTCGTCCAGTAGCAGGGTGCCACCATCCGCTTCCGCGAAGAGCCCTTTCCTTGCCTGCCTGGCACCGGTAAACGCGCCCGCTTCATGTCCAAAGAACTCACTCTCCATCAGTTCGTGGGGGATGCCCGCACAATTGACTGGCAGGAAGGGCTTTCCTTTGCGCTCGCTTTCCTGGTGAATCGCCCTCGCCACCAACTCTTTACCAGTGCCGCTCTCGCCATTGATGAGCACGGCGGCATGGCTGCGGGCGACCTGGCGGATTTCGGTACGCAGCCGCCGCATGGCCGCACTTTCGCCTACGAGGCCCAGCGCAGTATCCTCGCTGCTTCTGGATTTGTACCTGGCCAGCTCACTGGTGATTTCAGCCTGGGCCAGCAGACGCCGAATTTTCAATCGCAGATGATCAGTGGACAACGGCTTGGTGAGGAAATCGTCAGCCCCCGCCTTGAGGGCGTCTACCGCCTGATCGACCGTACCGAACGCCGTGATGATGATAAACGGTACCGAATGCCCGGCGGCCTGAAGTTCCCGCAGGATCGACAGCCCGTCCTCATCCGGCAGGCGCAAATCAGAGACAATCAGGCCAGGCATACTCACCAGTGCTTTTTGCCTCCCCTCCGCAGCCGTTGACGCGGTCTCTACACGATATCCGTCCAGTTCCAGCTCTTCCGCCAACAGCAAACGAAGACTGGCGTCATCCTCAACCAGCAGGATGGAAGGATGCCTGTCATTCATACTCACCTCCCGGCCAGAACAGACTCATACGACAGCCACCACAGGGGCTTTCACCAACCTCTGCGTAGCCACCATGCTCCTTGAGAACACTGCCCACCACCGCGAGCCCCAGACCAGTTCCCTCTCCGGCCGGACGGGTGCTGTAGAAGGGCTCAAAGATACGATCCCGGACGTCGGGGGAAATACCCTCGCCGTCATCATCCACGCGGACTTCCCAGAAACCGTTATCGTGCAACAGCGACACCTCGACGCGGGTTTTGCTGGCCTGGCAGGCATTGCGGACTACGTTGACACACGCCAGCTCCAGGCGGGTCGGTTCGGCATTGATCCCCGCTTGCTGCTCCAGGCCCAGGGTCACGACCGTCTTCTCCGAGCATTTGGGATCATCGGAAATGCGATGGGTCACCTCACGCAGAACCTTGGCCAGATCGGTATTTCTCCGTGAATCCGGCACATGTCGGAAACAATCCAGCAACTGCCGGATAATCAGCGTCATCCGCTCCACCTGATGCTCAATATCGTCCAGGTGCCGCTCCTGCCCCGCCTGCAAACCCACGCGGCGCAGAATGTTCGCGCGTCCCTGAATAACGTTCAGCGGAGCCCCAAGCTCGTGGGCCACGCCTCCAGCAACGCGACCAATCATGGCCACCTTTTCCTGGTATTCAAGCTGCTCCGCCAACTCCCGCTCACGGACAACACGCTCGCTGATCTCCTCTTCCGCCGAAGTCATTCTCTCGCCCATATCCTGTAGGCCTTCATGAATCTGCCGCAGCTCCCGGGGCCCACCCGGTTGGGAGTCCACACGCCAGTGCCCGGGCGCCATGGCACTCATAATTTCCAATAACCGGCTGACATGGCGACCCACGGCGCCGTAATGCCCCAGCACCACCACGAAAATCACCATGAGGGAAAAAGAACACCAGATGACAATGGCCCAAAGACGACTAGAGGCCACAAGTTCGTGGAAGTCACTGCGTTTGCGAGTAATCTGGAGCAATCCCTGAATACGGCCATCCTCTGCAACCAACGGCGTAAACTGGGAAAACACAGATTTTCCTTCCACTCGCCGAAAAGCCCCACCCAGTTCACCACTGATGATCACCTGCTCGGCACTTTTACTGCTACCGACGTCACTGTCCGCGACGCCGAGACTGGCAACCTGTTTACCCGCCTCATCAAACACCGAGGCCCCGTACACCCGGCCAATCCGGAAAATGGATTCCAGGGATTCCCCCATTACGATCTCATCGCCTTCCGACATCGCCCTGGAAAGCGGGCCACTGACGGCCCGGGCCACGAGTTCGAGGTCTTCCCTCAACCGATCATTCAGATTGCGCTCAACTGCGCTCAAGCCCAGATATATCGCCAGACCACTAAATACCATCAGCGGTACCACCAGACTCAATACCAGTGTCAGGCGCAGGGAACGAAACATTCTTCCTGGATTCAGGACAGGCCTTTGCATAAGGCGCACTCCGACAAAATGTCACAACGTTTTGCCACATGTGGCATATAGCCACAACCGTTATTAACTGACGTTAACCAAGAAAATTCCTAGTCGGTTGTTTTTATTGAATTTAACAATAGATTGAAAGCTGGCACGCACTTTGAGTGTCAGAAGGGTACAAACGCAAATTCACCAAAACAAACTGGTTTCAAGTCAGCGGCCGTCTTTGACTTTCGACGGCCCAAATGAAGAGGAAGGAGTAACACCATGAACAAACTTCTCACGTCACTTACCGTGTCCATCGCACTGCTTGCTGCGGGCCCTGCACTGGCCCAACAGAGCCAGCAACAGAGCCCGACCCAGACCGGCCAGGATGGCTACAGCAATCCGGAATCTGCGGGCACTCAGAACACTCACTACAACGATGCAGAACTGAAAAAATTCGTCGAAGCGCAAAGCGGCATCAATGATATCCGCGACGAATACATGAAGAAGATCGAGAGCTCGGACTCCCAGGAAAAAGCCCAGAAGCTACAGATGGAGGCCAACGATAAAATGGTCGCCGTGATCGAAGATGCTGGCCTGGATATTCCGACCTATAACGCGATTGCTACTGCGTACAACAGCGAACCGAAGGTGCGCAACCGCATTGATGCGCTGATGTAATCGCGTCCCCTGCGAGTAACGTCAGTTGAAGACCCCGCTACCGGGGTCTTTTTTTTGCCCAAGCAGCCGGAAACAGTATCTTGTGGTACGTTGTTAGAGGGAGTTTCAGTCAGAAAAACGCATCGGAGACACAGACATGCCATCATTTCGCCCCCGGCTTACCCTGTTGCTCGCAGCAGCACTGACCACGCTGATCGGCTGCTCAGAACCACAACAGGAGAAAGAGCCTGAGGCAACCGGATCAAACAACGGCGGGCCTGACTACCCGGTCACCTGGCGATTTGCCCTGGAGGAAATCGAGGGCAGTGTCCAGCACGTGTATGCCAATGAACTCAAGGAGCGGATCGAAAGCATTTCCGATGGCAATATTGAGCTGGACGTATTCCCCTATGGCTCCCTCGGCACATCGGCCCAACTGACGGAACTGACACAGGATGGCTCCGTTCACCTGGCCTTCGCTTCCCCCGGGCACCTGGCGGACACCATCCCGGAAGTAGGTGTGTTCACCCTGCACTTCGTCCTGTCCGATCACAAGGAGGTGAACCGTGATCTACTGGCCAGCGACCAACTTCTGGAGCTGTTCAGCGCCCCCTATGCCGAGCACAACATGAAGCTCCTGGGCTTCGTGCCGGAAGGCTGGATGGTGTGGACCGCCAATAAGCCCCTGCGCAGCCCCGAGGACTTTGACGGCCTCAAGATACGCACCATGACCGCCAACCTGGCCGCGGAAGCCTACCGCGCCTATGGCGCCGACCCTCAGCCTATCCCCTACTCTCAGGTCTACAGTGACCTCCAGTTGCAGCGGATTGATGGCCAGGCCAATCCGGTCTTCGCCATCGAGGAGATGGGCTTCTATGAGGTTCAAAGCACCATGACCTTTGCGCGCCCGGCTCAGTTCATTGCCTCGGTGGTCTCTAATCGCGATTGGTATGAAGCCCTGCCTGATGAACAGCAGCAATGGCTGGATGACGCCCTCACAAAGGTTGCCCAGCTGATTTATCGTAAACAGGCGGAGCTGAACGAATCCAGGCTGCTAAAAATCACCGAGGACAGCAATATCTCGCTGGTAAGGCTGACCGAGGAGGAGCGCGGACGCTTCCGTGAAGCCAGCCTCAGTGCCCGGGAAACCTATGTTGACCGGGCTGGTAATCGCGGCGAGGACATACTTAATACGATGCTGGACATGATCGCCAAGCGGGAACAGGAACTGACCGGCTCAAACAGCGGTGACGGGAACTGAAACCATCCGGACCCCCTCCGACGCCAGGGCTTCCGCTCCCCGCGTTGTCAGGTCCGTTATAAACCGGAACTGCTCCCTGGGTGCCAGGGGATAGGCCTTGACCTTGTACTGCATGCCATAGGGGGTATTCCGCACCGTCACCAGCACTGGCTGCCAGGTTTTCACCAACGGACTGGTGTAAGCCATATCCCGCAGAAGTGACAGCACGGCGCTGACATCATGATAGGGCTCGACATGAAACTCCGTCACGCACATCAGATTGTCGGTGCCATCATTACCGTTGGCGATCAGGGCAGTCCAAAGGGTGCTGTGAGGAATGATCACCACATCGTCGTCCGGAGTGACAATCTCCGCCGAACGGGTGCCGATGGACTTTACTTCCCCGTATTGCCCGTTGACCTCTATCCAGTCGCCGGGACGGTATGGCATTTCATACAGAGTCACGATTCCGGCAATCAGGCTATTGGCGTAATCCTTGAACGCAAACCCCAGAGCCAGTGCCAGGGCACCAAAAATCGCCACCATGTTCTCGAACGACGGTTCCACCAGAACCGGCACCACAAGAATAATTGTGGCCACAATGACCACCAACCGCAGCAGAGGAACGGAAGCCAACAGGTATAACCGTGGCTTGCCGCCCAGAGTATGCGCCACACGCGGCAACAGGTTCTGCACCAGCATGATCACGATTGAAGCCAGCACCACCAGGAATAACGCTTCCAGCAACGCATCGGTCGTGATACCGGAAAATGCGCCGCTTAAATCAAGATCCCCCATACACCGCTCCTGTCAAAAGGCATCAACGGGGAAACCGTCGCTCTGTAACTGCCTGCGAATGGCGGGATAGCCCAAGGGCGTGACCCGCCATACCCCATCATCCTCGTGGTACTCGACCAGATCCGCCCTGAGCAATCGATTCAGCGCCGGCGCAACCTCATGCCCCTTCATCCCGGTCACCAATTCAAGACGATCGCTCCCCAGGCCATCGTGCAGCAATAAGGCGTGGAGCATGAACTCAAGCCCACGACCAGCCGCAGATGGCACCACAGGAAGACTGAGCTTATTCAGTGGTGCGACCCAGCACTGTGCGCGCATCGACTGGTGTTCCCCCTTTTCTTGCGACTCCAGCTGTTCTTCTTCGGGTCTGGCCCGCAGCGCCTTTTGCCAGATTCCCAGCGCAACTCCGGGAATCCCCCTGGACAGGGCAGCCAGATCGCGAAGGAAATTCGCCGCTTTTTGTCCTTCACCCAGAACATCAGGGTCCGAAGGGAGTACCCACAACCCGGTATTGGCCATTCTTGCCACAACTCCGGATTCGCTGGCCGGTGCCGCCAGACCACCTAGCCAGAGCCCAAGCTTGCCTGCGTCCATGGGGGCCGGCGTCAGCGGCTGAAATCGTGCGTCCGGCAGGTAATAACTCCAGAATTGCCAACACCAGCTGGAGCACCCAATCAAACCTTCTCCAACCTCATCGGCGGCAACACGTCGCAAAAGCTCCCGCACCAGCGCCAGTCCTGAGCGGTGCCTGAGCCAGAAACTCGCCAATTCGGGAATCACCCAGGGTGTCGAGAAATCGCAGGCATCCCACCACTCTGAGGCGTCGCTGTCGGACATCAACAGGTTATCAGGGGGCATGATCAGGCGCCTGGAGTCAGCAGAATCATCGTCTGCCAGCACTGTAAGGGCCTTCCGCAAACCGGAGAAAGGCGGTGCCACCAGAAAACTCACGGGATTATTCACCGGACTTTCCGCCACAGACTCCAGCAGCAGCCTTGCGATGCGGCCGTAATCCGGGTCTGGGGCAAACCGTTCAATCTGACTCCGCGACAACGGTGGAAGATCATCCAGGCTTTCGAATGCCTCATCATCCGGGGAAAAGCCGGCCCTGACCTGAATCCAGGTATTGCGTATCGCGCCCTTGATCGAACGATGTACGGATGTTTCTGGAAGCCGCCAGTCCTCCAGTGGAATCAGGCCTCCGGGCAGCTCCGGGTTGATGGTTTCCTTTTCGGTGACGTTGGCCAAGCAACACACTCCCTCACAACCAAAACAATACGACTTACTCCGGCACCAGCCAGTCCATGGACACTGACAACGCCAGACAATCGTCACCCGAGACATCCGCCAGCATCGCCGTAAGGCGTTCGTCGAAGCCCCAGGGCGGATTAACCACCAGCATTCCCGACCCGACCATACCTCTGACTGGAGGGCGGTTAAGGCGAATTTCGCTACAGAGAACCCGCGATACCGGGCCATCCACGACCGCCTGCTTCAGGGCCTGGTCCTGGCCGGACGTCAGTATCGGATACCAGACAAGATAGACGCCGTGACGGCATTTGCGCCAGGCGCTGGCCAGAGTATCCGCCACCGCGCCGTAATCGGATTTGACCTCATAGGAAGGATCGATCAGCACGAACAGTCGTGGTAACGGTGGTGGCAACTGACGCAACAGGCCACCAAGGCCATCCTCACGAAACACCCGGACTTTGCCCCGCCCGGCCCAATTCTCCAGGTGCCGCCCCTCGGTTGGATGAAGCTCAAACGTGGTCAACGAGTCCTGGGGGCGCCTGAATCGGCGGAACCACTCTGGCGAACCGGGGTAATGGTCCAGGGTTGGGCTCCCCCGGTTAATGTCTTCGAGTGTAGCAACCAACGGCTGCCAGTCTTCACCCAATGAAGACGCCTGCTCGCCGGCAAGCATCCAAAGCTTCTGGATACCCTGCTCCGCCTCACCTGTTTTCAGCGAACGCTCACTGTGTAAATCATACAAAGCGCTGCCAGCGTGGGTGTCGAAACAGGCAATGCCAGCAGGTTTGACCTGTAGCATCCGGAGTGCAAGAACCTGGGCCGCGTGTTTCTGGACATCGGCAAAGTTTCCGGCATGAAACCCATGAAGGTAGCTGAGCATGAAGCATCCTGTAGCGGTCGTCGTATGTCGGCATTAGGCCCGAAGATCGGAAAGGGAGCAAGCCATCTGGGCCCCATCCCGGCACTGGTCAGCCTGGTCTGGCGGGAACGTCAGGCACGCTCTGCGCGGCACACCTGCAGGAAGTGACTGGAATTGGCCCAAAATACCATAGCCTACGTCACAATAAACAATGACTTGTTATGCATAGGCCGTAGTATCCGTGATTGCCGACGCCAGTCTATTAGTGTCAGTATTAACAGGAAAACAGGGATTGTTGTTTCGCGTAGTAGTTCTGACATCAATATCCGTTGAGGATTGAACATGCGAGCAGATCCGAATATTCCTTCCAGCCATGAAAAGCGGCTGATCCACACGGCTTTCGGCTGGTACGCCCTAACCCGCGAACAATCCGATCTGGGTCCATTTCCCAGTAAACAGGAAGCCTCTGAAGCCCTAAGCCGCCACATTCACGTCTACAAGGGTGTAAACACCCGTAACGACAGTGAAGGCAAGCCGCATGCCGGCATTTCACTCCACGATTCCGCGCACTGTCACAAAACCAACTGCGCCCTGTGTGCCGAAGCCTATATTCTGCGCCAGGGCATGATTGCTTCGTGACAACGGATCAACACCGAGTGGGTGACGAAGAGCAGGAAATGCTCATTCCTCGTCATAGGAGACACAGGGTGATTATCGCGCTGCTGGTATTCTCCATTGGCCTGACTGCAGCACATTGGGTTGGCAGTCTCTGAGCTTACTAGCGCCCGAAAACAGAGAAGCCCCGGACCACTCCGGGGCTTCTCTGTTTTCGAGGGCCGGTTCATCCAGCCCTCGAAGATATGCGCCCGAATCCGGGCGCACCCTGGTTACTACAGGATATCTGTCGGGCTGGCACACATTGCGTGAACGTCCAGATCGCTCAGTACGTCCGCCAGGGCACCGTTTCGTATCTCGATACCGTTGAATGTCATGGACGTCTGGAGAGTCAGGAACGCAACTTCCGTACCTCCCAGCATCCCGTTCAGATCAAGTCCCAAGGCTGCAAAATCAACATTGGACTCCTGAACTTCGCCGTTCAGGTAAGTCGCAATCGTGATGCTTTCCAACAGGTCCACGCTGAGCGCGTTCTCTGGGTCAGAAATCGCAACCCCTACGACGTTGTTAGCCGGATAAATCCTGGAGCTATCCACAACCCTGGCAGCCGCGTAACCAGCGACATTCAGTTCCAGCCTCAGAGTCGTGGCGTTCGTGAGATCATCGTCCACCAGGTTTCCGAGGTTGGCAACGCTGCAGATCAGACAGCCACTGGAGGTATCGCTGGCAGAAGACTCAGGCGCCAGCAGCGGCACAAACTGTTCTCCACTCACGGCACAGGCATATTCTGAATCGTCTACCAGGTCACAAGCGTCACCGACTCCGTCTCCATCGGTATCCGCCTGATCGGCATTCGCCGTCAATGGGCAGTTATCCACGTCATTCAGAACCAGGTCACCATCAATATCAGGATCACAGGCATCCCCCACGCCATCACCGTCGGTATCCGTCTGATCCGGGTTGAAGGTCAAGAGACAGTTGTCTCCGGTTACTACGCCGTCACCATCCGGGTCGCTCAAACCATCACAGGCATCACCCACGCCATCACCATCAGAGTCGGCCTGATCCGCATTGGACTCAAGCGGGCAGTTATCGCCGCCTTCGGAAGAGGGGATCGAGGTGAATGTTCCGTCGCCATTGTCGACCTTATCATCGACACCATCGCCATCGGCATCGGTGTCACACGCATCGCCTACGCCGTCACCATCACGATCGCCCTGACCAGGATTGGAAACCGTCGGGCAGTTATCTGCAGCGTTCCCTACTGTGTCACCATCCATGTCAGGATCACACGCATCACCAGCGCCGTCTTCGTCGATGTCGCCCTGATCCGGGTTACTGACGGTGGGACAGTTATCGATAGAATCGTCCACACCATCGCCATCGGTGTCGGTATTGGCGTCACACACATCGCCAATACCATCGCCGTCCATGTCGGCCTGATCAGCATTGCTGACAAACGGACAGTTGTCTTCCAGATCAACGACGCCGTCGCCATCACCGTCCTGCTGGGTGATATCACCGCCGACATCACCGCCAGACCCATCAGATCCGCCACTGCCATTGGACTTACAACCAGCCAACGCCAGCAGTGCCGTAAACAGCAACGCCATATACCAGTTAAATCGAGTCATTCTCATTGTATTACTCCTATGACCAAATCTCAGCGGGAGAGCACGTTGAATTCAACGCGACGATTCCGCTCTCGTCCTTCTTCCGTGTCGTTACTGCG
>JAKLLS010000008.1 GCA_022014155.1 Marinobacter sp. | reverse complement strand
GGGGGCGGCTTCCGGGTCACCCATCGCATGCTCAAAATGTTCCGCAAGTAGGAGGCGCCCGATATGAGCACAGGACTGGTGAGCGTGGCCTACGTGGTCGCAAGTGTCTGTTTTATCCTCAGCCTGGGTGGCCTCAGCCATCAGGAATCAGCAAGGCGGGGCAACCTTTACGGTGTTGCCGGTATCATCATCGCGGTGGGGGCCACCCTCGCCAGCGTAGGTGACGGCGGCGTCATTGCCATTGTGATTGCGGTGCTGATAGGCGCCGGCATCGGCATCCCCATCGCCAATAAGGTGGAGATGACCCAAATGCCGCAATTGGTGGCCCTGCTGCACAGTTTTGTAGGCCTTGCGGCGGTGCTGGTTGGCTTCTCCGGTTATATTGAACCACTGATCGCGACGTCCGGAGCGGAACACACCATCAAGCTGGTGGAGGTCTTCGTCGGTATCTTCATCGGTGCGGTGACTTTCACCGGGTCGCTGGTGGCCTGCGGCAAATTGGACGGGCGCATCGACAGCAAGGCCCTCACCCTGCCCGGCCGCCACCTGATGAATCTCGTGGCGGTCATCGCCTGCGTATTGCTGGGGGCCTGGTTCCTCGGCACCAACAACATGGCGTTCGGGCTGATCTCTCTGGTGCTGATGACCGCTATTGCTTCGGTACTTGGCATTCACCTGATCATGGCCATCGGCGGTGCTGACATGCCGGTGGTAGTGTCCATGCTCAACAGTTATTCCGGTTGGGCCGCCGCCTCCATCGGCTTCATGCTCGGCAACGACCTGCTGATCGTCACCGGGGCGTTGGTCGGCAGCAGCGGTGCCATCCTCAGTTACATCATGTGCAAGGCCATGAACCGGTCGTTCATCAGTGTCATCCTGGGTGGATTTGGCCAGACCACCAGCAGTGCCAGCGCGGCGGACCCCGACCAGACGGTTCATGAATCCAGTGCCGATGAAGTCTGCGAGGAGCTGCGCAACGCCGACTCGGTCATTATCGTGCCCGGCTACGGCATGGCGGTGGCCCAGGCCCAGAATGGGGTCAGCGATATGACCCGGATTTTGCGGGATCGAGGTGTGAACGTGCGCTTCGGCATCCACCCGGTGGCAGGTCGTTTACCCGGACACATGAACGTGTTGTTGGCGGAAGCCCACGTGCCCTATGACATCGTTCTGGAAATGGACGAGATCAACGCCGACTTTCCGGACACCGACATGGTGTTGGTGATTGGTGCCAACGACACCGTGAATCCGGCCGCCGCCGAAGATCCCGGCAGCCCCATTGCCGGCATGCCGGTGCTGGAGGTGTGGAAAGCCCGGCAGGTGGTCGTCCTCAAGCGGGGCATGGCCACGGGCTACTCCGGCGTGGAAAACCCGCTGTTCTTCAAGGACAATACGCTCATGCTGTTCGGCGACGCCAAAGAAAGCATCGACAAGCTGGTGGGTGGGTTAAGGGCCTGACCGTTCAGGCCTCTGCCTCCTTTGCAAAAAACCGTTCGATCTGCCGGGCATGGCTCTGGCCATCCCGGTAGCCCAGTTCAATCAGATCTCGGCAGAAACGGTGATCAAATAGCAGAAAGCTGGCAAGGTTGGCACTTGAGAACGGTGCTGATTCCGAAGCGCCGGTGAGGCGTCGCAATACCAGCGGCATGGCATCGATGTATTTCATAGCCAGTTCATTGATCGGTTCCGAGGGGGAGATCTCCAGAATATCCACCGGATGCAGGTCAAGCCCGGCCTCCTTCAAGCGTTTCTCCGGTATCAGTTCCAGCAACTGGTTGACCAACCGCGAACGATCGATGTCGTAGTCCAGAGTATCCAGAAACATACCATTGAAGACATGAGCCAGCACCTGGGTCAACGTGGGCATGCCTGGCTTATCCGGACGTTGGGGTGGGCACATGGCATTAGCACTAACGCCGATTACCAACACTTTGCGGGCGCCCAGCCGCAACGCCGGGCTGATATGGGCCATCTGCCGGGTAACACCGTCGCCAAAGTACTCACGGTTGATTTTTACCGGTGCAAACAGCGTGGGAATGGCGGCGGAGGCCATGATGTGGTCCACCGCCAGCTCAGTCCGAGTGCCCCCACGCTGCCCTACGGACCAGCCATCCAGTCCGTCTGCGCTTTCAAAGAAACAGACATTCTGGCCAGTGGAATAACCACAGGCATTCAGACCTAAAGCATCAATATGGCCTTCCCGGATTGTCTGCCGAATGCTCTGAAGGTCAATTTCCTGCTCCAGTAACTCACGCAGTGGTGAACTATCCAGAAAAGACACCGGCCCACTCTCGATAGGTCGGCTGATCATCTTGCGGGCAACGTTGCTGAAACCTCGCATCAGACTAAAGGTATCGGCCCGGAACACCCGATCCATAGTCAGCTCCGACCAGACCTTCTCCAGATGATCGATGTTGTGGCGGAAAAGCCCGCGATTTCCTGCCATTGCCATGGCGTTAATCGCACCGGCAGAGGTGCCGATGATGACACTGAACGGGTAGCTCCAGTCCG
The DNA here is from genome assembly GCA_022014155.1 of Marinobacter sp. GTDB lineage: Bacteria > Pseudomonadota > Gammaproteobacteria > Pseudomonadales > Oleiphilaceae > Marinobacter. The sequence continues at coordinate 55,192 of JAKLLS010000008.1, read as the reverse complement.
GATACATATCAGCAATGGCACGGAGCACACCTACCTGATAGGCAGCCCGCGCGCCTCCACCGGTGAGAATCACCCCGTTTTTTGTCATCGCGGGTTTTCCTCGTCTGTGGTCAATCCAGCCTGGCGTTCATCCACCAAGGTTTCGGACAAGTATGATCGGGCCGGTCAGTGCTACCCCCCAGGCGAACAGGGCCAGCAAGCCATCCCTCGAAATCATGGTCAGGCCAAATAGTACAAGGGCCACGCCGGCGATACTGGAGCTGAACGGTACAACTTCCGTTGCAGGCATCACCACGGCGATCACCATGCAACCCAGCGCCATCACATAAAGCCCAGGCCCCTTGACCAACAGGGTAAGCCGCGGGCGAATCAGGCGGTCAATCTTTCTGGCGGGCGGGCGCAACAACTTCAGCCCCTGCACGAACTTCTTACGCGGCACCTTCCGCCGCACCAGCCAACCCGGCAACCAGAAATGCTTTCGCCCCAGCAGAACCTGCCCCAGGGTCAACAGGGTGAGCAAGCCCATCAGCGTCGGTATTCCCGGCACACCACTGAGGGGTGTCACCAGAATAAGTCCCACCAGAAGTACTACGGGCCCGAACGTTCTGCGCCCTATAGCATCCATCATTTCGCCAATGGAAACGTGGGACCGGTCTGTCGCCACGGCCTCTAACCGGTCCAGCAACTGCGCTATATTAGCCGGGTCACTCTGGTCATCCATAAGCCCAGCCTCCGGAGTCCTGGCCCCTACTCTGTCGTGTTGTAAACGTAGGACGACACCGTTCCGTCCTGATTGAACCGCACCACCAGATCCGTTGTTTCAGCGTCACCAAAAGCAGACCAGCGGTACTTGCCATAAGTCCAGGTACGCTTACCATCCTCAATACCAGTGCGCCAGGGCTCGCCGAACATTTCCTGGATATCCGCCCGGGTGGTTTCCCCCATCTCGATCTGGTCAACGTTATGGGTAGGAAAGTCCTGACCGACGGTGGCGCAGCCGGCAAACAGCACCATGGCCACGGCAAACACACCGAGTTTGAAGCGCGTTATGGGCAGCATATCGTTATCTCCTTGTCCTTTGTGATGATCCCATCATACGGATTCTTTTGCCGCTGGAGATTACGGAGCGGACACCTTGCGATCCAGACCCTGATGACGGGCGTGGAAGCGTTGCAGTTCTCGCGGTTGCGGCATCTGTCCGGTGACAATCTCGACATAGGCGGGGAGACGCCGCATACGAACTTCGAGCGATTCCTGAGTCTTCATTGAAATATAGCCGATCTGGGTGAGGTAGATACTGCGCCCCCGCACGTCGGCCGCCAGCGCTTCGTATCCGTGTCGTACAAACATCCGCGTCAGCGCCTCGATACGAGCCTCGTCGGCGGCATCGATCTCCCGCGCCACTTCGTCCGACTGCAGCGCCCAGCTGCGCATTACGAATTCCAGCTGCGCATCAAACAGCCCGGGATCCAGCCAGCAATCGAAAACATTGAGAACAGCTTCGACGATATTCTCGGCATAGGCTTCGGTCTGCCGCACCAGGCCCTGTGTGTTCTTCTCGCGCCAGCGTTCTACCAATGCATCCAGTAACGCCTCACGGTCCCTGAAGAACCAGTAGAAGCTGGTTCGCGAGACATTGAGCCGCTTGGCCAGCGCCAGGATCCGTACGCTGTCCACGCCGGACTCGAGCAACAACTCAAAAGCCGCATCAAGCCAGGCGTCGCGGGAGCCTTTCCATTTGGTATCGTGGTTATCGGTGGATAAAGTGGTCTGAGACGTAGTCGTCATAGACTTTGCATTCCTCCTGTCTTCTTTCCTCAGACCAGCCTAACGCTTCAGCTGCAATTCTGGACACTTCTTCGACCTGTGACTTTCCAAGGTCTGCATCCCATCCAAAAGGGAGGCGACGCTGCATAAGGTCAGACAGGGTGACTACGTGCTCAGTTCTGACAGCCCTGTCTATATCCGTTTTAGTGAACGAATTGACTATGCGCCGCTTCGAGCCTTTGTCCTTTGATTTTCCATTGTGACCGGCCCCCAAACGTCGCGCTACTGTTCGTGCAACCAGGCGCCCTGCATGACGGTGCAGCATAATCATGACACCGGTTACAGAGATCAAGCCAGGGGTTTCAGGTTGCTCATTCAGTTGAATCACACCACTAAGAGTTTCGCCATCACGCGTCGAACTGGGGCGTACACCGCACCAGGCATGAATCACGTCCCGGGGTTTCAACTCAAGATCAGAGAACTGCGCATTAGCCTCTGACAACAAGTAGGCAATTTCCGCCTCCGAAACCCTGACATCATCCGGATCCGCATCAACACGAGTTTCCGTAGGTCCAAGGAAATGATAGTCCCCCCATGGAAAGATATAGAACGGCTCCCCCCGGCTGGAAAGTGCTTCAAGACCCTGGCCCTGGAAACTTTCAGGAAGCTTGACCAGGACATTGACACCTTTGACGCCAAGGACCTCGCGTTGGGAACCACCAGATTCTGAATGGCTATTGACTTGGTCTATCCAGGGACCCGCGGCATTAATAACAACTCTGGCTGATATCCTGGCCTCCCCACTTCCACCAGGAGCGGAATCAGTCACGAGAAGACGCCAGCCCTTACCATTTTTTTCAAGGCTGGTAGCCTTTGTGTATGTTCGAATACACGCCCCATAACTTTCAGCTTCCAATGCGGTATCAACGCAAATTCGCTCTGGCCACGAGTATTGATACTCATAGAAAGCGCCAATTGATTTAACGCCCGAGCGAAGGGCAGCGACGAGGCCACTTTCCCGCCCTGCCTTTTCAAAAGGGAGGCGCCTATAACCGAGTGGAGCATCGCGCGATCCAAAGCAAGACAGCAGCCTGAATCCCAGGCTCATCAGAGCAGCCGGATAGCCGCTATCTTTACGCTCCCTATATGGAAAGTAAAATTTCCTGCGAGTCAGCCGCTCGGGCATGGCGCGCACCAGCTCGGTCCTGCAACGCATAGTTAACCATGCACGGTAGATCCGCCCCAGCATGTCCAGCGGACGCAACGGCATTTTCCACAAGGAATAGTCAGGCTTCATATAAGCCAGACCGCAATAAAGTAGCCTGCTCGACCGCGACGAGGTACCGGCACCGATATCACCGCGGTCTATCAGAAGCACGGAATATCCACGCCCGGCCAACTCCTTCGCTGATGCACATCCCGTCGCACCTGCGCCTATCACCACGACATCGAAAGTTGATTGATCCAGGTTATCAAGTCTTGGGCGCGTCATAGTATTTCCCCGTATATTTGACAAAACCAATCGCTAATGTTCATCTTTGTCACTTAAATGTACACTTATGTACAGCAAAGGGGAACACGAAGAATGTCGCAAGATACTGTGATCGGGATTATCGGTGGCCACGGGTGGATGGGGCAGTCGCTGGGTACTGCCTTGCTTGAGCGCAACGTCGTACCGGCCGACCAGTTAGTGGTTTCATCGCGCTCGGGTAAAGGCGAAGCCTACCGCGACTGGCCGAAGGTCCGTTGTGTAAAGGACAATCGTGAACTGGCTGCCCTGGCGGATGTCATCGTATTGTCCGTACGTCCGCAGGATCTCGGCAGCATTGATATTGAGGCAGGAGACAACCTGGTCATTTCCCTGCTGGCGATGGCATCCTCGCAGGAGATCTCCAACAAGGTGGGAAGCAACCGCGTGGTGCGTGCGATGCCAAACGCAGCAGCGGAAATCCGGCGGGCCTACTTTCCGTGGCATGCCTCACAACAGGTTAGCGAAGCCGACAAGCAGCTCGTTCAAGCATTGCTGGAGAGTTGTGGTACGGCACGGGAGCTTCCCACAGAACGGGATCTTGATTACCTGACGGCGCTGAGCGGGGCCGGACCGGCTTACCCAGCCTTGCTGGCCCAGTCTATGTTGGAACATGCCAAGAGTATGGGGCTTCCCCACGATATCGCCCTTGAGGCCGTCATGCAGACGTTGGTGGGCGGCAGCCTGTTACTGGAAAAGATAGGTACTGACCCCGGCGACATGGTGGAGCGGCTGATTTCCTATAACGGCACCACAGCCAAGGGGCTACAAACGATGATTGACGGGGGCATTCACCAGGCTATTCACCGTGGCCTTGATGCAGCCCATCGGGCAGCACGCGGCTCACGGTAAAAAGGCCGTAGCGCTATTGCGCTACGGCCTTCTCTCAGTACAGCTTGGCCAAAGATTTTTTGGCAAACGGCGCCACTTCGTGGATGCGGCCTTCCTTCACCTTGACCAGCCACTCCGGGTCCTGCAACAGGGCGCGGCCAACGGCAATCAGCTCGAACTCGTGGTTGTTCATACGCTCCACCAATTCGTCGATACCGGCCTGCTCCACCGCTTCCTTCTTGCTGGCGAAGGTGCCGCTGATGAAGTCTTCGGTCAGGCCCACGCTGCCAACCGACATGGTCGGCTTGCCAGACAGCTTCTGGGTCCAGCCGGCCAGGTTGAGGTCGGAGCCTTCGAATTCCGGCTCCCAGAACCGACGGGTGGAAGCATGGAAAATATCCACACCGGCGTCCACCAGCGGCTTGAGGAACTGCTCCAATTCCTCCGGCGTATTGACCAGCTTCGCCTCGTAATCCTGCTGCTTCCACTGGGAGAATCGCAGCATGATCGGGAAATCCGGACCCACGCGGTAGCGTACCGCTTCGACAATCTCGACGACGAAACGCAAGCGGTTTTCCATGCTGCCACCGTACTCATCGTCGCGCTGGTTGGTGCCTTCCCACAGGAACTGGTCGAGCAGGTAACCATGGGCGCCGTGAATTTCAACGCCGTCAAAACCCAGCGCTTTGGCATCTTGGGCGGCATCGGCAAATGCCGTGATCACATCATCGATATCATCCTTGCTCATGGCTTTGCCATTGGGCTTGCCCGGCGCAAACAATCCGGAAGGACTGTAACCGGGTACGGAGGGGTCCGGTTCTACGCCTTCCTTACGGACCGCGCCCACGTGCCACAGCTGCGGGAAGATGGCACCACCGGCGTCATGAACCGCATCGACAACATCCTTCCAGCCGGCAAGTGGTTTATCGCCGTGGAAAAACGGCACGTTCGGGTAACCGTTGGCGCCGGGGTGGTTCACGGTGGTGCCTTCGGTGATCAACAGCCCCACGCCACCTTCGGCGCGACGACGATAATAGTCCACGACCTCCTGGCTAGGCGCATTGCCTGGCGAGAAATTGCGAGTCATCGGGGCCATGGCAACGCGGTTGCGCAGCTTCAGGTTGTGGATCTCAAAGGGGTTAAACAGGGGGCCAAGATTCATGCTCATAGTAGATCGCAACCTCATTAATTTGGTTTCTTTAAGCAACCTTATTTAATCTGGTTTTAAAATGCAACCCTATTAGGTAGACTTCCCACTATGGCCAGAAAACGTTTTGATGACTCCAGTTGCTCCGTCGCCCGTGCCCTGAATGAAGTGGGGGACTGGTGGTCCCTGCTTGTGGTGCTGCACGCCATGTATGGCGCCCGTCGTTTTGTGGACTTCCAGCAGGAACTGGGCATTGCCCGCAACATCCTCTGTGACCGTCTGACCCGCCTGGTGGATAACGAAGTCCTGAAAAAGGTGGATGTGGGCGAACACGGCTCCCGCTTCGAGTACCGTCTGACCGAAAAAGGCCGTGACCTGTTCCCGATCGTGATTGCCCTGCGCCAGTGGGGAGACAAGTGGAATCCGGCGCCCGACCAGCCGCCTCTGGACTTGCGGGACCGCGCCACCGGTCGTCCAATTCGACAAGTCGCCGTTCAGAATGCTGACGGAGACTCGCTTACCATTCGGGATGTGTTCGTTCGGGATGACGGCGAAGCCACCCCCCGCAAGGACAAAAAGCAGGCTGGCTGACAACCTCTCGTCTTACGTTAGTCCCCATTTCTTGAGCCAGATCAATCCGGTGGCCAACACCGTCCCCGCCACCCGGCATTCTTGCGCTATATCAAGTTTTCAATCTCTGAGGACATTACCCTGACGTCAATCACACTTCAGGTCCAAGGAGATTTTCATGTCCCGTATTTACCAATTCGGTGTTGTTACTGTCGGGCTATTGGCTGCTGCTCCGGCCGCCCAGGCTTACGAAGCGGGCGATTTCATGCTGCGCGCCGGCGCCGCCCACGTAGCTCCGGATGATTCCAGTTCTGATCTGAATCTTGAAGGTGTGGGCACCCTGCCAAATGCCAGGGTCAGCGTGGATTCCAACACCCAGCTCGGTATTACCGCCACCTACATGGTGACATCGCATATCGGTATTGGCGTGCTGGGCGCCACTCCTTTCAAACATAACATTGAAGGCGCCGGTGCCCTGAACGGCATCGGCAAACTTGCCGAAACCAAGCACCTGCCACCGACACTGACCCTGCAGTATTTCCCGTTGGACAGCGGCTCTATGGTTCAGCCCTACGCGGGTATTGGCGTGAACTACACCCATTTCTTTGAGGAAAAAACCACGACCACTCTGACAAGCGCTGTCGATGGCGTTGCGCAGAGCGTTCTGGGTACCGCGCCAGGCACCATCAACGGTACCGAACTGGAGCTGGACGAGAGTGTGGGTGTGGCGCTGGAGTTAGGTGTTGACTGGATGCTGGACGAGCACTTTGGCCTGAATGCGGCGCTCTGGTGGGCGGACATCAGTACCGACGCCACAATTACCGCCCTGGCGGACGGTGCGGAAGCAGGAAAAATCACCACAGAGGTCGATATTGACCCGATGGTTTACATGGTTGGCTTCACTTACAAGTTCTGATCCCCGTGCCCGCCGGAAACCTCAAGGTCTGTGAGATTCCGGTAGGGTGCGTTCTCCTGTGCGGGGCCCTCGGGCCCCGCTTTTTTTGGAGAGCGCTGGATCAGGCGCTTTCGCGCTGCGGGGAACGTCTCGCCTGACCACCGTTACCACCCTGGCTACGGCCACCACTGCGACCACCCGGCTTGCCACCGAAGCTGCGAGAATTACCGCCCGGTCTGCCGTTGCCACCACCGTTACCATTACGGTTACGGGCACGGCTCGGATCGGCCTTGGCTTTCGGCTTAAGGGGCAAGTTGTTAGTCGGCTCAAAGCCTTCCACGCTCTTGCGCGGCAGCTGTTTCTTGATCAGCCTTTCGATACCCGCCAGCATTTTGCCTTCATCAGCACTCACCAGAGACAGCGCATGGCCACTCTCACCCGCACGACCGGTACGGCCGATGCGATGCACATAATCTTCCGGTACGTTAGGCAGCTCAAAGTTCACCACCTGAGGCAACTGCTTGATATCGAGACCACGGGCTGCAATATCCGTAGCCACCAGCACGCGCACATCACCCTGCTTGAAATCGGCCAGGGCACGGGTACGGGCACCCTGTGACTTGTTACCGTGGATGGCGGCAGCGGTAATGCCATCCCGCTCCAGTTTCTGGGTCAGGCGGTTGGCGCCGTGTTTGGTACGGGTAAATACCAGCACCTGTTCCCAGCCGTTGTCCCGAACCAACTTACTCAATAGTGCGGTCTTCTGGCTCTGATCCACCGGATAGATGGATTGCTTCACCTTCTCCGCTGTGGTGTTGCGTGCAGCCACTTCTACCTGAACCGGGTTATCCAGCAGGCCCTGGGCCAGGGTGCGGATCTCGTTGGAGAAGGTCGCAGAGAACAACAGGTTCTGGCGCTTGGCCGGCAACAGCGCAAGGATCTTGCGGATGTCACGGATGAAGCCCATGTCCAGCATACGGTCGGCTTCGTCCAGCACCAGGATTTCAACCTCGTCAAAACGCACGGCGTTCTGCTGGTACAGATCCATCAGCCGGCCCGGTGTGGCCACCAGCACGTCCAGACCCTTGCGCAGCTTCATCATCTGCGGATTGATTTTCACACCACCGAAGACCACCGCAGCCTTGGTGGGAATGTATTTGCTGTACAGATTCACGCTGTCGTGAACCTGTGCGGCGAGTTCACGGGTCGGTGCCAGAATCAGGGCGCGAGGGCCTTTACCCGTGCGCGGGTTTTCAGCCAGGCGCTGCAACAGCGGCAAGGTGAAACCGGCGGTCTTGCCGGTACCGGTCTGGGCCGCAGCCATCACGTCCTTGCCGGACAAAACCGCAGGTATCGCCTGGGCCTGGATGGGGGACGGGGTTTCATAACCCTGATCGGAAGTGGCACGGACCAGCTGCTCGGACAAACCGAGTGAAGAAAAACTCATATTGGATCAACTCTTGATTATTCTGCCTCCACGAACACCGTTCTCGGCGAATGCGGGCAGATGCCATGAAAATTCATGGAATAAAAGACGACTACGGTCACGCGCCGTTAACGGGGTGACGTCCTCTGACAGGTCGTATCGGATGGGTCGCAAAGCGGCATTAAGCCGGAAACTGCGGAAATCCTTAGAGGCAGGATGCAGGCACGGTAACAGAGGGCCCGGGAAATAGCCATAGGTGGTTTTCATAACTTTTGATCATGATCTACCCTCATTTATTTTTCGGGGTGCAGTCAGTAAACCTTTGCCATCCCCTCTGGCCGGGTCTTGAAACGCTTATGGAGCCACAGATACTGATCCGGGAACTCTCGAATGGTGGATTCTATAAAGTGATTCCAGGTTTCGGCATCCCGGGTCTTGTCCTGACCAAAATCTACCTGGATGGGTGAGAACTCCACGCGATAACGGCCATCGGCCTGCCGTAAGTGACTGACACAGATCACAGCTGCACCGGATTCCCGTGCGATATAACTGGGTGAGGTGATACAGCCAGCGTCAACGCCAAAGAAAGGCACAAAAAGCTCGGTCTTGCGGCCGAAATCCTGATCACAGGCAAACCACACCTGGCCACCTTCCTTCAGGAAATTCATCATCCGCGGCAGCTGGCGCTTGGAAAACGGGCGAATATTGAAGTGACGGCGCCGGCCTTTTTCGATCATGCGATCGATGACGGGGTTGTTGTTGGGGCGGTACATGTACCCGGGCTTGTCCAGTTTGCAGGCGATCAGCGGCAGGGCGAAGTCAAAAATGCTGTAGTGGGCGCCAATCAGCAGCACCCCCCGATTTTTCGCCGTCGCTTCCTCCAGATGCTCCAACCCGACCATTTCGGTCGTATCGTAGTAATCGGACATATCCCGCCACCAGGCGTGGGTACTTTCCAGGAAGCCTCGGGTGCAGGCAATAAAATTATCCTGCACCAGTTGTTCCCGATCATTTTCGGCCAACTCAGGCAGGCAAGCGGCGAGGTTGGTGTGTGCCACCCTGGAGCGGGATTTCAGCTTTCGCTCCAGAAAACACCCCAGCCGACGGCCAACACGCTGTTTGGCCGACATTGGCAGAAATGACAGCAGGTACAGCGTGAAGACAATCAGCCAGGAGGGCCAGTAAACCGGATGCCACAGAGGGTTGTTTTTCTTTCTGGCCGTTTTCGACATACATCAATAGCCTTTACTGCAAGTAATAAGGCCAGAGAGCCTGACATATTCTTGCACGGACTAATAGATGCGTTGAGTAACCGGGCCTGCAGGCCCGGTGAGCCTTATGAACCGAACAGAGCCGAACGCAGCGGTTTCAGGAACCCGGTGGAAACCTCTGTTCCCTCACGGGAACGCTTGCCATCGAATTCCAGGTAGCCATCCTCGATGGGCTCGAAACGCAGGATCTTCACGTCCTCGAGGTAATTCTGTGAGGCTTTCCACGGGCCGTGGGTCCCCTGTTTCGGCAAGCGGTCCTCGGCACGCTTGATGTACCCGGAACTGAGTGCCCCCAGAATGGTATCTTCACCCAGGCTGTTCTCGGTATCCCGCGGAACCACCACGCGACTGCCCTTCTTGTCCATGTGGTTGATCAGGCGGCACAGGTATTCGCTGGCAATATCCGCCTTCAGGGTCCAGGAGATGTTGGTGTAACCGAAGATCATGGCGGCGTTGGGCACACCTTCCACCAGTACGTTCTTGTAGATGATCTTGTCCTTCATCACCACTGGCTCGCCGTCTACGGCCGGTTCGATACCACCCAGCATCTGAATATCCAGGCCCGTGGCCGGAATGATGATATCTGCCTCAAGCTCTTCGCCGGACTTCAGGCGGATACCGGTTTCGGTGAAACGGTCAATGTGGTCAGTGGCAATGGAGGCCTTGCCCGACTTCAACGATTTGAACAGATCGCCATCCTTGACCACACACAGACGCTGATCCCACGGATTGTAGTCCGGGGTGAAGTGGCGCATATCCGCCTTGCCGTTGACCTGCTGTTTGATGATGCTCAGGAACAGCCGGCGCATGGCCTTCGGGCTCTTGCGTGAACGCTCATACAACAGGCGCGCAATGGAGATATTGCGGGCACGGGTAATTTTGTAGGCAAGTTTGGCCGGCAGTACTTTCTGCAGGCCCAGGGTGACCTTGTCAGTGGACGGCAACGGCATCAGGTAGGTAGGCGAACGCTGCAGCATGGTGACGTGCGCAGCCTTCTCCGCCATAGTCGGCACCAGAGTAATGGCGGTAGCGCCACTGCCGATCACCACGACTTTCTTGCCGGCATAGTTCAGGTTCTCGGGCCAGTGCTGGGGATGAACCACCTGCCCCTGGAATTCTTCCTCGCCCGGAAAATCGGGTTTGTAGCCCTTGTCGTAGTTGTAATAACCGGTACAACCTACCAGGAAACTGGCAGTATAGGTTTCGGTCTCACCGCCCTCTTCCCGCTGGGCAGTCACGGTCCAGCACTTGTCGGCACTGGACCAGTCTGCGGTTTTCACCGCCAGGCCGTACTGAATGTGCTTGTCGACGCCGTTTTCCTCGGCGGTCTCTTTGACGTAATTCTTGATGGAAGCACCATCCGCCAGTACCTTGCCGCCAGTCCACGGGCGGAAGTTGTAACCGAAGGTAAACATGTCGGAGTCGGAGCGGATGCCCGGGTAGCGGAACAGGTCCCAGGTACCGCCAAGGGATTGCCGACGCTCCAGGATGGCGAACGACTTGCCCGGGCATTCGCGCTTGAGGTGGCATGCCATACCAATGCCGGAAACGCCGGCGCCGATAATCAATACATCAAAGTGTTGTTGGCTCATGGTAGCGGTCTCGCTCCTGATAAATTCTTTCTGGCCCTCTTCCTTCAAATATGGGTTCGGGCCAGCCATGATCCAACGTTAGCGATTTCCGGCAACCGGGGAATTGGCCAATCTCCCGGCTGCCGAGTGTTCAGCGGGCCAGTCAGGGGCCCTGGCTTACTCGTCCACCTCCATCTGGAAGCCACCGTAAATCAGCCGCTTGCCGTCGAAAGGCATGGGGTTGACGTCGGCCTGCAGGCGCGGATCTTCCATCACCTTTGGCATCGCGGTGTTACGCACCGCCTTCGACGGCCAGGTGATCCAGGAAAACACCACCGTCTCATCAGGCTGACACTTCACCGCCATGGGAAAGGACGTAACCTTGCCCTCGGGTACGTCATCACCCCAGCACTCCACCAGGCTCAGTGCTCCGTGTTCCTTGAACACCACGGCGGCGTCCCGGGCGTGCTGGATGTATTTCTCTTTGTTGGCGGTTGGCACTGCGGCCACAAAACCATCCACGTATGTCATGTTCAATCCTCCTGTCTGATTGTCTGCTGGCGCCATTCAGTCCTTGGGCGGCAGATCCCGCACCGGGCGGACCTCAACACTGCCCAGGCGCGCCGGCGGAATATGGCTCGCCAGCTGCAGCGCCTCGTTCAGATCCCGGGCTTCCAACAAATAGAACCCCGCCAGCTGCTCTTTGGTTTCAGCGAAGGGACCATCCGACATCAAAACCTCGCCATCCCTGACTCTCAGTGTGGTGGCACTGTCCACCGGCTGGAGCGCCTGGCCGGCCAGGAACTTGCCCTTGTCAGCCAGATTCTCCACACAACGGATACACTCCTGATTCAAGTCATGCCATTGCTGCTCAGTCATGTCATTGATGGTTTGTTCCCGGTAGTAAACCAATGCCACGTATTTCATCGGTACTCTCCTTTATCGTGTCCCGTATCCTTGTCGTCCATCGATCAGTCATTTCGACACCGAACGGCCATCTTTATTGTCCATCGCCCCGATCCAACCGGGCCAACCGCTTCTCGAGAAAACGCTTTTCCTGGGCCTGGCTCGCCAGTGACAGTGCACGCTCATAGGCAACTCGGGCTTGTTCCTGGTGCCCGGCGCGTCGGTGCAGATCGGCCAGTGCGGCATGAAACAGGTGATAGTTCTGAATGGCTTTGTGGGAAGACAGCCCCTCCAGCAGAGCCACGCCGGCATCCGGCCCCTCCAGCATTGCCACCGCCACAGCCCGGTTCAGGGCAACGACCGGCGTAGGTGAACGTTGATAGAGCAAATCATAGAGACCCGCGATGTCGTGCCAGTCCGTCTCCTCAAAAGACAGTGCATCCGCGTGGGCAGCGGCAATTGCAGCCTGAAGCGTGTAAGCGCCGGCCGGTGCCTGTCCCAGTGCCCGCATAAGCCACGCCTTACCCACGCGAATTTCTTCCCTGTTCCACAGCGTCCGGTCCTGGTCTTCCAGGGTCACCAGCTCACCATGCTCATCCACCCGGGCATCCTTGCGGGCGTCCTGCAAGCGCATCAGGGCAATCAACCCTGATACGTCGCCGTCCGGGAGCAATGTTGCAAGCAACTCCGCAAGGCGAATGGCTTCAGCAGTGAGGCTGGCGTCAATCAACCCCTCCCCCTCGGTGCGGGCATAGCCTTCATTAAACATCAGATAGATGACGTGCAGAACGGCCCCGAGACGCTCCGTAAGGAGCTTGTCGTCGGGGACTTCGTAGGGAATGCCCGCCTCGCGGATCTTGCGCTTGGCGCGGACAATTTTCTGGGCCAGCGTGGTGGGTTTCTGCAGCAGTGCCCGCGCCACCTGCTCCGTGGTGAGTCCGCACACCTCCCGGAGCGTCAACGCCAGCTGTGATTCCGCAGCCAGTGCCGGGTGGCAGCAGGTGAAGATCAAGCGTAACTGGTCGTCCTGCAGGGAGGATTCCGCCAGGTCCGGAGTGTCGGACACCTCTGCGGCCCGGGCCAGCTCATCGGCGTGGAAACGCACGGTCTGTCGCCGTCGAATCTGGTCAATGCCCCGGTTCTGGCCACAACGAATCAACCAGGCCAGAGGATTATCCGGCGCTCCCTGCACCGGCCATTGCTGGGCGGCGGCTGCAAAGGCATCCTGCAACGCCTCCTCGGCCAGATCGAATTCCCCCAACAAACGGATCAACGTCGCCAGCACCTGCCTCGAGTGCTGACGGTAAACCGTTTCCAGATCCAGAGCATCCATCTCGTTGATCCAATAGCTGACGATAAAATTATCGAATAGTGTCGTACATCTTTTGGCAGACTGTCGTGCGTTGATTCATTAAATCGACATTACGAACGGTGATCAGCCTCTCCATCCAGCAGTGGCTCTATGACGTCCGGATACTTTTTCCTAAGGCGGTAGAGGCGAATAATAGTAATGACATTGGTGACCAGCACCATGCCTTCCGCCAGCGTACCTCCAACGGAGCCAATCACAATATTGTTGAGCATCCATGACAGTGCCGCCAGCCCGAGCACAATCCGCAGTGGTATGCCCCGTAGCATGAACATACCCACCGTACCCAGAACTGCGGCCATCAGTGGAAAGACATCGGTTGGCACCCGCCAGGTAAACGCGGCCACCAAAAGATTAATCGCCAGAATCACCGCCATGATCCGCCAGCTGCCCTGGAACTTTCGCGCCAAGGCTATTCGCAGAATCACCAGCACCGTCAGCGCCGCCGCCGTCCAGCTTTCGAAAAACGCAAACATCAGGGCAAAAGCGACGTTGGCAGAAATCAACAACACCATCAGCCGGTCGTCATTCTTGTTGGCAAATCCGGAAATGCAGAAACCCAAGGCAACCAGACCGCAGATCTGCCCCAGCATGGCGGCCAGGGACATGTCGGCAACGAGCCCGGTCATAGTCCCTCAGTCAGTTGGCGAACCAGATCCGCCGCTGGCACTTCCCGGCAACCCGAGGCATTTTGCCCGGACCACAATGGAGAAAAATCACCGGATCCATTTGCCTCCGCCTTTGCTCGCAAGGGTGCAATAGCTGATGTTGCCAGGGGAAACGCAGGAGCATCCCCGGACATCGGGCCAAGCTCTCGCATCACCCGGTTCATGATGCCCCGAGCGGGCCCACCTGAGAACAGATTGGTCAGGGCGGTGTGACGGGCCTGCGGGCTTTTCAGTGCCTCCCGGTGAATCGGCCGCGTGGTGGCTTCCGGGCACAATAGGAATGCCGTGCCCAACTGGACACCGGCGCCCCCCAGGTCCATCGCCGCGCGGATGCCTTTGGCATCGACAATCCCGCCGGCGGCAATAACCGGGCAGCGAACCGCCTGGATAACCTGGGGCAGCAGCGCAAACGTACCCATCTGGGTGGACAAGTCCCGGGTCAGGAAGATCCCCCGGTGACCGCCTGCCTCCAGCCCCTGGGCAATGATCGCATCCACCCCACGCTCATCCAGCCAGACCGCTTCTTCAACCGTGGTTGCGGTGGAAATGACTTTGGCGCCGGTGGCTTTTACCCGGTTCAGCAAGGTGTCATCCGGTAGTCCGAAATGAAAGCTGACCACCGCCGGGGTATAAGTCTCCACCAGCTCGGCCGCGTCTTCGTTAAACGGCGTGCGGCCACCGCCAGCGGGAATACTCTCCGAATCGATACCGTACTCCAGATAGTATGGCGCAAGAGCTTCCCGCCAGGCCCGTTCCCGGGCATGGTCCGGCTCGGGCGGCTGGTGGGCGAAAAAGTTCACATTGAAGGGTTTGTTGGTGCCTGCCGCCAGCGTTTCCAGCTCGGCGCGTAAGTCATCGGCACCCAGCATGGCGCAGGGCAGCGAACCCAGGCCACCGGCATTGGACACCGCCAGGGCCAGTTCACTGCCCTGAACCCCCGCCATCGGCGCCTGAATGATGGGTAACTCAATTCCCAGAAGTGTTTGCAGTGTCATATCCCTTATTCTCTCTCCATGAAACTTTCCCAGACTGCCACAATGCCCGAAATTGAGCCACGACATTGCTTGTGTCAAAGTGACCTGAGTTCATTAGCGCGGAAACTGCCCAGCCATGAAAACCGTGTTCTCTCCCCTCCATGCCCGCCGTACTGTCAAAACCGAACTGGATGGCGGCCTACTGATCGATCCCCATGAGAAGCCGTCACGGGCGGAAACCATCCTGGCGCGGGTCCGGAATCAGGCGCTGGGGGAGGTCCTGGAGCCGGAAGAGTTTGGCCTTGAGCCCATTAAAAGGATACACACGGCGGATTACGTCGCCTTCCTGGAAACCTGCTGGCACGACTGGGTTGCCGCCGGCAAGCCCGGTGAAGCCATTCCCGCCGTGTGGGCCGGGCGCGGTATGCGCCACCGCCTGCCCAAGGACATCGATGGTCGCCTGGGCTATTACAGCTTCGCGGCGGAAACCTCCATTACCGAGGGTACCTGGGACGCCGCCCGGGCCTCCGCCAATGTCGCCCTGACCGCTCAGAAACTGGTTGCTGGGGGCGAGCGCGCGGTTTTCGCCCTGTGCCGCCCACCGGGCCACCACGCCCACGCCGATCTGTTCGGCGGCTACTGCTTTTTCAACAACGCGGCAATCACAGCGCAAGCCTTCCGGGACCAGGGCTACCAGCGAGTCGCCATCCTTGATGTGGACTTTCATCACGGCAATGGTACCCAGGCCATTTTCTACAATCGCAGTGACGTGCTGACCATCAGCCTGCACGGCGACCCGGATCTGGTATTTCCCCATTTCCTCGGCTTTGAGGACGAGATTGGCGAGGGCGTCGGGGAAGGCTACAACCTGAACATTGTCTACCCGCCGAATACCCCTTACAGCACCTGGAGCCAGGGCCTGGAAACCGCCTGCCGGCACATCGAAGCTTTCCGGCCAACGGCTCTGGTGGTTGCCCTGGGCGTGGACACCTTCGAGGAAGACCCGATCTCCTTCTTCAAGCTCACCTCGGGTGACTACCTCACCCTCGGCAAGCGTATCGAGCAACTGGGCCTGCCCACGGTGTTTACCATGGAAGGCGGTTATGACGTGGAAGCTATCGGGGTGAACACGGTGAATGTAGTGCAGGGTTTCGAAGGCAAGGAATGATAGAAAAAGGCAATGTCATTGTCGGAAAAGGCCATTGTCAGTAGCTTGCTAATTGGAGACGATCAGGACTCAATACCCCAAAATCGGATGGATCATTATGGAACGCTATCTCCAGCCCACCGCTTTCTTCAATTACCACCAGCCGGAACTGAAAGCCTGGATTGCGGATCAATTGGAGGGTGTACCGGATGATCCTGTCGAACAGGCAAAAGCGCTTTATCTGGCGGTACGTGACACTGTGAGCTACAATCCCTATGTGTTCCAGACGGATCCGGAGACGTTCAGTGCCGGTTACGCCCTCAAAAGCGGCGAAACCTACTGCATTCCCAAGGCGGTACTGCTGGGCGCGGCAGCCCGTTCTGTTGGCATTCCCAGCCGACTGGGCCTGGCAGATGTGCGTAACCATCTATCCAGCCAGAAGCTGATCGATTACCTGCAGTCCGATATTTTCCGCATGCACGGTTTCATCGAGCTCTACTTGAACGGGAAGTGGGTGAAGGCAACTCCCGCATTCAACGCCCGACTGTGTGAGTTAATGAACGTGGAACCGCTGGAATTCAATGGCGTCCACGATTCCATCTTTCAGGAATACACCGAATCCGGCGAAGCCCACATGGAATACGTTAACGACCACGGTGTCTTCGATGACGTTCCCCACGAGTTTATTGTCGATGGGATTCGGGCCGCATACGGGCATCTGTTCGCACACGCGGATAACGAGCCAGCCTTCTCCGGCAGTCTTGAAGAAGACGTGTCGGAAGATTCAGCCGGTTCGTAGCCTTTCTCTCCGAAGTGACAAGTCCGGATGCCCGGATTACTATGACGGGATACTTCGCAACTGCAACTTCTGTCCAGTCATGCCTCTGATAACAACCGGGACAGGCCGCAGTGCGGGGTAGCATCGTCCAAATCAGGAGGGCTGCGATGATAAAAACAACAAGCGCGACCATAGTTGATCAGCGTTTCGAGGCCTGGAAACAGTCAATCGAAACATCCGTAGGTGGACTCAGTACTCAAGTCAGGAACCCGGAACACTTCGCAGGCCACATCCGCAGGTTTCGCTCCTATGGCATGGAGTTCACCAAGCTCCGGGCGAGCGGGCTCATACTGCAGCGACAGCGACACGATGCGGAAGATCGCGATAACCAATACTTCTATCTGATCTATCAGGACCGTGGTACCGCAAGGGTTCAGCAACGACACAGCTCTGCCACCATGCAAAACGGTGATTTGGTACTTCTTGACTCGAACCAACCCTTCTCTATCGAGTATCCGGAACAGGGTTATCAATACTGCTTCCATATTCCCCGAGAAATGGCACTGCATAGCTGGCGCCATTCCCGCATCCTCACTGCGGAGAAAGTCGCCGCCAATACCGATTTGGCCTCTCTAATCACACCGTTGCTGAAAAAGACCGCAGCAGTCGCTCGCACCCGACCTTCCGGCATCAGTGAAGACTACCTGCTCAACGCGGTTGTCAGCCTGATGCAGCCATTATTTACCCGAACCCGAGACCTCGCGAAAGAATACCATTCCATTCATCTTCAAAAAGCGATGGCCTTTATAGAGCGCAATCTTAGCGATGACGCAATCAACCCGGAGATGGTGGCGAATCACCTGGGTATCTCATCACGGCACCTGCAACGAATCTTCAAGACTCTGGGTACTTCCTTCAATCGACTGATACGCGAACATCGCCTGTGTGCCTGTGCCAAGGACCTGACCAATCCGCAGCTAGCACACCTTGACGTGACCTCCGTCGCCTTTTACTGGGGCTTCAAAGACTGCGCCCACTTCAGCCGGGTGTTTAAAGACTACTACGGCGTACCGCCTTCCCAATACCGGGCTCAGCACCTCACACCGCCCTGATCCGCATGCGCACCAGCGATGTCGCTGGGACGCAAACTCGGTGTCCGCCTACGTCAAGCCAGTCATCAGAGCCATTGGTAGTGTCTGTGGTAGCCAACCGGAATCCAGAATTTCGGCAGGCGCACCCACAAACAACAATACCGGTGAACTACGATGACCCAATCAAGCTATATCCTTCGCGGCACCATTGCGATGGCGACCCTGCTTACGCCTGCGGTCGGCCTTGCATTTGACGTTGACCCGAGGGATTACACAGCCCTTCCAGAGGGTACCAATCTGAATATCCTGTATGCCCGTCAACTCACTGCTGAAGACCTGAACGCAGATGGCCAGACGGTGATCAACGATCTTGACCTTGATGCCAGTATTGGCATTTACCGTTTCGTTCACTTCACCAAGGTCATGGGGCTGACCATAGATCCCCAGTTCTTGTTGCCTTTCGGCACCCAGGAGATCGGCATACTGGACGATTCCAGTTCTGGTATGGGGGACGCCATTGCTGCCGCAACCGTATGGCTTCATGAAGACGCAGAAAAACAGAGCTATTTCGGTATCACGCCCTTCGTGATAGCCCCTACAGGCGAGTATGACTCGGACAAGCCCGTCAACCTCGGGACCAATCGATGGAGCTATGTCCTACAGGCTGGCTACATGACCCGACTGACCGACAAGCTGGCTTTGGACCTTGTCGCGGATGTCCAATGGTACGGGACAAACTCGGACCCCATGGGCGGTGACCGTCTGGAGCAGGATGAGGCCTATCAGCTCCAGGTTATGCTCTCATACGACATCACACCTACCACTTATCCGAGCATCCGTTACAGCTGGCGCAAGGGTGATGAATCCCATCTCGACGGTGTAGCAATGAATAACGAAGTGGACACATCAACAGTTACCGTCGGACTCAACCACTGGCTGATACCCGGAAAATTGCAGATGCAGGCCCAATACCTGAGGGACATTGACGTACGCGATTCCGGCCCCGAACTGGAAGCATTCCAGTTGCGCTTCCTACAACCATTCTAGCCGCTTGAGGAACATGACCAATGCAGCAATTCAAGATGTTGATAAATGGCCGGCTGGAAGACAGCGAGACTACCATCGAAGTGATTAACCCTGCCGATGAGAGCACGGTTGCTCGTTGCCCCACCGCTTCGGTCGAGCAAATGGAGCAAGCCATAAAAGCAGCCAATCAAGCCTTTCACGATTGGCGGCAGACACCCATCTCCGAGCGCCGGGTTCAGCTGATACTGATGGCCAACGCCCTTCGCATTCACAAGGAGGAGCTGGCAACGCTGTTGACCAGCGAGCAAGGCAAACCCCTGGATCAAGCGCGGGCGGAAGTGGACTATGCCGGCGCTTTTTGCCGCACTATGGGAGATATGCGGCTGGATCCATCCCTCCTGATCGACAACAATAAACAACGGGTAGAGTTGCAACGGCAACCACTGGGCGTAGTCGCCGCGATCATGCCCTGGAACTTTCCGCTACTGATCGCCAGTTACAAGATTGCGCCAGCCCTGCTTGCCGGCAATACCCTTATCCTGAAGCCGGCGCCAACAACCCCGTTAACAACACTGAAGCTCGGTGAAATAATCCAGAGCATCTTCCCGCCCGGGGTGGTAAACGTCATTACCGACAACAACAACCTGGGTCCTTTGCTGACTCAACATCCGGATATCCAGAAAATCTCCTTTACCGGCTCCACCCAGACCGGTAAAGCCATCATGTCGGGCGCTGCCGATACACTCAAGCGTCTGACCCTGGAACTCGGCGGCAATGATGCTGCGCTGGTGCTGGATGACGTCAATGTCGAAGACGTTGCTCAGGACATCTTCAACGCAGCCTTTATCAACAGCGGTCAGGTTTGTGTCGCAATCAAAAGGGTTTATGTCCCGGAAAGCCTTTACGACCGTATGTGTGATGCCATCGCCACCCTCGCATCCCGGGCAGTGGTCGGCAACGGTATGGACCCAACCTGTCAGTTTGGACCTGTGCAGAATCGGGCCCAGTTCGACAAAATCTGTCATTACCTGCACATAGCCAAGCGAGACGGCACCATCATCGCTGGCGGTACACAGCCGGACCAGCCCGGTTTCCTTGTACCGCTGACTGTTGTTCGCGACATAAAGGACGGCAGTCCGGTCGTCGATGAAGAGCCTTTCGGCCCCATTCTACCCATCGTGTGTTATCGCGATCTGGACGAGGTGATCAATACTATCAACTGCTCCTCCTCCGGTCTGGGCGGTTCAGTGTGGTCCTCAAACCTCCCACGTGCCGAGTCAGTCGCCAACCGACTGGACACCGGCACCGTCTGGATAAACCAGCACTGCGCCTTTGGTCCTGATATTCCCATGCCCGCCACAAAAGAATCCGGCATCGGCGTGGAGTGGGGCCAGCAGGGGCTGGAGGAATTCACGGCCCTCAAAGTTATCAATATCAAACGGACGCCCACGGCCAGCCAATTACGCCAGCCCCAAACAACCCTGAGGCAATAACAATGACAAAAGAAATTACACTCTGGCCGGCTTCCGGCCTTCTGTTGCTGACCCTCACCTTTGGATGCACACCGGTAGCGAAGCAAGAAATCCCAACCGATAGCGGAATCCCAGGCCTGGTAACCGATGCTCGCTGGCAACAAGCAGACCGTGAGCCCCATAATTGGCTGGGTGTCGGCCGGACCTACGAAGAGCAACGCTACAGCCCCCTGACTCAGATCAGCGATCGCAATGTCGATGACCTGGGCCTGGCCTGGGTCTATGACATGGGCTCTAAAGCAGGTGGTTCTGCCACGCCGGTGATCGTGGACGGCGTGATGTACATCACCGGCCCCTG
Source organism: Marinobacter sp. (assembly GCA_022014155.1). GTDB lineage: Bacteria > Pseudomonadota > Gammaproteobacteria > Pseudomonadales > Oleiphilaceae > Marinobacter. Next base: position 34,397 of record JAKLLS010000008.1, on the reverse strand, counting down.
GAGCGTGGTCTACGCTCTTGATGCCGGTACCGGCAAACAGCTCTGGAGTTATGATCCCCGGGTAAATCCTGAAGACGGCGCCCGCGGTTGCTGCGGTGTAACCAACCGCGGACTGGCCGTGTATGAGGGCAAGGTCTACGTTGGTGTTTTCGACGCTCGCCTGGTGGCCCTGGATGCTGAAGACGGTAGCGTGGTATGGGAAGTCAACACCAATGAGCGCGACAATGAACGTCGTACTATCACCGGGGCACCAAGGGTCGCCAATGGCCGGGTCATCATCGGACATGGCGGCGCCGAGTTCGGCGTACGCGGCTATGTGACCGCCTATGATGCCAAAAACGGCGAGCAGCTTTGGCGCTTCTATACCGTACCGGGCAACCCGGAAAAAGGCTTTGAAAGCAAGGCGATGGCGGAGGCCGCGAAGACCTGGACCGGAGAATGGTGGACTCAGGGAGGTGGCGGAACCGTCTGGGACTCCATGGTCTACGATCCCACAACGGATGTCATTTTTCTCGGTACCGGAAACGGCTCACCCTGGAACCGACGCATCCGCAGTCCCCAAGGAGGAGACAACCTTTACCTGTCCTCTATCGTAGCGGTCAATGCCAAAACCGGTGAATACCTCTGGCATTATCAAACCACTCCCGGTGAGTCCTGGGACTACACCGCAACCCAGCCCTTACTCCTGGCGACTTTGGAGATTGATGACAAACCCCGGGATGTCATCATGCAAGCACCCAAGAATGGCTTTTTCTATGTTCTTGACCGGCAGACCGGTGAGTTATTATCCGCCGACAAATTCACCAAGGTGACCTGGGCTTCCCATGTCGACATGAACACCGGTCGACCGGTAGAAACTGAGAATGCCCGCTATGAAAACGGTCCGCAACTGGCCTTCCCGTCCCCCTTCGGCGCCCATAACTGGCACCCCATGAGCTACAGCCCTGATACCGGCCTCGTCTATATTCCTCACCAGCAGGTGCCATGGGTTTACAGTGATGAGGAAAACTACGAGGCAAAGCCGGGGACCATTTTTAACCTGGGCCTCAAGTGGCCGGACTATCCCGAAGATCCCGAGGTACTGGAGCAGATTCTGCCGATGATCAAAGGCAGCCTGGTGGCCTGGGATCCGGTAAAACAGGAAAAAGCCTGGGAAGTGGAATATCCCACTATCTGGAACGGTGGCACCGTGACCTCGGCCGGCAACCTGGTGTTTCAGGGGACGCCCACCGGTCAGCTATATGCCTACAAGGCTGACACCGGGGAGAGAGTCTGGAGTTACAACCTCGGTATCGGCATTGTCGCAGCCCCGGCCATCTACGCCATCAACGGGGAACAATACCTGAGTGTACTGACAGGTGTCGGCGGAGCCCTTTCACGTATTGCCGGCCCCTTCGCAGCCGCTTATCAGGCCCGTCACAGTAACCGGGTCTATACCTTCAAGCTGGGCGGTACCGCAACCAACCCGCCCTTACCCGAACGCCGCCCACAACCACCGCTGAATCCCCCGGCGCGTAATGCTGGCACAGACGCAGTGGACGCTGGTCGCGATCTATATGCGCGCAGCTGCATGCGTTGTCACGGAGAGGGTGCCATTGCAGGACTGATGGACGATATTCCCGACCTGCGACACAGCCCACTGCTGCACTCAGGCCCAGGCTTCGAAATCACCGTGCTCAATGGCCGCGACGGCACCTACATGCCGGGCTTCGCTTCACAACTAACCAGCGCTGAGATCGAGCAGATTCGCAGTTACCTTGTAAAGAGGGCTCATGACGCACTGGATCAGGAAAAGGACCAGTAAGACATAAAAACACCCCACAACTGTAACGTTCGCTCCCTCTCCACAACGTTACAGCTTTCAGGTGGTCCGACTATCAGGCCGGATCACCCTTTTTCGGGGCAGCTCGGAAGCAGATGTCAGTTCAACAACGTCCGCAACCGGAGCTGACTAAGAATTAGGTTCGACACCCGGCTCATCGTCATCAAACCCCACATACAGCGGCCCGGCAATGTCCCGGTAAACACCGTCGCGCTTGAGCTTTTTCAATTCCCGCGACAGTTGGGTTAAAAAAGCCCGGTTGCGCTCTGTGTTGTGGCAAGTCAGACGATCGAAGCTTTCCAACAGGGGGTGATCCGGCGAATAACTGAGTTTGTCCAGATAAGGTCTGATATCGGGAATCGCACCAATGATAGCCTCAAAACGCCCGTACTCCAGCATTGACACATTCAGGGCATCATTTCTGGACCAGACAACATCCAAATGATGATTCTCGAGAAAAGGGCGAAGGAAGTGTTCCTGGCCGCTGACCACGCCTACCTGCTTATTCGAAAGATCACTCACGCTGGCAATAGGCGGGTTGTTCTTGAGGGTAAACAGAAAGAAACTGAATTTCCCCAGAGGGTAGCTGAAGATAAGCTCATCCTTCCCGAAATTTTGCTCTAACGCTTCGGTTGACGAATAAATACAGTCAGCCTCTCCCTGCTCAAAAACCAGTAGTGCCCGTCTGATTGGATAGAAGCTCGCGTGCAGCTCAACATCCAGGTTTTCGACGGCCCGGGCCAGAATTCTCTGGTATATCCCATCGCCTGCTTCGGTCGTCAGGTGAGAGAAACCAGGGACAGCTAAGCGAATACGGTCCCTTTCCGAAGCGCCAACAGTGGCGCATAACACGCATAATATCGAGAGCAGAAAACCCCTCATAGAATTGCCTCTGATCACAACCGGTTTCCATAAGATAACAGGCATCGAGCGAACCCGATGCCTGCTTTGTTCAAACCAGAAGATCAGACCATTGAGTTCAGGCAGCCTGGTCGTCCTCAGCCGAGTTACGAATCAGGAAGTCAAAGGCGCTCAGCGCCGCCTTGGAGCCCTCACCCATAGAGATCACGATCTGCTTGTAAGGCACAGTGGTGGCATCACCAGCCGCAAACACACCCGGAATGGACGTTTCGTTGCGGTCGTTAACGATCAGTTCTCCGTGCTGGCTCAACTCGATATGGCCTTTCAGCCACTCCGTGTTCGGTACAAGACCAATCTGGACGAAGACACCTTCCAGCGCAACGTGGTGGCTCTCACCGGTGTTGCGGTCGGTATACTGAAGTCCGTTCACCTTGCCGTTCTCACCGGTAATTTCGGTGGTCTGGCCGGAGGTGATGATGTCCACATTCTTCAGGCTGCGCAGTTTCTTCTGCAGCACCTCATCCGCCCGCATTTCAGCGCCAAACTCGATCAGGGTGACATGGCCGACAATGCCCGCCAGATCGATCGCCGCTTCCACGCCGGAGTTGCCACCGCCGATTACCGCCACGCGCTTGCCCTTGAACAGCGGGCCGTCGCAGTGTGGGCAGTACGCCACACCCTTGTTGCGATACTCTTCCTCACCGGGAACGCCCAGCTGACGCCAGCGGGCACCGGTGGACAGAATCACCGTGCGGGACTTCAGTGACGCACCATTGGCCAGGCGCACCTCATGCAGGCCACCTTTGCGGCTGGCCGGAATCAGCTTCTCGGCGCGCTGCATGTTCATGATGTCCACATCGTATTCGGTGACATGCTGCTCCATGGCGCTGACCAGTTTCGGACCTTCGGTATAGGGCACGGAAATCAGGTTCTCGATACCCATGGTGTCCGCCACCTGTCCACCGAAACGCTCGGCAGCGATGCCGGTGGAAATTCCTTTACGGGCAGCGTAGATAGCTGCAGCCGAGCCAGCCGGGCCACCACCGATGACCAGAACTTCGAAGGCGTCTTTGCCGTTGATCTTCTCGGCTTCACGGGCATCGGAGTTGGTGTCCAGTTTGGCGACGATTTCTTCCAGCGTCATACGACCCTGGCCGAAAGTCTCGCCATTCAGGTAAACACTCGGCACTGCCATGACTTCGCGCTTCTCGACTTCGTCCTGGAACAGGGCGCCGTCAATGGAGGTGTGCTTGATCTTCGGGTTCAGCACGCTCATCAGGTTCAGGGCCTGCACCACATCCGGACAGTTCTGACAGGACAGGGAAAAATAGGTCTCGAACTCAAACTCGCCATCCAGGGCCTGAATCTGCTCGATCACCTCCTGGGACGCCTTGGACGGGTGGCCGCCTACCTGCAGCAGTGCCAGCACCAGCGACGTAAACTCGTGGCCCATGGGAATACCAGCGAAACGGACTCCAATATCGGTACCCACACGATTGATCGCGAATGAAGGGCGACGCACATCCGGATCTTCCTCAGTGCGCAGGCTGATCTTTTCAGACATCGGCTCCAGCTCTTCCAGGAGCTCACGCAGCTCCTGGGATTTGGGGCCGTCGTCGTATGCGGCAACCAGCTCAATCGGCTGCTGCAGCTTGTCCATGTAGGCTTTCAGCTGTTCCTTGATATTGGCATCCAACATGTAACGCGTCCTCTTTTTTAACTTCGTGAAACTGAATGTCCGAACTCGGAATGAATTGCGAATCGAATATGTGAGAAAGATACGGATTGACCATATAAAGCTCAAATTAATTGATCCAAATCTTTCAATAGGGCATCCCTATATGCGATCTCAGGGGCCTGTCCGTCTGCAGCAAAGGCCTCCTTGATCTTGTCCCTATCAGGCAACTCACCGTCCTGTTAGCCCCTGCATACTTCGCTTCCGGCTTGCTACTTTAAAAAGCTGAATACAGAGAGGTTTGCCCGCCGGTTTATCTCCCGAACCCGTAGCCGGAGAACACAAATGAAGGCAGCAACACGTCATAGCCTACAACCACGACACGTTCAGTTTGATTTCAGCGAAACACCCCTGCACTGGCTCAGGGATGATGCGTTTTCCACGCACATGATCAACGGCATTCATTTGTTACTGCCAGAGGGCGAACTCTGGTTCTGCCGCGTTTACAACAAGGCATTGCCACTGGTCACGGACGACGACCTGCGAGCCGACGTGCAGGGGTTTATTCGCCAGGAGGCGATCCATTCCCGCGCGCACAGCAAGGCCCAGGACTACCTGAAAGCACACGGGTTAAATTTCGAGGAATACCATCAACGGGTAAGCTGGCTCTTCCAGTCCCTGCTGGGCGAACATCCCCTCGGCCTCAAGAGCCTGGACCGCAAGGAATGGCGCAAACAATGGCTGGTCCTGCGGGTTGGTATCATCGCCGCCATCGAACATTTCACCGGTGTGCTCGGCCAGTGGGCGATGGACAACACCAGCTGGGAACAAAGCGGCGATCCCGCCATGGTGGACCTGTTCAAGTGGCATCTCGCTGAGGAAGTGGAGCATCGTACGGTTGCCTTCGACCTGTTTGAGCACCTCTGCAAGACGCAGCTGGGCTTTTATATCAGCCGACAGGCGTTAATGGCCCTGGTGTTTCCACTCTTCCTGTATTTCATTGCCGAAGGTGGGCGCACACTGTACCGCCAGGATCCCTCCCCCATAGTAAAACGCTTTGGTCGTATGAGCATGTTCAATATTTTCAGAGAGCTTGAGCGTGTAGGGAAGGATACCGGCAATGTACCCACGTTCTCATTTCTGGTCAGGGCCACGTTCCGCTGGCTTGCACCTGATTTCCACCCCGTTCATGAAGGGGATACCCAGCAGGCACTGGATTACCTTGCCCGCTCCCCGGCAGCCAATCACGTCAGCTGAAAAGAAAAACCCCGGAAAACCGGGGTTCGTCAGCAATCCGAGGCAGGCCAATGCCAAAAATTAATTACAAAACCAGTTTGATAGTGAATTGCCATGATTTTTCAGTGGATGCTTCCGGGGCTTGACCAATAGCGAATACCCAACGGCCGCTTGTCAGCGTATCGTGTGTGCCATAGACACCGAATCACCACACTCTGGCATCCAGCATAGGCAGCGCATGTTTCTCGATCGTTTCCACTCCGTCCAGGACGGGCGCGTACACATCTCCGCCCCGCAGGCCAGCCAGTTCGCCAAAGAAATCGCGGGGGACTTCAATCCCATTCACGATCCGGATGCCCGCCGCTTCTGCGTACCCGGCGACCTGCTGTTCGCCATCGTGGTGGCCCGCTTCGGACTCTCGGAACACATGACCTTCCGCTTCCGCAGCCTGCTTGGTGCCGGCGTGCCGTTGCGGTTCGTGGAAACCGCGAGTGGCATAGACGTCTGCGATGACGCCGGCAAGGTCTACATCGAAGTGACCCGCAGTGGTGCCCGCACCACAGACGAACAACTGATCGAAGACATCACCCGCGCCTACGTGGCGGCCTCCGGCAAGAACTTCCCCCATACCCTGAAACCGTTGATGGAATCGAACGGGGTGATGTTCAATCCCGACCGGCCGATGGTCATGTACGAGAGCATGAGCCTCGCCCTCACCAGCCTGGAGCTGCCGTCGCCGGATCTCGAACTGAGCAACGCCTCCCTGGACGCCGCCGGGAAACGCGGCAACGTTCTGCTGGAATACCAACTGATCGCCGGCGGCACCGCCGTGGGTGAGGTCAGCAAGCGGCTGGTGCTGAGCGGCCTGCGCCCCTACTGCCCGGAGGCCATGGCCGGCGTGATCGAAGAATTCTATCGCCTCAAGGCACGGGGCACGGGGGCTGCCCCGGACACAAAAAACCCCGGATAAACCGGGGTTTTTTGCTTCTGAGCTACTCGCAGAGAGTGGCTTAGATCTTGCCAACCAGGTCCAGGGAAGGAGCCAGAGTCGCTTCACCTTCTTTCCACTTGGCTGGGCAAACTTCGCCCGGGTTGTTGCGAACGTACTGGGCAGCTTTAACCTTGCGCAGCAGATCGTCGGCGTCACGGCCAATACCTTCAGCAGTGATTTCCACCGCCTGGATAATGCCATCCGGATCGATCAGGAAAGTAGCGCGGTCTGCCAGGCCCTGACCTTCACGCATCACACCGAAGTTGTTGGTGATGGTGCCAGTCTGGTCGCCAACCATGAAGTAGTTGATCTTACCGATGGTCTCGGAAGCGTCGTGCCATGCCTTGTGGGTGAAGTGGGTGTCAGTGGACACAGAGAACACTTCCACGCCCAGCTTCTGCAGCTCTTCGTACTTGTCTGCAACGTCGCCCAGCTCGGTCGGGCACACGAAAGTGAAGTCGGCCGGATAGAAGAAAAAGACAGACCACTTACCTTTTACATCAGCTTCGGAGATTTCAACAAACTCGCCCTGTTTGAAGGCGGTGGCGTTGAACGGTTTGATCTCGCTGTTAACAATACCCATATGAAGTAACTCCCGTTTTATGGATTCAAGGGTTGATGAATGAACGGCGCCTAAGTTAAAGAACTCAGGCGCCAAGATAAAATTGATAATTCCCAAACCAAAGATAGGCGCAGTCTATCTTCAAATGAGAGCGAGGCAAAACCCCGTGTACCGCCCTTTATGGAGACGGAACTGGGAAATTCAATCGTTCAGAGCGCCACGGATGGACTATTATTAGGGGTCTGAAGGGAGGACAGGGCCATGCAACGATGTCTTCTGCTACTCATCTGCCTGATGGCCACCGCCTGCGGCGGGGGCTCGGGAAGCAGCTCCGGGGGGGAGACCATCGGTCTCTCAGAGCGTCCGAGTAACACTGAATGTCTGGCCTTTGAGGGTTCGAGCGAGGTTGAACTGACCCCTGTAGCATCTTCCTTCAGCTTCAACTCCCCCTTGCTGATGCTGCCCCATCCCAGCCAGACCGGAATTTTCTATGTCGTTGAGCAGGGCGGAGTCATCTATCGCCTTGACCTGACCACCGACACCCGGACCCAGCTGGCAGACCTGTCCGAAGCCTACGCACTCAGTACCTGCGGCGAGTGTGGGCTGCTGGGCATGGCGTTTGATCCGGCATTTTCCACCAACGGCTTTCTGTATCTGTCGTTCACTGAAGACACCAGTGCCGGCATGACCTCGTTCGTCGCGCGCTTCGAGTCCGCCGACAATGGCCAGAGCCTGCGCCAGGATACCAACGGTGCCCTGCTTCGCAACAACCTGCTGGAACAGCCACAGCCCTTCAGTAACCACAATGGCGGCCATATCACTTTCGGCCCTGACGGTCTGCTGTATGTGGGGCTGGGCGACGGTGGCAGCGCCAACGATCCCGGCAACCGGGCCCAGGACCTGTCCACGCGGCTGGGCAAGATCCTCAGACTCAACCCCGATGGCAGCCCGGCCAGCAACGACATTCCGGGCGCGCTACCGGAGATCTATGCCTATGGTCTGCGCAACCCCTGGCGATACAGCTTCGATCGCGAGACCGGCGATCTGTGGGCCGGCGATGTCGGCCAGAACCGGTTCGAGGAAATCAGCCGGATCACCCGCGGTGGCAACTATGGCTGGCGCTGCTACGAAGGCTTTGAACGCACCAGCAACAGCTGCGGTGACTCCCCCTCCGGCCCGTTTATCGATCCGATAACGGCCTATGGCCATAATGAAGGCGTGTCCGTCACCGGTGGCTTTGTCTACCGTGGCAACAACATTCCTGCCATGCAGGGTGACTACCTGTTCTCCGATTTCGGATCAGGTACCCTCTGGGCACTGACCGAACAGCCAGACGGCAGCTTCCAACGTCGCACCCTGCTGGAAACCGGCCGCAACGTCGCCTCCTTCGCGGAGGATACCGCCGGCGAACTGTACCTGGTGACTTTCTCCGGCCTGTTCCGCATTGATCCGGTGGCGGTCGAGACCGAACTGCCACAGCAGCTGTCCGACACCGGCTGCGTCCAGGCCAACGCGCCCTGGCAGCCAGCAGACGGGCTGATTCCCTACACCATTATTGAGCCGTTCTGGTCCGACGGTGCCGATAAAACCCGCTACCTGGCACTGCCAAACGGCACGAATATTACGGTCGATGACAGTGGGGATTTCAACCTGCCCAGGGGCTCCGTACTGGTGAAAAACTTCCTGCTGGGCCAGAGCCTGATTGAAACCCGGTTGTTCCTGCATAACGCCGATGGCAGCTGGTCGGGCTACAGCTACCAATGGGACGAGGCAGGGTCCGACGCCGAGCTGGTCGACGGCAGCCAGAATGTAGATGTGGGTGGCCAGATCTGGCATTACCCCTCGGCCGGCGAGTGCAGTCTTTGCCACACCAGCGCTGCCGGCTTCAGTCTCGGCTTGGAAACCGCGCAACTGAACACGGACTTCACCTACCCGCAAACCGGCATCACCGCCAATCAACTGGCAACCCTGGCCGGCATCGGTGTATTAAGTGAATCACCAACACCAGCCCAAAGGGACCAGCGCCTGAGCCGGAGCACCGACGACAGCGAATCCATCACCAGCCGTGCCCGTAGCTACCTGCACAGCAACTGCAGCCATTGCCACCGTCCGGGCGGCACCACCCAGAGTTCGATGGATCTGCGGTTCACAACGACGCTGGGTGACACCGGCACCTGCGGAACCACCCCAGGTAACACCGATTTGGGAAGACCGAGCGCACAACTGCTGACGCCCGGGGATGCAGACAATTCACTGCTGTACCTGAGGATGATCGCTGAGCAGGAATTCCGTATGCCACCGATCAGCATCCTCCAGCCGGACACCGAAGGTGCCCAGCTGATCGCGGACTGGATCAACCAGCTGAGCAGCTGCAACTGACCCGAGCCAGTGCTGCAGGCTGGTTTTAACCGGCCAGTTCGATCTTGCGGAAGTCGAGAATGTTCTCTTTCGGTGCCGCTTTGATGGCCATCACCTCCACCCGCTTCTTCGCCAGAATGTAGGCAAAGCAGGCGAAGTACAGGGCAATGACCAGGGCACCCACCCACTGAATCCTCAGGAAATCCAGCTGGAACAGCATGGTCAGCCCCACCATCGCCAGGAAGTTGAACACTACATAGTTCGCCCTGCCCAGGCGCTGGGCCGTCATATTCAGGTTATCGGTGTAAAGCCGGATCAGGGAATCCAGAGAGTTCACCACCATCAGGACACCCACAGTAATCATCGCCAGATTGGTGAAGGCGGCAATCTGCAGGCCCTCGGCGTGGTAATGGTAGAGCACCGAGAACCACACCCCGATGGCGATGGACGGCACCACCAGCATGGCGATCAACAGCTGCCAGGTACGGATACCGCTGACGAAACGGGCGGTGAACTGGCCGATCATGATGCTCCAGGCGAACCACCAGAACAGGTAAAACTCGTGGTAGTCATTGATCGGCAATGCAAACTGGTGAATGTTGGTGAAATACTCGCCCAGCAGTCCGGCCGTACCGAGGAAATCCGCAGGGGAACCCTCACCCAGCACAAACGCCCGGAACCACATACCGACAATCAGGGCAATGAACAGCAGACTGGAGCCCAGGCTGAGAATACGCACGTATTTGATCTTCGAGCTGGAGTAAACCGCCAGGCCAATGGCGGCAAACACAATGAAGTAGAACGCCGGCACGACGGACTCACCGTCCCCAAGTTGCGGCAGGTACCAGGGCAGGTTCACCAACAGCAGGTAGGCCGTGAAGGCACAGGTGCCGATGATCACCACATTGTTGACGATTTTTACCAATGGTATTTCAAAAAACTGCACCCGCGGTTCAATAATCGCGAAATAGAAGCAGGTCAGGAAATAGAAGCCCCAGATCAGGAAGGCCCAGAAGCCAAACTCAATGGCGAGGGGGTTCGCAAAGCCGTACTCAGGACTCGCCGAGAGATCGCCATAGCCGCCGAATTCAGTCAGCGGGAACATGATCAACCCCACATCCAGCCCAGAGGTGAACAGGATCGCGATAAAGGTGAAAGTGCGAACCGGCGTGACGCCAATGCACCGAATGTCCCACCATTTGTACAGAATCAGGGCAATGGCGGCGAAAGTAAAAATCAGCCCCGTGGATAACCAGAGTGTCATACGCTGCACCTCCGGTTGTTTTTCATTATTTTAGTGAACAGCATGGGTGTTCCTCCTCTACTTTGAAGCTGTTGCTCGTTCGAATCGGATACAGAAAAGGTGGGGTCAGGTCAGCGCCCGCTTAGCCTCTCCCGGTCGCTGCCGCCCCTGCCATTGCTCGTCCATGACCACAGGTGCGTCAGAAGATTGCAGGGGCTCCTTGCCCCGGATCAGATCGGCTGCCCGCTCGGCCACCATGATGGTGGGCGCGTTCAGGTTGCCGTTGGGTATGGTTGGGAAGATGGAAGAATCCACCACCCGCAGGTTTTTAATGCCGCGAACCCGGGTCTGCGGGTCCACCACCGCCAGTTCGTCGGTGCCCATCTTGCAGGAGCAGGACGGGTGATAGGCGCTTTCCACGGCCTGACGGACAAAGGCGTCAATTTGCTCGTCGCTCTGAACATCGATTCCGGGTTGGATCTCGGCGCCGCGGTATTCGTCCATCGCCGGCTGGCTGATGATCTCCCGGGTCAGGCGCACGCAGTCGCGGAAGCCTTCACGGTCAGCTTCATGCTCCAGGTAGTTAAAGCGAATGGTCGGTGCCTGCTTCGGATCAGCGGACTGCACGTGGACAAAACCCCTGCTTTTCGGCTTGTTATGGCCAATGTGAAGCTGGAAGCCGTCGCCATCAAATGCTTCCTTGCCGTCGTAGCGCATGGCTGCCGGCAGGAAATGGTATTGCAGGTCCGGCCACTCGACCCCCGCCTTGGAGCGGATAAAACCGCAGGATTCAAAGTGGTTGGTGGCGCCGAGGCCGTCTTTGCGCAGAATCCAGCGGACACCGATCTTGAGCTTGTTCCACCAATCCAGCTTGCCGTTGAGGGAGACCGGCTTTTTGCAACGGAACTGGAAATAGAATTCCAGGTGATCCTGCAGGTTCGCACCCACACCCGGCAGCTCGTGTTGCACCTCGATGCCAGCGTTTTCCAGCACCTCGCGCTTGCCGATACCAGACAGTTGCAGCAGGTGGGGAGAGCCAATGGAACCGGCGGACAGAATCACCTCTTCCGCCGCTTTCGCCTCATGAATCTTGCCACCCAGCTCGTAACGCACTCCGGTGGCGGTTTTGCCGTCCAGCAACACCTTGTGTACCAGCGCGTGGGTCACCACCGTCAGGTTCGGGCGTTCCATGGCCGGGCGCAGATACGCGTTGGCGGTGGACCAGCGGCGACCGTTCTTGACGGTCATGTGCATGGCACCAAACCCTTCCTGCTGGGCGCCGTTGTAATCCCCAGTCTCGAAATAGCCGGCATCCGCACCTGCCTTGATGAAGGCCTCATAGAGCGGGTTTTGCATATTGTTGCCGTTATTCACGCCCAGTGGGCCCTTGTCACCCCGGTAGTCATCGCCACCGAAAGCCCAGGTTTCCGCTTTTTTGAAGTACGGCAGCACCTGCCGGTAATTCCAGCCATCCGCGCCTTCGGATTCCCACTCGTCGAAATCCCGGGCGTGGCCACGAACATAGACCATGCCGTTAATGGAAGACGAACCGCCCAGCACCTTGCCCCGGGGACAGTGCATGCGGCGATTATCCAGGTACGACTCCGGCTCGGATTCAAACTGCCAGGCGTACTTTTTGGTGTTCATGGGAATGGACAGGGCCGTGGGCATCTGGATAAAGATGCTCTTGTCGCTGCCGCCGGTTTCCAGCAGCAGCACCCTGTGGCGCGCGTCTTCGGTAAGCCGGTTGGCCAGTACGCAACCGGCGGAACCCGCGCCCACAATGATGTAGTCGTATCGGTTTTCTGTCATAAGCGTTCTCCTCTGTGGCCTGCGGAATTAAAACGGGGCGTCGATGTCGTCCATCCCCACGTACACCGACTTGATCTGGGTGTAGTGGGAAATGGTTTCACGCCCGTTTTCGCGGCCTACGCCGGAGAGTTTGTAGCCACCGACCGGCATTTCCGCCGGTGAGGCTCCATAGCTGTTGATCCAGCAGATGCCGGCCTGGATCTGGTGAATCACCCGGTGGGCCCGGCGGATGTCGTTGGTGAACACGCCGGCGGCCAGACCGGTGTCGGTGTTGTTGGCCCGGGCAATCACCTCGTCTTCCTCGGAGAAGGTCAGCACCGACATCACCGGCCCGAAGATCTCTTCCTTCACGATGGTCATGTCATCGGTGCAGTCGGTGAAGATCGTCGGCTCCACGAAATAACCGCCTTTGGAGTCTTCCGGATCAAAGGCCCGGCCGCCGTGGCTCAGGGTGGCGCCTTCGGCGAGCCCTTTGGCAATGTAACCCAGCACCAGGTCCCGGTGTTTGGCGGAAATCAGGGCGCCGAAGTTGGTGTCCGGATTCATTGGATCACCGGCTTTGATGTTCTTGCGGGTGCGCTCCAGCAGGCGATCCATAAAGCGCGGGTAGATGTCTTCATGGACAAACACCCGGGTACCGTTGGTGCAGATCTCGCCTTGGGTGTAGAAGTTGCCCACCATCGCGGCGGAGACGGCGTTCTCAAGGTCCGCGTCGTCAAAGATGATCAGCGGGGACTTGCCGCCCAGTTCCATGGTCACGTCCTTCAGGGACGTTGCCGCAGCCGCCATCACCTTTTTGCCAGTGCCCACTTCGCCAGTGAAGGACACCTTGGCGATCTCGGGGTGATGGGTCAGCCACTGGCCGACGTCCGCCGCACCCTGCACCACGTTGAACACGCCCGCCGGCACACCCGCTTCGATAAAGATTTCCGCCAGCTTGACGGCTCCCATCGGAGTTTCCTCCGACGGTTTGAAGATCATGGCGTTACCACACGCCAGCGCCGGCGCAGACTTCCAGCAGGCAATCTGGATCGGGTAGTTCCAGGCGCCGATACCGGCGCAAATACCCAACGGCTCGCGGCGGGTGTAGTAGAAATCACCGCCCAGATCCTGCTGGTTGCCCTCGATGGACGGAGCGAGGCCGGCAAAGAATTCGATGGCGTCGGCGCCGGTGACCACATCCACCGCTTCTGCTTCCTGCAAAGGCTTGCCGGTGTCTTTTACTTCCACGGCCGCCAGCTCGTCATTGCGCTCACGAAGCAGGGCCACTGCTCTATGCAGAATCCGGCTTCGCTCAATGGCGGTCATGGCCGACCATTGCGAAAAGCCGGCGCGGGCACTTTCAATAGCCGCCTGCTGAACCGACTCATCAGCCACTTCCACCTCGTAGATCACCTGGCCGGTAGCCGGATTCACGACCGGGAAGGTTTCACCGGTGCTGCTGGCCAGAAAACGCCCATGCACGAAATTTTGAACAACGGGAATAGATGCGGATGCAGACATGTCAGTAGGTAACCTCAGTTCAGTGTCTTCAGGCCTTGTGGGCCGTTGGAATAAAGTGACGCTCAGGCCTGTGCCTGGGCCAATGTCTCGTGGACGAATTTTTTACAAAGCCGCTCGCCGGCCTCAAAGCTCTCGATCGGGTCCAGGCTCAGGGCGCTGCGCAGCCAGAAGCCGTCAATCAGCGCCGCCGCTTGCCGCGCGGCTTCTGTCGCCGCTTCGGGCGCAAGCACCTGCGCAAAGGAATGGCGCAGGTTGCTGTACAGCCGCGCATTGTTGATCTGCTGCAGGCGCTGAAGGCCGGGCTCATGCATGGAGCGCGCCCAGAAGCTCAGCCAGGTTTTCGCCGCCAGCGCCGAGCGCTGGAACTCGGAAAAGTTCGATTCGATGATGCAGTTCAACCGCTGCTCCGGAGAGCCGTCGGTCTTTGCCATTCGCTCCCGCAATTCCTTACCCAGCTGGTCCAGCAGATACCGCAGGGCGGCTTCAATCAAACCCTGCTTGCCACCGAAATAATGACTGATGATGCCTGACGACATCCCCGCCCGTTTGCTGATGCTCACAATGGTGGTGTTCTGCATCCCCAACTCGGCGATGGACTCCATAGTGGCGTCGATCAACTGCTGCTTTCGTGTGTCTTTAACTCCAACAATCGGCATGGCGACTTCGCTGTTTTCCGGTCCGAATTTTATTAATTGAACGTTCAATTAAAATAAAGGCTACAGAAAAGACGACGGGGGTTCAACTTTTTGCGGTTAAAAAGTAAACAGGGATTGTCGGATTAGTGGGGTCACTTCTTCAGCCGATAATTCGGATCGGTCCAGCATTTCGGCAAGGCTTCACCCGAGGGAAACCCCAGTTCCGACTTTTCATAGAACTCCGGATCCTGGGCTTCCTCACCGTATTGCATACTGCCCTTAATGCGGGTTTTGTGGGGGTCGAACAGGGCCTGGGTATCCAGCACTTCAATCAAATGGCCGGTGTATTTTTCTGCTACAAACATAGCGCCCTCCTGTCTCTATCCGAAGCTTAGTCCCAAAACCGTCAATACGACAGCCATTACGCCAGCTTCGCCGTCGCCCTGGGCTTGCGGAACAGCACGTAGTTGCCAAGGATAGCCAGGCAGGCTCCCGCGAGTGCGGTACCACTCCAGACAAACCCCTCCAGCCAGGTCGACACACTCAGGGCTACTACCGGGAACAGGACCGTGGCGTAGCCCGCTTTGTCGGCTCCCAGCTCACGGATCACCGTGATGTAGCTGAAAAACGCCACAATCGACCCTGGAATCGCAAGGAACAGGGTGGCTCCCCAGAACGTTGCGCCCTGTGGCATCACCCATTCAACGCCGTTCACCAGGCACCAGATGCCCAGGGCAATGGCGCCGTAGAACATCGCCCAGGCATTGCCCGCCAGCAAGGGAATGTTTTCCGACCGGACCTTCAGACTGAGCAGGTTGCCCAGGGAAAACCAGAAGGTGCCTGCGGCGGCAAACAACAGCGCTGGAAGGGTGGCATTGCCGATCTGCAGATCGTGCCAGAACAGCAGGGCAACACCGGAGATGCCCAGTGTCACCGCTGGATAAATCCGGGGATTGGGACGAATACCCATAAACAGCCGGCCATTGAAGGCGTTGAACAGCGCTGCCAGGGAAAACACCACCGCCAGCAGGCCGCTGGTCATGTTTTCCGCCGCGCGATAGATCAGCAGGAAGTTGATGCTGTAGAGTGTTAACCCCTGCAATACCAGCCAGCCATGCTGCCGCACGGTGAACCGGGGCAACCGACGCAACAGCGCCAGCCCGCCAAGTGCCACCGTGGCGGCCAGGACAAAGCGGTAGAACACCGAGATATCCACAGCAGCGGATTCGACCTGCAGCCGAATGGCTGTCCAGGTGAGCCCCCAGATCAGAACAGTCAGGGCATAATGAGCACTGATAGGCATGGCGAGACTCTCCTCAATTCAATAGGGACTCTGGAGAATAGCCCGATCAGCAACCCGCTGACTTGTCAGATACTGGCAAAGGGTGGAAGATTCTTGCGGTAGTGAGGGATAAAGGTGAGGAAAAATCAGGAGCCGAACGGAATGGCCTCAAGCCGAAACGAACCCAGAGACATAGTGCATGCGCTGACTACTGCCGGCGCAGCGCCTCGCCGTGTGCTGGAGCTGAACGATGGTCGCGCCCTGGCTCACTGGCACAATCACCACGGGGAGGCCCGATATGAGCGCCCCCGTCACCATGCCCTCAGCATCTACACCCGGGGCGGCGAACACACTACCCGGCAGGTGAACGGCCAGGCCGTCAGCCACGGCTTCCCCGGCGCGGTCTGTTTATTCCCCGCTGGCAGCCAGTCGCTCTGGCGCATCAACGGCCCGTTCGAATTCCTGCACTTTTACTTCACCGACCAGGACCTGCATCGCTGCGTTGAAAGCACCTGGGACCGGGAACCCGCGGCCCTGCAGCTCGGCGAGCGGTACCAGATCGAGGATGACATCATTGCCCAGACCGGGCGCCTGCTGGAAATGAGTGAATGGGAGACCACCAGCCAGTCGCTGGCCATGGATCACCTGGCACACTGGCTAATCGTCCAGATAGCCGGCCGTTATGGTGCCCGTGATATCCCGGTACCGGCGGTCAGCGGCCGATTTTCCCAATCACAGCAGCGCCAACTTGCCAACCGGATTGACGAAGCTCTGGGCTATCCCCTGGACCTGGCAACCATGGCCGGCTGGCTTAACCTCAGCCCCTACCATTTCGCCCGCCTGTTCCGCGCCAGCTTCGGGCTTGCGCCCTATCAATACGTTCAGGAGCAGCGGTTGCTCCGGGCAAGACGATTGCTGCAACACCCATCCGCCAAAGTGATTGCGGTCGCCCTTGAGTGCGGCTTCGGCGATGCCAGCCAGTTCTCCCGGGCATTCCGGCGAAGGTTTGGCCAGTCGCCGTCGGAGTATCGGGGTGGGCAGACCTAACCCGTATCATCGTCGGTAAAGGCACCCCGATGGAATTCCGCGGCCTGCTCCACCTCCTCAATACCACAAACCTTCGGATCAGGCACCGACCCGCCTGCCAGTACTTTCAGTACTGAATGGACCCCGTGGGACAGGGATTCCGTGTTGTATCCCCCTTCCAGAACGCACACCAGCCGACCATCACAATGCCGCCGAGCCAGGGTCTGCATCACACTGGCCATGGCGGCAAAGCCTTCATAACTGACGTTCATCGCCAGATCGAACCAGTGGGCATCAAAGCCCGCCGACACCAGGATCAGGTCCGGTTTGAAGTAATCTGCAGCCGGCACCACGATTTCCTGCATGGCGCGGAAATAGGCCACATCACCAGCCCCACCG
This sequence comes from Marinobacter sp., assembly GCA_022014155.1. Classification (GTDB taxonomy): domain Bacteria; phylum Pseudomonadota; class Gammaproteobacteria; order Pseudomonadales; family Oleiphilaceae; genus Marinobacter. The sequence continues at coordinate 16,992 of JAKLLS010000008.1, read as the reverse complement.
GGCAGAGGTACGTTCACCGTGGTGCCTTCCCCGCGACCGGCTCCGACTTCCTGCAATGCGCCGGTCCCCGGATAAAAAGGCGCCGCGCGGTGCAGGTCAATGAACATGACGTCAGGATCAGCCCAGAAGATATCCTGGGTGCCGTTACCATGATGGACATCCCAGTCCAGGATCAACACCCGCTCGCAACCCAACGCAGCCTGAGCATGGGCCGCTGCAACCGCGACGTTATTGAACAGGCAGAATCCCCTCGCCCGCGCCGGTTCGGCATGATGCCCAGGTGGGCGGACCACAGCGAACGCACTCTCCGTCTGTCCCGCCACCACCGCCTCCACTGCTGCGATGGCGGTACCCGCAGCCACCTCCGCCGCTTCAACACTACCAGGCGACACCGCGGTGGTGTCGACATCCAGCCAGGCGCTTTCATCCCTGAGGGAGAAAATATCGTCCAGGAAAGACATGATATGGACACGGGCCAGTTGCTCGCGAGTTGCAACCTGCCCGGGCGCAAACGTCACCCCGGGAATAGGCTCACGTTTGAGGAGATCCATGATCGCTTCCAGTCGGCCGGGGTGTTCGGGGTATTTCCATTGTACGGTGAGGCCAGACAAGATCGTTCGAATTCGCTTGTCCAGACGTCCGGGCAGAAAAGCGGCATTCACATCCGGGAAGTGCTTCAGAACCCGCTCGTCGTAGAACACGGTGACCACCTTCCGCTCCGTCACAAGGCCCTCTCCGCATTGCCAGTTCATGAAACAGCCCTTCATCCAACGCAGGGCCCTGAGCAAAGCATAGTCACAAATCTCGAAAACACACCCCTCGGGTAGTGGACTTTCCAGTGATCAACCGGGAAAAATAAAAATCCGAACAAGCATTCGCATTGTTGCCCCCACAGACCCATTTTAAGTAGAAACCAGCCGTTATCACCGCCCCCTGCAACCCCCTGGGTTCCGAATTGAACCCGAACAATCAGTCGCTTTAATCTTATACCCTGACAAATGCTTTAGCCACGCGGCTCACAACAGTGACCACGGCACCCAAGGAAACCATCATGACCACAGCAACCGCCGAAAAACTCGACTCCGTGACGACACCACCAGAGGCGCCAAAGGCTGATGTACCCATCCGGCACATGAAGTTTGATTTCAATGCCAGGGACGCCGACCCTAACTTTTACCTGAACACGGAACTGGCGTCCGCCTACTTCGAAGCCCTGTCGATCTTTCTGACCTATGGCGAAGACCTGGTCATCGAGACTGCCCGCTACCATCGCGATTTCCTCAAGGATCCGGTGCTGAAACAACGCGTGACCTCCCTGATCGGCCAGGAAGCGCTGCATTCCAAGGTCCACGAAGAGTGGAACGAAGTGCTGAAGGAACACCGGTTTCCGGTAACGTTTTACCGCTTCCTGGCCGAGAACGTCTTCAACTACGGGTTCCGACGGTTTCCGCATCCGTTGCAGCTCTCGCTGATGGCCGGCATTGAGCATTTCACCGCCGTTCTGGCGGAATTCATGATGAAGCACGAAGACAACTTCTTTCACAGTGAGGATGAGAAGCAGCGCGGCCTGTGGATGTGGCACATGCTGGAAGAGTCCGAGCACAAGGACATCGCCTACGATGTCTTCCAGGAGCTCTCGGGCAACTACGCGTTGCGCGTCAGCGGGTTTGCACTGGCCCTGATCACCATCTGGTTCCTGGTCCCGCTGGGCGGCGTACTGATTCCGTTCATTCGCAAGCCACGCAACCTGATCAGCCTCCGTTTCTGGAAGGACGCCAAGCGCAGCCTTGATCTGCTGATCGGTCGCGGGGATGGCGTCTATGGCAGCACCCTTGGCCATGTGTTCGATTACCTGCGTCCGGGATTCCACCCCAACGATCACGATACCTCCGAGTATCTCGCCTACTACAAAGAGCGCCTGCTCAATCCCGAGACCGGTCTGCTGACACCTTACCTGCTCAAGGAAATCGTTCCGCCGGTGCGGGCGTAATCCCCGCACGGCAGGCCCTTCAAACCACAGAATTCAAAGACGGTCACAACACATGGCAACTTCAAACACCAACGCCTCCGCCGCGGACAATGTCTACGACACCTTTATTGTCGGCGCGGGTATTTCCGGGCTGGCCACGGCGATCAAGCTGAAGAAAACCGGCTACCATAATTTCAAGATCATTGAGAAGGCCAGCCGGGTTGGTGGCACCTGGCGGGAAAACACTTATCCCGGCTGTGGCTGCGATGTGCCGTCCTCGCTCTATTCCTACTCGTTTGCCCCCAGCAGCAAGTGGAGCAACCTGTTTGCCAAGCAGCCGGAAATTCTGGATTACCTGGAAAACGTCAGCGATGACTTCGGCATCACCCCGCTGATCGAGTTCAACAACGAGCTGCATCGCGCCGCCTGGGATGACGAACGTCATCTCTGGCAACTGGACACCAGCAACGGCCAGTACCTTTCGAAAACCGTGGTCTTCGCCACCGGCCCGATCACCGAATCAAAGATCCCGGCGATTCCGGGGCTGAACTCGTTCAAGGGCGAGATGTTCCACTCCGCCCGCTGGAATCACGATTACGACCTGACCGGCAAGCGTATCGCCGTCATCGGCACCGGCGCCTCGGCCATCCAGTTCGTGCCCCAGATCCAGCCGCAGGCGGCGGAACTCCACGTCTTCCAGCGCACGGCGCCCTGGGTGCTGCCCAAGCCCGACATGCAACTGGGCGACACCGGTAAGCAGGTGATCGACCGCTTCCCGGTGATCCAGAGCACCTGGCGCAAGGCCGTCGCCGGCTCGCTGAATGTGATCAATTTCGGCCTGCGCAACCCGACCTTCCTGAAGCCGGTCAATGTGGCCGCCAGGCAACTGCTGAAACTGCAGATACAGGATCCGGAACTGCGCAAGGCGGTGACCCCGAACTTCGACATCGGCTGCAAGCGCATCCTGTTTGCCAACGACTATTACGACGCCCTGCAGGCGGACAACACCTCGCTGATTCCCAGCGGGCTGGTGAAAGTGGAAGGCAACACGGTCATCGCCGCCAACGGCGAACGCCGCGAAGTGGACGTGATCATCTGGGGTACCGGATTCGACGTCTCCCACCCGCCCATCGGCAACAAGGTGTTCAACGCCAACGGCGAGCGCTGGGCCGACCTGTGGAAGAACAGTTCACCAGAGGCGTACCTGGGCACCACCCTGGAAAACTCCCCGAACGCCTTCCTGATCCTCGGCCCCAACGTGCTGGTGTATGACTCGTTTATCCGGCTGGCGGAGGCACAGCTCCACTACATCATTGACGGTCTGTGGAAGATCAGGGAAAAGCGCATCAGCAAACTGAGCATCAAACACTCGGTGCTGAAGCAGCACAACCAGCGGGTCCAGAAGAACCTGCAAACCACCGTCTTCAACGCCGGCGGCTGCAGCAGCTACTACCTGGACCAGAACGGTCGCAACTTCGCCGCCTGGCCCTGGTCACTGAGCGCCCTGAAGCGCCGGCTGAACGTGTTCAAGCTGAAAGATTACGACGTCGAATTTGCCGGCAAGGCCAAAGTCCATGCCATATCTGACCAGCCGGTGACACAGACAGTCGTTCAGGAAGAAGTCTCCAGCTTGTCCTGAGTGCGGAGCTCGAAATCACTGGCGTCGTGCCGCTCATGGAGCTGGCTCGACGGCTCGCCCCAGGCCCGGTTGACCTTGCGACCACGCTGCACCGCCGGGCGTTTGGCGATTTCATCCGTCCAGCGGACCACGTTGGTGTAGGTGTGGGCTTCGAGGAATTCCGCCGCCTCGTAGACCTTGTTCTTGACCAATGCTCCGTACCAGGGCCAGACCGCCATATCGGCAATGGTGTATTCGTCACCGGCAATGTACGGGCGATCCGCCAGCTGGCGATCCAGCACATCCAGTTGGCGCTTCACCTCCATGGCATAGCGATTGATCGGGTATTCGTACTTCTCGGGGGCGTAGGCGTAGAAGTGACCAAAACCGCCACCCAGCATCGGCGCGCTGCCCATTTGCCAGAACAGCCAGTTCATGCACTCGGCGCGACCAGCAACGTCTTTGGGCACGAAGGCGCCAAACTTCTCGGCGAGATACAGCAGGATCGACCCTGATTCGAACAACCGCACCGGCGGGTTGGTGCTGTAGTCCATCATCGCCGGAATCTTGGAGTTCGGGTTCACCTCCACAAAGCCACTGCCGAACTGCTCCCCCTCGTTAATCCGGATCAGGTGAGCGTCATACTCCGCCCCCTCGAAACCCAGGGCCAGCAACTCTTCCAGCATCACCGTTACCTTCACGCCATTGGGCGTGGCCAGGGAGTACAGTTGCAACGGATGCTTGCCCACTGGAAGCGCCTTGTCATGAGTCGGGCCTGCAACAGGGCGATTGATGTTGGCAAAGGCACCACCGCTGGGGGAGTCCCATTTCCAGACTTTCGGTGGCGTGTAGGTGTTATCGGTCATACATCGGCCTCTTCTCGAGATGTGGATGAATAACGGTCACTGTACCGGAAAACACGACGGTGTCACGGTGGCCACAGTCCGGCCCTGTGGAATCAGCCAACTCATCTACGCCTAATGGCTAAATCGATACGGTGGCTGATTGTGTCGGCCTGGTCTAGATTGATCGGATAAAACAATGCCAAAAGATTCCTCGTTCCGACCAATCAGTAAGGACACCGTCATGAACAAGCGCCAATTCCTGAAATCCGCCACGGCGATGCTTGCCGCCGCGACCCTCGGGGTTTCCCTCAATGCCCAGGCTGAGGGCAAATACATCATGGGAACCGCGACCACCGGTGGCACCTATTACCCGGTAGGGGTCGCGATCTCCACCCTGATCAAGGTCAAACTTGAGCCCACCGAGAATATCTCCGTGTCTGCCATCAGCTCCGCCGGCTCCGGCGAGAACCTGAAGCTGATGGACGAGGACCAGATCCAGTTTGGCATTCTCCAGGGCCTCTACGGCGCCTGGGCGTGGGGTGGCAGTGGTCCGGTACCCAAGGCTTATAAAAACCTGCGGTCCGTGTCCATGCTGTGGCAGAACGTGGAACATTTCGTGGTTCGCAGCGAACTGGCCGACAGCGGCACCATTGCCGATATGGAAAACCTTTATGGCGAGAGCTTCTCTATCGGCGCCCGTAATTCCGGCACCGAAGGCTCCGGCCGCTTCATTCTCGGCAAGCTGGGCGTCGACCTGGAAGCCATGGAAATGGCTTACCTCGGCTATGGCCCCAGTGCAGACGCACTGCAGAACGGCAACATCGACGGCATGAACATCCCAGCCGGGGTGCCGGCTTCCGCGGTCACCCGGGCCTACGCCAACATGGGCGATGACATCACCACCCTGGATTTCACCGCCGAGCAACTGGCCCAGGTGAACAGTGAATTCGAACTCTGGTCCCCCTATGAAATCCCGGCGGGCACCTATCCCAATCAGGACGAGGTTATCAACACCATTGCCCAGCCCAACATTCTGGCGGTGCGGGATGATGTCTCCGAGGAGGATGTTTACCAGATCACCAAGACCATCTACGAGAACCTGCCGTTCCTGAACAATATTCACGCGGCCACCAAGGCCATGGCGCTGGAAAAGGCCATTGTCGGCCTGCCCATGCCATTGCACCCCGGGGCAGCGCGTTTCTACACGGAACAGGGCATCGAGATTCCGGACCGTCTGATCGCGGAATAGAGGCACGTACCTGAGTGAGTAATGCGTCCCCCGACCACGACCCGGAACTAGACAGCCGGCTGGAGAATATCCGCGAGGAAAGCCCAACGGAGGCTCCCGAGCGGTTGGATCACCCGGTCATTGGCCGGGTGATTTTTGTGCTGGCCATTGGCATTGCCCTCAGCCATCTCTGGTTCAATACCTTTTCCACGCTGTCCGAGCTGTGGACCTCCGCCCTGCATTTCGGTCTGTTTGGCCTGTTGTGTGCCCTGGCCATGCCCATGGTGCGCAGCGAGCGGCCCGGTACCCGGCGGCTGGTGTTCACGGTAGACCTTGTGCTCGGCTTGCTCGCTCTGGGGTGTGCCCTCTACCTGATCGGGTTCGAGGATGCCCTCTACGACCGGGGGGTGGTGTTCTCGACCGCTGACTGGGTGGTGTCGATCCTCGCGGTGCTCCTGGTGCTGGAGTTCGCTCGCCGTACCACCGGCTGGTTCATACCTTCTCTGTGCATCGTCGCGCTCACCTACGTGGCCTGGTGGGGCCAGTACGTGGATGGCATATTCAATTTCCCGGGGCTGACGTGGGAAACGGTACTGTTTCGCTCCTACATCGGGGGGCAGGGGATGCTCGGCTCCATTGCCCGTATCTCCTGGACCTACGTGTTCATGTTCATCCTCTTCGGCGCGTTCCTGGTCAAATCCGGCGCCGGGGACTTCATCATCGACCTGGCTCGCTGTGCCGCTGGCCGCTTTATCGGCGGCCCCGGGTTTGTGGCAGTGTTCTCCTCAGGCCTGATGGGGTCGGTGTCCGGCTCCAGCGTGGCGAATACCGTGTCCACGGGGGTAATCACCATTCCGTTGATGCGCAAGGCGGGTTTCCCGGCCCGGTTTGCCGGTGGCGTAGAAGCTGCGGCGTCCACCGGTGGCCAGCTGATGCCCCCGGTCATGGGGGCCGGGGCCTTTATCATGGCGTCCTATACCCAGGTGTCCTACGTCACCATCATCGGCGTGGCGGCGCTGCCGGCGTTGTTGTACTTCCTCTCCGTGGCGATGTTTGTCCGCATCGAGGCCAAGCGCAGCCATGCCGTCAAACTGGAAGACGAGAACGCCGAAACCTTCGCCCAGGTCCTCAAGGGAGGCTGGCATTACCTGTTGCCGCTGGTCATCCTGGTGGCCGCGCTGATCTACGGTTTTACCCCGACCTACGCCGCCGGCATTGCCATTATCTCGGTGGTGGTGGCGTCCTGGCTGACCAAAAACCCGATGAAGCCTAGGGACATCCTGGACGCCCTCGCCCAAGGCACCCGCAACATCATGACGACCGCGATCCTGCTGATTACCGTGGGGCTGATCGTGAATGTGATCTCCACCACCGGGATCGGTAACACCTTCTCATTGATGATTACCAACTGGGCCGGCGGCAGCCTGCTGATCACCATCACGCTGGTGGCGCTGGCATCGCTGATCCTGGGCATGGGCTTACCAGTCACCGCCGCCTATATCGTGCTGGCCACCCTGTCGGCGCCAGCCATCTATGGCCTGATCGCCCAGAGCCAGCTGCTGGAGTTGATGGTCAGCGGTAACCTGCCGCAGGAGGCCAAGGCCATCTTCATGCTCACCGCGCCGGATAGCATGAACCTGCTCAATGCCCCCATGGATATGACAACAGCCACCCAATTGCTGGCGGGCGTACCGGACACCTTCAGCACCCAGCTGCAGGAGCTGGCCCTGTCGCCCCATGCCCTGACCATGGCACTGGTGTCGGCCCATATGATTATCTTCTGGCTGTCACAGGACTCCAACGTAACGCCACCGGTCTGTCTCACCGCGTTCGCGGCAGCGGCCATCGCCGGCACCCCCGCCATGCGCACCGGGCTGACCGCCTGGAAGATCGCCAAGGGTCTGTACATCATCCCGCTGCTGTTTGCCTATTCTCCCCTGGTGTCGGGTACACCGGTTGAGGCTTTCAAGGTGTTCATCTTTGCGCTGTTCGGGATTTACGCGATCGTAGCGGGCATGGAAGGGTACCTGGAACATCGCCTGACCTGGTGGCTGCGCCTGCTGATGTTCCCCGTAGGCGCGTTGATGTTATGGCCCCATGGCATGATCTGGGTCGACCTGGCCGGGCTGGTCATTTTCCTGGCGTTTCTGGTCTGGAGTGCCCGGCGCGGTACGGGAATGACGCACCCGGCCACGGCATGATCGACTGCTCATGAACCTGATGGAAATCCTGGCCCTGGTGGCCATTGGCGGTGTGGCGGGTTTTATCAACGTGCTGTCTTCAGGCGGGTCGATGCTGACGCTGCCGCTGCTGATGTTTCTCGGGCTGCCGGCCCAGGTCGCCAACGGCACCAACCGGGTGGCGATCACCCTGCAGAGCATCACGGCGGTAGGCAGCTTTTTACGGGCGGGCCACAGCAATCTGGCGGTCAGCATCCGCCTGTCCATCCCGGCGGTGGCAGGGGCCCTCATTGGCGCCTGGACAGCCACCTGGATTCCCCGGCAGATCTTCGAGGGCGTGCTGATTACCGCCATGATCGGCGCCGCCCTTTTCATGCTGCTGCCACAACCCCGGCTCGATACCCGCCCCTTGACGCCGGAGCGGCTGGGCATTCCCGAATACCTCGCGCTTTTCCTGATTGGTCTCTACGGTGGTTTTATCCAGGTCGGGGTCGGGGCGCTGTTCGTTGTGGTGCTCTACCGCATGCTGAAGATCGACCTGCCCCAGGTGAATGTGATCAAGGTTTTTGTGATTCTGATCTACACCCTGCCGGCCCTGGCGATCTTTGCCCTCAACGACCAAGTGCTTTGGGGCATGGGGCTGGTGCTCGCACTCGGTAATATGGCGGGTGCCGTGGTGGCGGTCCGGGTGAATATGGGAGTCCGTGGCGCACAGTGGATCAAGTGGCTGACCCTGGTGATGGTAGCGGCCATCCTGGTGCGATTGATCTGGTAGGGAAGACGTGAGGCGGCAAAAGCTGGATAATGGCAACCGGCTTCCCATAGCCCGCTCAATTCTGCAAACGCGGTACCCTGTTCATGGAAATCAAAGTTAACTTTCTGGAAAATCTTCGACTTGAAGCCAAGTTTGACGATTTCACCGTCACCACCGACCAGCCCATTCGTTACAAGGGCGATGGCTCGGCGCCCAGCCCCTTCGACTATTTCCTGGCGTCATCGGCGCTGTGTGCGGCTTACTTTGTGCGGGTTTACTGCAAGGCACGGGATATTCCGACGGAAAATATCCGCCTGTCGCAAAACAACATTGTCGACCCGGAAAACCGCTACAACCAGATTTTCAGAATTGAGGTGGAGCTACCGGAAGACATTTCCGACAAGGACCGCCAGGGCATCCTGCGCTCCATCGACCGCTGCACCGTAAAAAAGGTGGTGCAGACCGGCCCCGAATTCCAGATTGAAACCGTCGAAAACCTCGACGAAGACGCCCAGGCTCTGCTGATGGCGCCGGAAGGCGACACCAGCACCTACATTGTCGGTAAAGATCTGCCACTGGAGCAGACCATTGCCAACATGACCGGCATACTTGAAGGCTTGGGCATGAAGATCGAAATCGCCTCCTGGCGCAATATCGTGCCCCATGTGTGGTCGCTGCACATCCGGGATGCCGCCTCCCCCATGTGCTTCACCAACGGCAAGGGTGCTACCAAGGAGAGTGCGCTGTGCTCGGCACTGGGTGAGTTCATTGAGCGCCTGAACTGCAACTTCTTCTACAACGACCAGTTCTTCGGCGAGGAGATCGCCAACAGCGAGTTCGTGCATTATCCCAACGAGCAATGGTTCAAGCCCGGACCGGACGACGAACTGCCCGAAGGCATTCTCGATGACCACTGCCTCGCCATCTACAACCCCGAGGAGGAGCTCTGTGGCTCCCACCTGATCGACACCAACTCCGGCCGACGAGACCGTGGTATCTGTTCCCTCCCCTTCGTGCGCCAGTCCGACGGCGAGGTGGTGTACTTCCCCTCCAACCTGATCGAAAACTTGTACCTCAGCAACGGCATGAGTGCCGGCAACACCCTGCAGGAAGCAGAGGTGCAGTGCCTGTCGGAGATCTTCGAGCGGGCAGTGAAAAAGCAGATCATCGAAGAAGAAGTGGCTCTACCGGATGTGCCCCGGGAAGTACTGGAGAAATACCCGGACATTCTCGAGGGTATCGAAGCCCTGGAAGCCCAGGGCTTCCCTACACTGGTGAAAGACGCCTCCCTGGGCGGTCAGTTCCCGGTGATGTGCGTGACGCTGATGAACCCGAGAACCGGCGGCGTGTTTGCCTCCTTCGGTGCCCACCCGAGTTTTGAAGTGGCGCTGGAACGCAGCCTGACGGAATTGCTCCAGGGTCGCAGCTTCGAGGGCCTGAACGACGTGCCACCGCCCACGTTCAACAGCCTGGCGGTCACCGAGCCCAACAACTTCGTCGAACACTTTATCGATTCCACCGGCGTGGTGTCCTGGCGGTTCTTCAGTGCCAGATCCGATTACGAATTCTGTGAGTGGGATTTCTCCGGCACCAACGCGGAAGAAGCCGAGGGCCTGTTCAGCATCCTCGCGGACATGGGCAAGGAAGCCTATGTGGCCGTTTACGAGGAACTGGGCGCACCGGTCTGCCGCATCCTGGTGCCCGGATATTCCGAGGTGTATCCGGTCGAGGATCTGATCATGGATAACACCAACATGGCCCTGGACTACCGGGAAGACATCCTCAACCTGCACCGCCTGAGCAATGAGCAACTGGCCGATCTGGTCGAGCGCCTGGAAGCCAGCCAGCTCGACAACTACATGACGATCATCACCCTGATCGGCGTGGAGTTCGACGAGAACACTGTGTGGGGCCAGCTCACCATCCTGGAGCTGAAAATCCTGATCTGCCTCGCCCTGCAGTGGCACGAGGAAGCCCTCGAGTTTGTCGACATGTTCCTGCAATTCAACGACAACACCGTCGAACGCGGGCTGTTTTACCAGGCAATACAGGCGGTGCTGGAAGTCACCCTCGATGATGAGATGACGCTGGACGACTACCTGACCAACTTCCGGCGCATGTTCGGGGACGACACCATGAACGCCGTGGTGGGTTCAGTCAGCGGTGAGGTGCGGTTCCATGGCCTGACCCCGACCAACATGCAACTGGAAGGCCTGGACAAGCACCTGCGGCTGATCGACAGCTACAAGAAGCTGCACGCGGCCCGGGCAGCCAAAGCGGGTATCACCTCAATATGACAAACCGATTGTTAACCGGTCTGTTCCTGGCTGCCCTCCTGGCCTCCCCGATTGCCGTCATGCCTGCCCTCGCGGCGCCGACGTGTTCCGAGTCGGAGAACGGTTGGGTACCGACCCGCTATTATGCGCGTGGCGCAGTCACGTATTATCAAGGCGACTGGTACCGCTCTCAAGAACGTCACGAAGGCCGCGAACCTGGACAGGGGGCGTTCGCCTGGCAACGCCTTGAAGAGCCTCCCGCGTGCGCCACAGACCAGGACCGGTCAGAACGCCGCCCGGAAGCAACTCAGGCCGAAGACACACAGCCGCAAACATCAGACACAACCGAGGCCAACTGCCCGGAACTCCCGACGTGGTCCTTCGCCGGGAGCTACAGTGTCGGTGACCAGGTCCTTCACGAGGGGCAAGCCTATCGCGCCATCCGCCAGAGCAATGGCACCCTGCCGGGGTCCGGACACCCGCCGCACTGGCAACTGTTGTTGCAGTCCTGCCGGAACATGCCGTGACCGCGTTGAGGGGAGGTTACTCCTGCCCCAAAATACTCCCTGAGAAAACCCGACTAACACCAGCCGCGCATGTGCATCGCCTCTTCAATCCGTTTAAGTGCATTAATCCACGCACCCAGCCGGATTGATTTTAATTGGTATTCAGCTGCCGTATTCAACGCTTCCCGGTAGCTTCTGGTCAACCGCTCCTGTCGCATGCGGTTAACCGTATCAATATCCCAGTAATAATCGGAGAGCCCCTGGCTACGTTCCATTTGGCATAAATGCACACTACCGGCGTTGGCCAGTACATCCGGTACGACGATCACCCCTTTTTCCAGCAGCATCTCTTCGGCGGCGACCGTGATCGGGGCATTGGCTGCCTCCACCACCATCCGGGCCCTGATCCTGTCGGCATTATCAGCGGTAATTACGCCCTGAACTGACGCAGGCACCAGCACATCGCAGTCACATTCCAGCATCTCTGCACTGGTTAAGGACTGGCTGCCGGCAAAGTCTGCGACTTTCCCCGTGGCCTGTTTGTGCGCCAACAGACCGGGAATATCGAGCCCGGCGTTCGCGTAGACGCCGCCACGACTATCACTCACCGCCACCACATCACAACCGGCCTCGTATAACAGGCTTGCCGCTACCGACCCGACCTGGCCAAAGCCCTGAATAGCGACACGGGCACTTTCAATATCAAAGCCATGCAGCTCCGCAGCCTCCCGAAATACGTCGAAAACACCGCTGCCGGTTGCCTCATACCCCCCCAGCGATCCGCCAAGGATGGGGGGTTTGTCATTAACCGCTGTCGGCTCATGGTATCCGGTGACAGATTCATATTCGTCCAGCATCCAGCTCATGGATTGCAGCCCCGTGCCGATATCCGCACCGGGCACATCGTAAGCCGGACCACGGGGGCGCAGGTTGCGAATGTAGGCCCTGCAAAGAGACTGCAACTCCCGATCACTCAGTTCACGCGGGTCGGCCACGATGCCGCCCTTGCCCCCACCGGCAGGAATCCGGCCAGCCGCATGTTTGATCGCCATAATCAGTGCCAGCGATTTCACCTCATCAAGGTCGAGATGGGCAGAAATACGTGTCCCATCACGACTCGGACCCAGAGCATCGTTATAACGGACACGATGGGCCTCGAAGACGCGAAAGCTGCCGTCGTCCATCTTCAGTGGAATGCGAAACGACACCACGCGTCCGGGTGCGGCAAGATACTCCATCACATTGGGGTCAATCTGACCGAGACGTCCTGCCGCACGAAGAATCTGCCCGCTTTCATCCAGAAGATCGTATGTCATGGCATGCCCCTCTTACAGATTATGGGCGGCCCCGGATCAGGAACCACATCCTAACCCTAAACATAGCAGCCAGAGTTATCGTCGTGGGAACACTGAAGACTGCGATACACCATGCTTATGTGAAATAAAAAATTTGGGAAAATATAATGGTGAATAAACACGGGTTGTGACAGTTCTACTTCTGAAAACCCTGCTTTATCCTTTAATAGCTTCTCGTCATCCAGCTGGGTCAGGTAGTGTTGAAATAAACTCTTGATACTAGTGTCCATTGAGGTCTCTAATCTGGTCAATTGTCGAAGTAGCTCCGCCGCATACCACAACCAGAATATTGCTAAAATTTTCAAGCTCTGGTGCATTTTCATAGGCCACTGCCAGACTTGCACCGCAGGCGGGCTCCACCAATATCCGATGATCGTCAAGAAAACGTTCGCAAGCAGTCAGCGCACTTTGGTCGGATACCACCACACTGTGGATTGGGTGCTGCCTGGACCACTGGAAGGCTTTTTCGCAAACACGCTTGGCTCCAAGCGAGGTGGCGATGCTTGTTATCTGTTCCAGTTCAACCGTATGACCGGCTTTCACCGCTGCGTGAAATGATGCGGCGCCCGTGGTTTCTACGGCGAACACAGGAACATCACTCCATCCGTTGCGATGAAGTCCTTCGACCACACCTGACATCAGACCACCGCCACCGACGGAGAGCACGACAGCGTCGGGCTTAAGACCAAAGCGAAAAACTTCATCAATCAGCGTTGCGTGGCCTTGCCAAAGCAGCGGATCATCAAAGGGATGGAGAAACGCATCCGATGTACCGATTAACGATTGCGCAAAGGCGTTGGCTTCTTGCCAGGACGCACCATTCACAATGACCTCCGCTTTCTCCAACTGTAGGAGTTCCTTAGCTCTTTCAGTGGTGGTTTCAGGCACCACAACCGTCACGGGAACACCCAAACGACGACCAGCGTAGGCAACAGCCAAGCCAGCATTGCCTCCAGAGGACGAAACGAACCTACAAGCCCCCCGGGCGAGATAGGTCTCACATGCATTACCGATACCCCGGATCTTGAATGATCCAGGTGGCTGCAGTGCGTCGAGTTTAAGCCAAACCGAACGCCCTGTGATGACGCTCAATGGGGAGGATTCAATCAGCGGAGTTTCAATGTGTAATGTCATAAGTACCTGTAACGTTTTGGCTTTTCGGCGTACAGGAGCGCAGCGTAGATACGCCCGACATCAGCCACTGGTTGCATACGCGCCCATGAAAATTGACTGGAACATCAAATCGGCTGTGAGCCGTCCGTCTTCCGTGACTGGCTAGCAAGCCCATCGGATTCCACCGTAGACCACTACACCAGCACCAAAATAATGATAAATGAACCCAGCATTGCGAGAAGGACAGGATTGAACTGCCTGTCGATGGCGGTGAAAACACCACCATCTGCGAAGATCGAGAGAAGCACAAAGAAGTTGAAGCCCTTTAACCTCTGCTCCGCATTAAATTTGAAGTGGTCCCAAAGGTACTGCCACTCATCCATGTGATTTCCTTACTTGCTGGATTTCATGACTGCCCATTAGGGGGCAGCCCCCTAATGGGCAGTCATATCAACGCCGTTGTTCAGCGGCAGCCTTGACATAGCGAAGCGGCGACAAGGCTGTCCGGTGCAGGGTCGCCAGGCCCGGAACGTACTGGAACTATTGGTTAGGAAGTCGTAGCGTTCCATTGCCAACTAAACAGACTTTACCCCTTATGGTCACGTTTAATTCAGAGCCTGCCTGAACAGTTGCATAAAGCTCGCTTGGCCTATGCAGAAATCGTCCCTGTGCCAAAACAAGGGTATCACCTACGGGTGCGCGCCCATGTGTAACCAAATACACCGCGGCCGGCCCTGCTGCGCTGCCAGTTGCGATATCTTCGACACTACCATCATTATCCCAAGTACGTCCTTCGAGTTCGTTTACCTCCAAGACGTAGACAAATTTGGCACCCACTGTCGCTAGCAAAGCCTCAAAGTCAGAAGCAACGATCCGGGCGCGTTCAAGGTTGGAAGTTATAGGCACGATTAGGTAAGGAAGTCCCGTTGAAACTACCTGTAACGGAAGCTTTGGAGCCAAATCAGTGATTGAAAGATTCAGCGCCTCTAAAAAGACTTCATTTCTTTCCGCTGGAATCGGGGGATTAATAGTTGCAATTCCTTGATCCATTTCTACGACATAGGACTCACCTTGGCGACGGCTCGTCAAGTTGATGCTTCGGTCATGAATTACAAACTCAAGGCGAACCTCATCTTCCGTCGAGAAGAACTCAGAATGAAGCATTGCGGCTGCCCCGATGACTGGGTGTCCGGCAAAGGAAAGCTCCTCTTCCATTGTGAAGATCCGGGCATTGAATTTTGATGATTGATCGGTCCGCTGCAGGAAAATTGTCTCGAACTGGCGCATTTCCTGAGTAATGTTCTGCATGACATGTTTGGGCAAATCGCCATCAAGCAAGAACACACTCAAACCATTGCCTGACAATGGCTGGTTAGCAAATACATCGACGAGCCAAAAGGGGAGTGTTCGTAGAGTCATTGTGGTTTCCTAACGCGGAGCACAGCGGCGGCCATCGGCCGCGTACTGATGCGGTTGGTCATATTTTGCTGGTTGCGGCATCGGTTTCGCGGCCACCACGCAGCACTAAATACAGTAGCGGGCCTGCAGATACAAACACCGCTGTAAGAACGAAAAATGGGATGAGATAACCCAACCCTTTGCCACGGCTTTTGGCGTCTTGGTACATCCAGACACAAGCCAACGCGGCGAGAATGTAGAGGTCTATGACAACCTGGGCGGTATCCGGGCTAGACATAAGCTGTACACCAAAGGCCAAAAGCGACTGCTCTGCACCGGCCATGACCCAAAAGGTGAAGCCCATGAATAGGCAGAGAATGATTAGGGGAAATGTCGATACTCTCATGATCTTCCTTGATTGAGGTTTAAGAAATATAACGCCCGCCATCACCGGTGACAAAACCAGAGCGAAGCGGAGGTTTTGGCATCCGGTGCATGGCCTGGTTACACCTCACTTTGGTCAGTGAAGCTGACTAAAAACTTCCGGGTGTTGCTCAGCAATGCGCAGAAGCGCAATCGCAGGACCCTGCGGCTCGCGCCGACCCTGTTCCCAATCCTGAAGGGTTCGCACACTCACGCCCATAAGACCGGCAAATGCTGACTGCGACATGTGCAATTTCAACCTGATTACTTTGGGCGGTGAAGGTTCTGAAAGCTCATGTGTTCGTAGAGCCAGTTTGCCTTTCTTGAACTGCTTGATTTCATTGATACCGTCAAGAATCTCTGCCCCAAGGTTCCTGTCACCCATTTTTGATTGCCTCCGCTATCTGCTTGAGCGTATGGCCAGGAATGCTGGCGCGCTCTGATTTACTGTACAGCGTGAGCATCCATATCTCGTGGTCAGACTTCTTCCAGTAGTAAATGGCTCTGATACCACCGCTCTTTCCCGAACCCGCTGGTGCCCATCGAACTTTACGAACGCCACCCGAACCTTTGATCAGATCCCCGGCATCCGGCTTCTGTAAAAGATAGGTTTGAAGCCCCCGGTATTCCTCGTCCGTGAGGTAGTTCGGCAATAGCTTGGTGAATGTTGAGGTTTCGATGAATAGCATTGCCAAAATATACGGCGTTGCCGTACAGGCGTCAAGGTCGGATCAGTGAGGTGTAACGCAAAGCTAAGCGGCGGCCCGTCAGGGACGTCCAGTGGACGGCCGTTAGGCCGGGAACGTACTTGAGCGATTTGTTACACATTGACTGAGTACTTGAGGTCACGTGCCTCGTCTCCAGTCATGCCTCGAAATCCCCAACAATGGGCAGGTTGCTCCTTAATTGTCACTTCGATGTCCACAGGTGATATGCCAACCACAGACTCAATCTTGTTGAAGAGCTCCTTGATCAGAGCTTTTTGGGTCTCGGGAGCCCGCCCCTGCATCATGTTGATCTCAATAGCAGTGTAGGCTGGAGTTCTGCCACCTGGGTAATAAAAATCCTCGGCATCCATCGGGATAAAACGATGAGCCCGCTTGTCTTCCGGCATTCCGAGTACAGATTGCATGCATCCGTGAATGACCTCAGAGAGCTGAGCCTTGATGGGATTAAGGTGTTCTTTGATTCCATAGATGACTATCACGATGCCTCCTGCAATGTGTAACGCCCGCGTAAAGCGCGCGAGGTACGAGCGTCGCCTTTGACGCGTTTGATACTGATTGAGCCTTCTCCCCAGCCCAGCGGTTGCCCGCTAAGCTGGAAG